>JBCDAS010000275.1:0-5288 GCA_039185235.1 Pseudomonadota bacterium
ACCACTCGAAACAAATCAAGCCATTGAGTTATATGTATTTTTACAATCTACTGCTTCGCGGCTGTTAAATCTCAGATACAATAGCGTCACTCAAACATCAGTATGTTCTAAGGGGAACACTATGAGTGACAATATATCAATCGGGACACCGCTGGGCGTCTCGCTGGAGGAGCTTTGTTCGCTTCTCAGCGACATTACGGACGGTCTGCCAACGCAAGGTTCCTTTATTGGGACCAGCGCAGCTGACACTCAAATCATCACAACACCCATCGCCACCATCGACATGCGCGGTGGAAATGACGTCCTAACCGTCGACACCGATACGCGCGATGTACGTACCCGGAGCGGGGATGATGAAGTCACCCTGAACGGCGATGCGGAGACAGTGCGTCTCGGCAGCGGCAATGACACGCTCGAGGCAAATGGCAGCGTCGATTTCGTCCGCAGCGGTAGTGGTGATGACCATATCTTTGTCGACGGTCTGGCAGGCACCATTCGTGCTGGCAGCGGCAATGACACGGTTGTGCTCACCAATGGCGCGAAAGAAGTCCGGCTTGGCCAAGGCGACGATACGCTGGAGATCGGAGACTTGGTCGGCTTTACCAATGGTGGCGCTGGGTTCGACACGCTGATCTTCAACTTCAACGCAGGCGATTTTGACGTCACCCTGCAAGGCAACAAGGTCATCTTCGCCGACAGGTTCACCGGCGAGGAGATGGTCACGAAAAACTACGAGGAGTTCCAATTCCTCGACCGAAGCTTCAGCATCGAAGAAATTCAGGAGAACTTTGATCCGGACGCCGTGCCCTATATTCAGGTCGGCGGCGGCACACAGGTTGTCACTGTGAACGACACGGATCCAGGCGTCAGCGTCATTTGGGACCGGGTCGTCCAGCAAGCGGTGATCGACACCGACACCCCCGTTGGCCCGACGATCGCATCTCGCGCTTATGCGATGATGCATACCGCCATGTATGATGCCTGGTCATCCTTCGATGAGACGGCCGTTCGGGTCAGCTTTGATGAAACCGGAAACAATCAAACACTGACGGATGCTCTCACAAGTCTCGGCGATGATGCCAAGACCAAAGCAATGAGTTTCGCGGCGATCACCGTGCTGCGCAGTCTCTTCCCTGATGTCGAAGATCTCTACGTCAAAGTGATGGAAGAGCGTTTCGGCTTTGATCCCGATGACACCACTAGCCCGGAGGCGGCGCTCGGCATTGATGCCGCGAATGATCTCCTGGCGTTGCGCGGTCTGGACGGGTCGAACCAAGATGGTGGCTATACAGGCGACTTCACGCCAACCAACTCCGGTCCTCTGGACATCAATGACATCACCGCCTGGACGCCTGAGAACGTGCCGCTGGATCCCGAAGAGGGCAACAATGGCCGCCAAAGCTTCCTGACCCCGCAATGGGAGGATGTCGAAAGCTTCGCGATTGACGAGAACCCGGATGGCACCACCAATTTCGAGAATGTGCGTCCGGTGGCACCACAGGGCTTCTTCACCGAAGCTTTCGAAGGCGCTGTGCTGAACTTTGACGAACAAACCATCACCTTCGAAGGCTCTACCTTTGCCGTCGACAAGAGCTTGATTGGCACTGTGATCAATCAGGGCTTCATTGACCAAGCATTGAGGGTCATCGACGCAAGCGCAAACCTTACCGATGAAGAGAAGATCATCGCCGAGTTCTGGGAAGATGGCGGCGGCACAGCTTTCCCGCCGGGCACCTGGATGACCTTCGGCCAGTTCGTCTCGGCCCGCGACGACAACTCGGTCGATCAAGACGCCCAGCTCTTCTTCGCTCTTGGCAATGCTGTGATGGATGCGGGGATTGCGACCTGGGAGGCGAAAGTCTTCTACGACTATGCCCGCCCGGTCCGTGCCATTCGCGATCTCGGTGAGCTCGGTCTGATCGGCGAGTTCGGCGAGGATGAAGTCACCGGCGAATTCGGCTTTGTCATCGACGCCTTTGGCGGGTTTGACGAGGACGGGTTTGGCATTGGCACGAAAACGATCCTGGCGGAGAACTTCATCACCTTCCAACGCCCAGGCGCTGACCCGTCGCCGCCCTTTGCTGAGTATACTTCGGGCCACTCGGCCTTCTCGGCAGCGGGTGCGAAAGTGCTGGAGCTCTTCACCGGCTCGGATGAGTTCGGCGGCTTTGTCGATTTCGCGCCGGACACGATCCAGTTCGAGAACGGCGTGCCCGAGAATGAAGTGACGCTCGCCTGGGAGACCTTTAGCGAAGGCGCCGATGAGGCGGGTCTGTCGCGGATCTTCGGTGGCATCCACTTCGACGAAGGCGATGTGAACGGGCGTCAGCTCGGCCGCGATGTCGGCGAGTCGGCTTTCAACCTGGCCCAGAAGTTCATCAACGGCAATGCAGAGGACGCGGACCGTCCGTTCTTTGTCGACGATCTTTTCGCCTGAAACCAAACCCAAGCGAGGCCTCCGGGCCTCGCTTATCTCGCTGTTTTGATTGATTTCTTCCCGCTAAAAGCCCAGTCTCATGCCCCAGGCCATAAGGGCCTTCGTTGTGTGAAAGACATTCATGTTACAGGCTTTTAGATTGCTGCTGATGCTCGCGGCCTTTGGTCTGCCCGAGACGGGAGGGGCGCAGCAGACCCCCGCTTACACCCTCACCGATGATCGCACAGTTGCGCCGCTCGAGCGGTTTCGTGAGTGCGATGTCTGCCCTGAGATGATCGTGATGCCGTTGGGGTCGTTCTTCATGGGCGCCAAGCGTGGTGAATCCCGCAATCCGTTCGACATCTACGGTGAGAACGCGACCGGGCGAGTTCGTGGCCCAGATGAGATCAATATCATTCCCAGCGAACATCCTCGCCACTGGGTCGAGATCGACATCCCCTTCGCCATGGGGCGCAATGAAGTGACTCATAAAGAGTGGATGGCTTGTGTGCGGGATGGCGGCTGCTCACATAATCCTGATCACCGCGTTCTGGTATTCCGTGAGGGCTATGTGCCCATGGGCCCGGAGCATCCTGCAATCAACGTTTCTTACCTCGACATTCTCGAATATGTGGATTGGCTAAATGGGCATGCAGGAACAGATGCCTATCGCCTACCCACAGAGGCTGAGTGGGAGTATGCAGCTCGTGCGGGAACCGAAACACGGTTTGCGCAAGGCGATGACCTGACGGCGGACCAGGCGAACTTCTCCCGCGCTGCGACCGAGAATCTGCGCAAGATCACGATGCCCCTTCTGACCAATCGGCAAAGGCCGGTGCGCGTTCATGAACTTGATGCCGCCAATGGTTGGGGTCTGCGCCATATGTCCGGGAACGTGTTCGAATGGACGCAGTCTTGTCACACAAAAGAGCACCTCGGACTGACGAGTAGCAGTGCCTATTTGCACCTCGCACAGACCCAGACGCATTTTCGTCGAGTCGCTAAGGGCGGCAGCTTCACCAGCGCAATGGACAAGCTCCGGCTAGCGCGCCGCCTCCGCCCTGAAGAGGTCCGACGTCGAAGTTTTCTGGGCTTTAGAATTCTCAGGGAACTGCCAGAAGACTGAGGCCTTTCGGGCTTCCCATAAGTGCATGTGCTAATGAAAATCCCGGCTGGGGAACAAGACCTTGGCTTGATCTCGGGGGTGCATCGCCCTGGGTGGCGTGCGCGGCGGGATTGGGCGTTTGCCCTCGTCGGCGCGGGGGCTTGAGGTGTCGGTGGGCATGCCAAGCGCGTCGAGCTTGCCCGAGAGATCCTCCACATGCCAGGCGATCAGGTGGGTGACCGCGCCTTCGCGCTGCCAGCGCCCAGTGATGCGCAAGAGGCGCCCCTGCATGACCGCGCGGCGGAATTTTAGATAGACCCGGTTCCAGACGATCACGTTGGAGACACCCGTCTCGTCCTCCAACGTCAGGAAGATCACGCCCGAGGCGGTGCCAGGGCGCTGGCGGGTGATGACCAGCCCCGTCGTCACGGCCTTTGAGCGGTCAGAGAGACGCTTGAGCCTCTCAGCCGTCAAGCCCGGCAGTTCGGGGCGCAGGATCTGCAGGGGATGTGCGCGAAGGCTGAGGCGCAGCATGCGGTAATCCTCGACCACCTCTTCGCCCGCTGACGGGACGGGCAGGTTTGGATCACCCTCCTTGAGCCCCTCACCTTCGGGGAAGAGTGGCAGCGGTTTGGCCCCATCCAACGCGCGGGCATCCCATTGCGCGTGGCGACGGGCGAGGCCGGAGGGGGCGAAGGCATCGGCGCGGGCCAGTTTCTCGATCGCCCCACGCGAGATCCCGGCCCGGCGCCACAGGCTCTCCACATCCGGGTAGCCATTGCCGCGGGCCGCCGAGATCCATTGCCCATCCTCCTCCTTCACGCCCTTGATCTGGCGGAATCCGAGGCGGAGCGCGAGCTTGCCATCCATCGCAGGCTCCAGCGTGTTGTCCCAATAGGAGCGGTTGACGCAGATCGGCCTGACCTCGACCCCATGCTCGCGGGCATCGCGGATGATCTGGGCGGGCGCGTAGAACCCCATGGGTTGGGAGTTGAGGAGCGCACAGGCAAACACCGCCGGGTGGTGTCGTTTGAGCCAAGAGGAGGCATAAACCAGGAGCGCGAAGCTGGCGGCATGGCTTTCGGGGAAGCCGTATTCGCCAAAGCCCTCGATTTGGGAGAAGCAACGCTCGGCGAAGTCAGGATCATAGCCCCGGTCGGTCATGCCGGTGATAAAGCGCTCGCGGAAATTCCCGATCGTGCCAGATTTGCGGAAGGTGGCGAGCGCGCGGCGCAGGCGGTCGGCCTCTTCGGGCGTGAAGCCGGCCGCGACGATGGCGATCCGCATGGCCTGTTCCTGGAAGAGCGGCACGCCGAGGGTTTTGCCGAGCACCTCGCCCAGCTCGTCCGAGGGGAAGGTCACCTCCTCCTCCCCCATGCGGCGGCGCAGGTAGGGGTGGACCATGTCGCCCTGGATCGGGCCGGGGCGGACGATGGCGACCTCGATCACCAGGTCGTAGAAGCTGCGCGGGCGCATGCGCGGCAGGAAGTTCATCTGCGCCCGGCTCTCGACCTGGAAGACACCGAGGCTGTCTGCCTTGCAGAGCATGTCATAGACCTCTGGATCCTCGGGTGGCAGGGTCGCCAGCGTATAATCCGGCCCGCCATGCAGACGGATCAGCTCGAACGCCTTGCGAATGCAGGTGAGCATGCCGAGGCTGAGCACATCGACCTTCAGGATGCCCAGTGCGTCGATATCGTCCTTGTCCCACTCGATGACCGTGCGGTCCTCCATGGCGGCGTTCTCGATCGGGCAAAGCTCGTCGAG
>JBCDAS010000276.1:0-5208 GCA_039185235.1 Pseudomonadota bacterium
ATTGAGGCTGGGCAGACCCGCATAGTTGCCGAGCGGCGGCGCGCCCGTCAGCTCGATCACCTGCTTGATCGAGCGAGCGAGATGGGCGCGCTCTTCGGCTTCGTCGAGCGTATCATGATCGATCCAACGCCAGCCATGGCATTGGATGTCCCAACCGGCATTGAGCATCGCGCGAAGTGGGTCAGGCACCAGCTCCCCCGCCCGACCGACCAAGTTGATCGTGGCGGGCAGGCCCCGATCCGCGAAAGCGCGGATCAAGCGCCAGTAGCCGATGCGGGAGCCAAAGTTATAGCTCTGTTCGATGTTGAGATCGCGCCGACCAATCCTTCGGTCGACCAGAACATCGGCGATCCGGTCCTCGGACCCATCATCTCCGTTCTCGATCGTCCGCTCGCCACCTTCTTCGTAGTTCACGCAGAAATTGACCGCGATCCGGGCGCCATTTGGCCAGGGGTCGCGGGGCGGATGGGCACCATAGCCGGTGAGATCGCGGATGGGGCCGTTCGACATGGCGCCTCCTTTCCTTTTCATAGCAAACCTGTGGGAAATCCATGTTCGAGACAAGCCGCATGAGCCGGGATCTGTCCCGTCTGTTCCGCCCGCGCTCGATCGCCGTGATTGGCGGTGGTTGGGGATTGGAGGTCGTGGCGCAATGCCAGAAGATGGGATTCGAGGGTGAGGTATGGCCCGTGCACCCGATCCGCGATGACGTCCACGGGCTACCCTGTTTCAAGCGCATCGAGGATCTGCCAGAGCCACCCGATGCCTCCTTCATCGGCATCAACCGTCATGCGACATTGGAGGCAGTGGAGACCTTGGCGCAGATGGGTGCGGGCGGCGCTGTTTGCTTCGCCAGCGGTTGGGCGGAAGCCGAGGATGGGCGCGTCGCAGGCGCTGCCTTGCAAGCGCGGTTGGTGGAGCTCGCGGGTGATATGCCGATCCTGGGGCCGAACTGCTATGGCCTGATCAACTATCTCGACGGCGCGCTCCTCTGGCCCGACCAACATGGGGGAGTGCGGCAAGAGGGAGGTGTTGCGATCCTCACCCAATCCTCCAACATCCTGATCAATATGACCATGGCGGCCCGCGGCTTGCGGCTGGCCTATGCGATTGCGGCGGGCAACCAGGCGCAGACGGGTCTGAGCGAGATGGCGATGGCCTGCTTGGATGACCCAAGGGTGACAGCCGTTGGGCTGCATATTGAGGGGGTGGACGACCCGCGTCGCTATGAGGCGATGGCCGCCAAGGCGCGTGAGCTCGGCAAACCCATCGTCGCGCTCAAGGTCGGCAAATCGGCGGAAGCCCAGCGCGCGACCCTCTCTCATACCGCGTCACTGGCGGGGTCAGACGCTGTCAGCCGGGCTTTTCTGAACCGCCTCGGCATCCCGATCCTGGCGAATATCCCCGAGTTTCTCGAGACGCTGAAGCTGGTCGATGTGCATGGGGCCATCGGGGGGCGTGAGATTTTCACTGTAAGCTGCTCTGGTGGCGAGGCGAGCCTGTCAGGTGATGCAGCAGCTATGCGGGATCTGACCTTCCGTCCCCTGACACCACCACAAACCACAGCGATTCAGGAGACACTAGGACCGCTGGTGACCGTCTCAAACCCGATCGATTACCACACTTTCATTTGGGGCGATCAGGCGCGGCTGGAGGCGACGTTCACTGCGATCCTGGCATGTAAGTATGACCTGACGGCTTTCATCTTCGATTTTCCCAGGCTGGATCGATGCTCGGATGAAAGCTGGATCCCGGCGGTCGACGCAATCGATGCAGCCGCCAGAACAACCGGCGCGAAGGTCGCGGTCACCTCGACGATGGCCGAGAACATGCCAGAGGCCTGGGCGGATCAGCTGCGCGCCCGAAGGCTCGCGCCGATGATCGGGATCGACGAGACATTCGCGGCCACTGAAGCGGCGGCTTTCGTGGCTGAGGCCTGGGCGGCAGAGCCGCCGGAGCCGGTGCTTTTAGGAACACCAGAGGGCCCATCTCGGGTCGTGGACGAAGCTGAGGGCAAGGCACTTCTCGCCACCTTTGGCGTGCCGACACCAACAGGCGCCAAAGCCAAAACGGCAGCAGAAGCGGGGCTCGCCGCGAAGGAGCTCGCGCCGCCGCTGGCGCTCAAGGGTCTCGGAATAGCCCATAAGACCGAGGCCGGGGCGGTGAAGCTCCACCTCTCGCCGGCATGCGTGGAGCCCGTCGCAAGCGAAATGGTCGGGCCAGAAGGTTACTTGGTCGAAGAGATGCTCACGGGCAGTGTCGCGGAACTGATTTTAGGCGTTGTCTATGAGCCACCCTACGGATTTGCCCTGACTGTGGGGTCGGGCGGGGTTCTGACCGAGCTCTTGGGCGACAGTCTCACTGGCCTGGTGCCGCTGACCCAGGCGGATATCGAGCAGGCGATCAATGGGCGCAAGCTTTCTCCGCTGCTCCACGGTTATCGAGGTGCGGCCAAGGCAGACATCGAAAGCATTGCCGCGGCGATCCGGGCGCTGGAGCGATTTGTTGTCCAGCATGCCGACCGGCTCTTGGAACTCGATATCAATCCGCTCATGGTGACACCCGATCGCGCCGTCGCTGTCGATGCGCTGATCCGGCTGACAGAGGATTGAAATGCGCACAATCGCTACGCTTCTCTTCCCACAATTCGAGTTGCTGGACGTCTATGGCCCGCTCGAGATGTTCGGCATGTTCCCCGACGCGTTCCGCCTGATCATGGTTGGCGAGGGCGAGGGCCCGGTGGCCAGCACCCAAGGGCCACGCACCGCTTTGGATGCCAGTATCGATGAAATGGAACCCGCCGATATTCTGCTTATCCCTGGCGGGCGCGGCACCCGTCGCGAAGTCTCAAACGACCGGCTGCTCGGCTGGTTGGCAAGCGCTTCGTCTGAGGCGGAGCTTGTGACCAGTGTGTGTACAGGCTCGTTCCTGTTGGCTCGTTCGGGTGTGCTGGATGGGCGGAAGGCCACCACGAACAAGCTCGCTTTCGATATCGCGGCAACCCACGGTCCGAAGGTCAGTTGGCAGCCAAGTGCGCGTTGGGTGCGGGATGGCAAGTTCGTCACCGCCTCGGGCGTCTCTGCGGGCATCGATATGAGCCTCGCTGTGATCCACGAGGTTTTGGGCGCCGAGGCCGCCAAGAACGCAGCGCTTTGGGCTGAATACGTCCCAAATACAGACCCTGATAACGACCCTTTCGCCGCATCCTGAGGAGAAGACCCAATGACCGATCCCGTCAAAACCCGCCGCGATGGCCATGTGCTGGAGGTCACTCTCGACCGTCCAAAGGCCAATGCGATCGACTTGATCACCTCGCGGCGCATGGGCGAGGCGTTCCAGGAGTTCCGCGACGACCCAGAGCTGCGTGTGGCGATCCTAACTGGAGGAGGAGACAAGTTCTTTTGCCCTGGCTGGGATCTGAAGGCCGCCGCCGATGGCGACGAGGTCGATGGCGATTACGGCATCGGCGGGTTCGGCGGGCTGCAGGAACTGGGCAATATGAACAAACCCGTGATTGCGGCGGTGAATGGGATTGCCTGCGGTGGCGGGTTGGAGCTTGCGATCTCATGCGACATCATCCTGGCCGCTGATCACGCAACCTTTGCCCTGCCCGAGATCCGCTCTGGCACGGTCGCTGATGCCGCCTCGGTCGCTTTGCCAAAACGGATCCCCTATCACATCGCAATGGAGCTCCTGTTCACCGGGCGTTGGTTCGATGCCGAGGAAGCCCATCGCTGGGGCTTGATAAACCACATCCACCCGGCCGCCGAACTGATGGATAAAGCCCGTGAGATGGCCCACCATCTTGCCTCCGGTCCTCCATTGGTGATGGCCGCGATCAAAGAGATCGTGCGCGAGGCCGAAGATATGCGTTTCCAGGATATGCTGAGCCGGATCACCAAGCGCCAATTGCGCACGGTCGACACGCTCTACAGTTCCGAGGATCAGCTTGAAGGCGCCAAAGCTTTTGCCGAGAAGCGCGACCCGGTCTGGAAAGGTCGCTGATCGACCCTGCTCGCCGCGACCAACTAACCTAACCAACTAACCCCCAGGTTGCAGGAGTGCCGGGAAGAAGGTAAAATTGTCATCCAATTTCTTGGAGTTGTGAGATGACCTTTCTTGTTTGGCAAGCGCTTCCCGGGGCTGGTATCGACTTCACGGCACTGGCTCAGACGGGTTTTTTTGGCCTTGCGATCGTGATCATGCTGGTTTCGGCCTGGGGGCTCATCACCTTTGTCCGAAACAAACAGCCAACCGCACTTCATCTTTGGGGCGTTCTGGGCTCGATGGTCATGTCGATCGTTATCCTCTCGCTTGGGATCCTGTTCACAACGGTGAGCCCACAGGTCTCGGTCAATGTTGTCGTCGAGCCGGAGAGCATCGTCGATCATGGGATCGCGGTGGTTAAACATCGCGGCGAGAAGCTGGTGAGCACCGACCCGGGCGTGACGTTTGGCCCGGCGCAAGCGATCGTCGAGAAGAACGATCAGATCAATGTCAACCTCTACAATCTGGTCGACCGGTTCAAGACTCTCGGGGCAGAGATCGACGGGATGAAGAAACAGATCGAGGATCTTGAGAAAGCCGTGAATGCCGAGGATGAATCAAAGAAACGGAACCGGGCCATCCAGCTTGAGGAGACCGTCGCCGAAGACGTTATTGAACTGGAGAGCGGGATATGAGGTCGTGGATTTTAGGCGGCCTGTCCCTCTTTGCTGCGGGTGTGGCTGAAGCTTGCGTTGATACAGTGCCTGCCGAACTCGCACCCGAGTTGGAACGCGCCATTGAGCTACGAGATGACGGTGCGCGCAAAGCCGCGGAGCCAATTTTTGCGCGGCTTGAGGCCGAAGCGCCTGAGAACTTCTGTATCCTCTACGAATACGGGCGCCTGCTGGTGCAGGAGGAAGAGTACAAGGAAGGTCTTGCGTTGCTCGACCGGGCTCTCGATGAACCGGAGGCAAGTGAGCTGAGAAGCCGGCCTGCATACAACATGCGCGGCTTCATTCATCTCAAACTCAAAGACTTCGACTCGGCTGCCGAGGATTTTGAGCGGCAGAAGAAATGGGTTGATCGGCTGCCTGAGGATATCCGCGCCTCGACCGAACTGAAGGTGTTCAACAACACGGGCTGGGCCTACTTGCAGCAGGATCGCTATGATCAGGCCGAATTGAACTTTACCCAGGCCGAGAGGCTCGGCAGCAAATTGGC
>JBCDAS010000277.1:0-5197 GCA_039185235.1 Pseudomonadota bacterium
CGCCCATCATGGGTGCGATCCTGAACGAAGTCGTAGGACCAGACATGGTTGGGTCGTTCTGGCCTGAGCCGAATACAAGAGCCATCGTTCAGCCAAAGCCGTCCCTTCTTCTTTTGTTTTTGCGGGACCTTCAGCCCTTCGCGTCGCCAGATGCGCTGCACGCGCTTGTGGTTCACACACCAGCCGGCGTTGTTCAGCAGGCCAGTCACCATCCGATATCCATAGCGGCCATACTTGTCAGCCAGCTCGATGATATCGTCGGTCAGCCGTTCTTCATCAGCTCGACCCTGTGGAGCCTTGCGCTGCGTGGACCGGTGCTGACCAAGTGTGCGGCAGGCGCGGCGCTCGGATACGCCAAGCTCCTGCCGAACATGGTCGATGCACTTGCGGCGACGCGAAGGGGTGAGACCGTTGACCGCCATTGGTCCGAGGGCAATGGTCGAACGAAGTTTCCCTGTGCCGCCTCAGTCAGGATGAGTTTGTCCAGTGTCAGGTCTGAGACCGCACGCCTCAGGCGCTGGTTCTCCTTCTCCAACTCCTTGAGACGCTTGAGTTGCTCACGGCCCATGCCCCCGTACAGCTTGCGCCACCGCTAGTAAGTCTGCTGCGTGACGCCGATCTGGCGAACCGCATCCTGTGCCGTCGATTCAGCTCCGAATTGTCGATGATGAGATCCAAGTCGCCGGTGATCACGTCAATCAGGGCTATCTCGATCCCAGCCAAGAGGACGATACGAAAATCCATATGGACGGCCGCGTTTGGCATCGGACGGGCGATGCCGGGCGACTTGGCGTCGATGGGCGACTTTGGCTCTTGGGTCGACACTCCGAGAGGATGCAAACACCAGACGGTATGGTGTTTCCCTTCGCCCTCGAAGCCGTCGCGCGAAGCTGGCCGGGCGTATCACGGGCCGCTGTTTGCGCCCTGCCCAGGGGCTCTGTGCTCGCGATTGAGGGGGATCGAGCACAACTGGCCCGATGGACCAAAGAAGCCGCCCACTATGGTTCGGCGGAAATCTGCCACCTCCCGAGCATACCAGTGGATCGACGCCATGGCTCCAAGATCGACTACGACCGCCTGAGGGCGCTCCTTATCAAGAGCAAACGGTGAAAAAGCCGCGCGGTTTCCCCGCGATCTGCTGGTCGTGCGATCTGGCTCCAGCTTGGATTTAAAGCTACCCTCTCTCGCGAAAGAGGTTGCTGTCTGTCCAAGGTCTAATCGTATGGGTGTTTTGCGCGAGAACCAGATTGACGCGTTCAAACAAGACGGCGCGGTCGTGGCGGAGAATGCTGTCTCCACCGACATGCTGCATCGGCTCCGCGAGACCTTTTCCGCCTGGGTTGAGGAAAGCCGCAACCACACAGCGCCCTATGGGCAAATCTGCGATGGTCGCCCGCGCTTTGATATCGAGGAGGATCACGCGCCCGATCATCCCTCCCTCAGACGCGTTGCCTCCCCGACCGATATCTCCGAGGTCTACGCCTCGGTCGCGTTCGACAGCCCAATGACCGATATGGCAGCGGATCTTTTGGGGCCGAACCTGCGGTTCCACCATGCCAAGGTGAATTCAAAGCTGCCGAACACAAAGACAGTGGTGAAGTGGCATCAGGACTTTCCTTTTGACCCGCATTCAAATGACGACACGCTCACGGCACTTCTCTTCCTCGATGACGTGACCGAGGAGAACGGGCCCCTGATGATCGCGCCCGGATCGCATCGCGGCCCTTTGCACTCGCATTTCCAGGGCGGTGTGTTCACCGGCGCCATATCGCCCGAAGCCGCGGCGGATTTCGAAGCACAAGCCGTTGCCTGCACCGGTCCGGCAGGTGCTGTCTGCCTGATGCACAGCCGGGTTGCCCATGCCTCAACCGCCAATAACTCAGCCTCGCCGAGGACGCTTTACATCGTGACCTATGCGGCGGCGGATGCAGCCCCTCTCTCCCCGGTCGCCGTGCCGAGCCCCGATCAGGGCAGGATCGTTCGCGGATGCGAGCCAGGGCGCATTCGCTCGATGAGTTTCGATATCGAGACGCCAGTTATCCCAAAGGGCGCATCCTTCTTTGCGCAGCAAGCTGGGAAAGACGGACCTCTCGGATGATCAGGGCTTGCCTTGCGCCCGTGTCACGACAGCTCTCGCCTCACCTGACACATAAGGCGCCCGGCCTTTCCCTCAGACGACGCTCAGCCCCGTTTGTCAAACGCAATCGGTAGGCTGATCGGGCCAGTATTGCCGCTATCGGGGAGGTAGGTGGGCGTTCCCGCCAGCCGCAGATTGCAGAGCCTCTGGGACAGGATGCGATAGGCAACCGCCATATCGTTCTTGGCAACGACCTGTCCGAGGCAGAGGTGAATGCCCCCGCCAAACCCAAAATTCCGGTCGCGCTTTGCGGTGATGTCAAAGCGCGAGTTCTGGAAGACCTCCGGGTCGGTACCAGCGCTTTCCGAGTAGAGATGCAGGATCGTACCCTTTGGGATCAGCACGCCCTGGAACTCAAAGTCTTCGATCGCCTCGCGCGAGACCCAGGTGATGGTCGGTCTGAGGCGCATACACTCATTCGAGGCTGCCATATCCAGGTTCGGGTTCTCGGCCAGGATCTCCCATTGGTCCTGATGGTCGAGGAACATGGTCATGCCCAGACCCAGCTGGTTGCGGGTCGTATCAACACCGGCAAAGACCAACATCACACCCAGGTTCTGCAGCTCGGCCCGTGACAGGGTCTCCCCATCGGCCGATGCGAGCACGAATTGCGACAGCACATCGTCACCGGGGTCCTTCATCCGCTGATCGAGGACCGTGTCGATCATCGCGGCCAGCTCCTCGGTGGCGGCCTCGATCCGGTCGTAGCTCTCCTTATAGGTCACCCCCAGCGCCAGCCCCATCTCCGAGGCCAGTTCGAGGATCTGTTGCGCCGAGCTTGCCGGCAGGCCCAGCAGCATGGTCAGCACCCGCCCGGCATAAGGATCGGCAAAATCGCGCATGAAATCGCACTGACCCTGGTCGATGAACCCGTCGATATACGCGTTCGTGACGGCCTCGAATTCGGACATCATGTGGCGGACTGTTTTTGGCGAGAAGACCGGGTTGACCAACCGGCGCAACCGGCGATGGTCGAGCCCCTCGGTCACCAGGATCGTGTTGCTCCACCACTCCGCAAAGAGGCCGCCATGCACACCGTTCAACTCGGGCCAGGCATGCGAGCCTTGGCGCAGGCTTTTATGGACCAACATCTGCCCCATCTCGGCATAGCGCAGAACCGCGATGCCATAGGGTGTTCGGGCAAACCAATTCTCAGCCCGGGCGGCCCTGACCTCGGGCGATCGAATGGAAAACTCCGGGCTGGCAACGTCCAGAAAAGGGGCGTTCTCGATGGTCAGGTTGGCGCGCATGTTCATTGCTTTGATCCAGGCTGCTATGGGTTCGGCGATCCGACTTTTGGCTTAGAACTTTGGTCACGGCGTCTTGTTGCAGGGGGCCTTCAGGTCTTCGTGAGAGGACGCGGAGGCGCCTTTTTTCACGGGAGGCATTCCATGTATGTTTCTTTGTCCCAATCGGTGACGGTTGACATGAATCTTGCGTATTCGTCGGATTTGTACTCGTCATAGAGGCGCATCATTTCGCCTGGCAGGCCGCGTTGGATGACCGGATTGGCGCGCAGGTGGTCGAGCGCCTCGCCCAGGCTCATCGGCAGTTTCTTGACCTGCTTGCCCGCCTCCATCGCCTCGTAGATATTGCGCTCCTCGGGCGCGCCCGGGTCGAGATCGTTATCCAGCCCATCATCCATCGCCGCCAGCAGGGTCGAGCCCATCAGATACGGGTTCACCATGCTGTCGACCGAGCGATACTCGAACCGCCCCGGCGCCGAGACGCGCAAACCCGTTGTCCGGTTCTGGAACCCCCAATCGGCAAAAACCGGCGCCCAGAAGCCCGTATCCCAAAGCCTGCGATAGGAATTCACCGTCGAGCACCCGATCGCGGTCAAGGCCTGGAGATGCGTCACCACCCCGCCGATCGCCTTCAGCCCCGTCGCGCCCGGCATCTGCGGATCATCCGTGTCCGGCATGAAAGTGTTCTCGCCGCCGGTCACATACATATAATTCTCTTCCAAGCCCGGCAGAGCGCCCGGGTCATTGCCCGTGGGCTTCATGACATCCTCGCCCGGCGTCCAAAGCGACATATTGTGGTGACAGCCCGAGGCCGAGACCCCCATGAAGGGCTTGGTCATGAAGCAGGCAAAGATGCCGAACTCGCGCGCCACTTGGGCACAGATCTGGCGATAGGTGGTCAGCCGGTCGGCATTCCTGAGCACATCGTCAAAGGTCCAGTTCAGCTCCAACTGCCCCGGCGCATCCTCGTGATCGCCCTGGATCATGTCGAGCCCCATCTTGCGGGTATACTCCATGACCTTCAGCGTCACCGGGCGCAGGCTCTCGAACTGGTCGATATGATAGCAATAGGGCTTGGAGAACCCCTCCTCCGGCACGCCTTGCTCGTTGAATTTCAGCCACATCATCTCGGGCTCGGTGCCCATGCGCAGCTGCAGCCCGTGCTTGGCCTGGAAATCCGCATGCAGGCGGCGCAGATTGCCCCGGCAATCGGCGGTGAGGAATGCGCCCGGGTCCTCCTTCTCCTCGCGATTGCGAAACAGCGTGCAGTAAAACCGGCCGATCGTCGGCGCCCAGGGCAGCTGCATGAAGGTCTCGGGCTCAGGAATACCAACCAGCTCGGCCGCCTCCGGGCCATAACCCATATAGTTGCCAGCGCGGTCGACAAACAGGTTCATGGTCGCGCCATAGACCAGCTGGAAGCCCTTCTTGGCGACGCTCTCCCAATGGTCGGCCGGGATGCCTTTGCCCATGATCTTGCCGGTGACCGAGACGAATTGCAGATAGAGATACTCGATGCCCAATTCGTCGATCTTGGCGCGGACTTGGCTGATCTTCTCATCGCGCCCATCGGCGTTCACAAATTTCTCGAGGTCTGTTTCGGCCACCGCTGGTCTCCTTGTTGATCTGAAGACCATCGCGCCCGCCCGCTCTGGATCGGCGCCGCAGAGCGGCGTGGCCTTTCTGAATTCCGCGAGCCAAACCTTGGCCAATTTGCCCCGAAGAGGCAACCAAAATTGCGCCATTTTACACACACACCAATTCCGGTATAAAATCGGTCCAAAACACCCAGGAAACATAAAACCATGAACGC
>JBCDAS010000278.1:0-5164 GCA_039185235.1 Pseudomonadota bacterium
GCCCCGCTCAGCCCTTGATCGGCTCACGCCAGACGACCCATACCGGGCTGGCTTGGAAGAGCAAAAGGCAGCATGAAACCCAAACCAAACACACCTCAGAAACGCTGCAAATCTGTCCGAAAAGGCGGACATCTTCAGTTCTTTGTCCACTCCAGGGCTACGTTCATCGATAGATTTGCTTTGGCTCAATTTCAAAGGCCCTACAACCGGAGTGTTAGAGGCCGCACGCTCCCATGAGAGACTGATGCGGGCTGGCGCGATCAGCGCTCGCCCACCCGCCCGCGCGCGGCCCGCTCAGCCCGTGGAAGCTGAGGTATTCGTTCGAAATTCTCCTAAAAATTTACCAAACCTCTTAAAGGCGCAGCAATCTTTATCCGCTTTTTTGTCAAAACTGATTCAATTGGAAAGAGGGAGCTCCAATGAACTTTGACTTGAGTGGTCGGATTGCTGCGTCTGCTGTCACGGATGAATTGGCCGAGAGTATTTCGGTGACCGTGCCCGATGGAAACACGAAACGAGTGCCGCTGACGCCAGAAGAGCGAAAAGCCCGCCGCGAGGAACGCGAGGAGAAGCAGTTCGAGCGGGATGAGAAGGCCTACAACACCGATGATGGCAATAACAAAGCCTATGTCAGGGCTGCGTTTCGCGAAGAGACATCGGAAGGGCGTGTGCTGTTTGAGATGGGGGCGGGCGATGATGTCTTCCATTTTGGCAACTCGCGCAAAGTGGCCAACCGCGACGCTGAGCATGTGGTCGATATGGGAGCGGGCGAGAATGACGTGGTCCGTTTTGCCAATTCGATCGAGGATTACACGTTCTCGACCGCTGAGAGCGGCGGGATCACGGTTCTCAATCATAAGTCCGGGATCGAGATCACCTTTGAAGGCGCAGAGCAGTTTGTTTTCAAAAACCAGCAGCGCAAGGATGGGGTGAAGCTGGATTTCGAGGATACGAGTTTCACCGTCGAAGAGATGCTGGCGATTGCGGGTGGGACCGCGCAGGCTGAGATCGCGGCGGCCGAGCTGATTGCGGAACAATCGCTCGGGCTTCTGAATATCGATCCAGGCGAGGACGGTGTTTACGTCAATCTGAGCATCAGTGACGATCTGGTCTGATGCGCCACAAGATCGCCGGCCCTGGCGAACCAGGGCTGGTGACTTGGGTTAGACTGCGATCTTGCCGCCGCCTCTCTTCGTGACAACCACGACAGAGGGGCGGGGTGGGATACCCTCTTGGAAGTCCGGCCAGCGGGTCGCCGGGTCCTCGAATGTCGAGGCGCGCTCGAAACCTTTGAAATCCTTGGTGCCATCCGTGCCCGGGTGTTGGACTGCAAGGAAAAGGCTGGTGCTGTCCTCGGCAAAGTAAGGTCCGCAGAGTTCACCGCCGACCGGGCAGCGGAAGAAGAGCTTGGAGTGGCCCCGCAAGGCGCCTTCGGTCTCCACCCCATAGAGCCCGTCCGATTTGCCGGTCTTCCCCCAACCAGAGCCTTGATCGGTCGAGATCCAAAGCCTGCCATCGGCGTCAATTGCGCAATTGTCGGGCGAACTGAACCATCCGCTCTCGGAAGTCGCCGGGTTCCAGGCTGCACCAACCTTGGCAATCGCTGGATCACCGCATTTCACCAGGATTTCCCAAGTGCCGCGGATGGCGCCGTGATCGCCATGGTCCTCCTTGACCTCGATGATATGGCCGAAGGCGCTCCTCGCCCGCGGGTTGGCGGCGTTCACCTGATCCGTCTTTCGCCGGGTGTTGTTTGTGAGCATCATATAGACAGTGCCATCGCCGCGAGGTTGGAGATCCTCTGGTCGGTCCATCGGGGTCGCGCCCAGCATATCAGCCGCCATCCGCGCGTCGATCACCACATCGGCCTGGCTCGCGAAGCCATTCGCTGCGGTCAGCGGGCCTTTGCCATGGATCAGAGGTAACCAGTCGATCGTGCCATCCGCATTGAAGCGCGCGACGTAAAGCGTGCCTTCCGAGAGCAGCCGCTTATTGGCCTGCCGGTCCGGGCCGATCTTGCCTGACGAGACGAACTTATAGGCGTAGTCAAAGCGGTTATCATCGCCCGAATAGACCACGACATGCCCGGCTTTTGAGATCGCAGTCTCGCACCCTTCGTGCCGGAACCGGCCAAGAGCGGTGTGCTTGACCGGGGTCGAGTTTGGATCCATCGGATCGACCTCGACCACATAGCCGAAGCGGTTTGGCTCGTTCGGCTCTTTGTCTATGTTGAAACGATCATCCAGCATGCCCCAGGCATACCACCCGCCCGGAACTCCATAGCGCTTCATCGATGCGGCTTGCGGCTGGGCGCTTAGATCGGCCTTGCCGCTCTCGGTTCGGGTATCTGTCCAGAAATAGCCGTGGAAGTTCTCCTCCGCCATCAAATAGGTGCCCCAAGGTGTGATCCCGCCAGCGCAGTTGTTGAGCGTGCCGATCACCTTGGTGCCGCTTGGGTCGGTGGAGGTTTTCATCCGATCACTGCCAGCCGCTGGCCCGTCGATCTCCATCGCCGTGTGGCTGGAGGTGATCCGGCGATTAAAGGGGCTGCCCAGCACCGCCTTCCATTTGCCGTCAGATTTCTCGATCTCGACTATACTGCCGCCATGGGCGGCCATCTCGATCTTGATCAGCTCCGGCGTCATCTCGGTAAAGCCCGCCCTGTCCTGCCGGCCAATGCCGGGGAACATGACTTCCTCGTTGGTGTATTCGTGGTTGACGCAAAGCAAGCCACGGCCCTTGCCCAGTGGCACAAAACCCACATAGTCGTTGTTGTAACCGAATTGCTTGAGCTGACTGGCCTCCGACTGGTTCTGCGGATCGAAGGCGGGCCCATCGGGAAAGATCGGGTCACCCCAGCGGAGCAGAATATCGGCGTCATAGCCCTCGGCGATATGGTGCGTCTCGTCATTGCCCCAGGCGAGCTCGTCGAAGTTGTAGCGGCTCTGGGCGGCTTGAGCCTCGCCGCTGCCGAAAAGGTTGGAGCCAAAGAGGCCGGTGGTCGCCGAGACGGCGAGCATCCCGCGCATCACATCCCGGCGGCCATAGCGCCGGTTGATCACATCGCCGATGGTCGTGTTCAGGTTGGGGTTGGTGGGGATGTCGTCAAAGGCCTCATAGGCCTCTGCCTTGTTGCAAAAGTCAGGGTGATTGATGCAGTCGGTCTTGCTTTTTGGGTCGCTCGACATTGGGGCTCCGCTGGACAGATCTAGCTACGCATAGAGTATGATGAGGCGAGGCCACTGGTTTCATGACAACTAAGTCGTGTATCGGCCATTGGCCAAATCAACGCAGCATCACCCAGCGCGAACGCCCTCCAACTCCCGGATCCTGGCCTTCAGGCGATCAAGCTCTGCGTCGAGCGCGGATGTATCGACTGGCAGCCGGTCCGCAAGATCGCGGAGCCGCCAGCGCCAATCGAGGTGGCGCAGACTGGCCAAATGGTTGGCCTTGGCTTGCTCCGGCGACCAAGCCCGCGCGGCATCCGCGACCTGCGCCAAATTCTCCCGCAGATCGACCTTGGGAAATCGCAGGAGCGCGCCGGGCCAGTCGATCATCGCGATGTCATCTTCCGGGGCGACACCCGCAACGCTCGCACCACAAGCCAGCGCATCGGTCCATCGCCCGGTGATATAGGATTTGCTGGGATGGGTGTATCTGCTGTCATCGACCAGGTTGGTTTGTGCCAGGACGAACTTGCTTTTTGAAAACCAGTTCTCCATCAGGTCGACCTGCAAGGGCCGCCCAACTTCGAGATAGGGCGGCCGACCGTGGAAGCGGAGATTTAGTTCATTGGCCACAATCGCCGAAGCTGCATCATCCTACCAAGCGCTGGGCTGACGACCCACTCTTAGAAGATCGATTGTCCGCTCAGTACCAAGGCGCCCAAGATCTAGGGCATCCGTACCAATGCTCATCAGCAAAGCACGCTCTCCAAAGCGCGTCTCATAGAAGTCGCGCTCGAACGCCTGCGTATAGCAAATCAGGTCGAACCGGCGCAGCGATCCTTTGGGCAGCATCTCGGTCCAAAGGCTGTCAATCAGCCAGATCGCTCGGAACTTGCGCGATTTGGCAAAAGCTTCGGTCTGCATGAAACGGTCGACCTCATGCGGGCCCCGTGCAACGAATAACGCGATAGATGAGCCGCGCCGATCGACCGGTCTGTTGCGGGCGATCGCTCGGCCGACCAGGGACTAACGTGGCGAGCGGATTGTCTCGACATAGCCACCGAAGAGCCGCTTGATCATTTCCATGACATGGAAGATCGTGCTCCAGCCGTCGGTTTCGTCCTCCAAGAAGTAAATGTCCATCCGACCAGCCTATCAGCTGACTTCCCCGGAAAGACTAATTGCCACTCAATGTGTCTTTCGCAAGGCCTAAGCGCAGCTAAAGCGATCAGGCGGTCGGGCCGTCGAATTTTCGGATCAAGGCTGCCTCAACCTCGGGTGTTACGAATTCCGAGATGTTCCCTTTCATCCGTGCGATCTCTTTGACCAATTTCGAGGCAATGGCCTGGTGCTGGGCCTCGGCCATGAGAAAAACCATTTCGATATCATCGTTGAGAGCGCGGTTCATGCCAACCATCTGGAACTCATATTCAAAGTCCGAGACAGCGCGCAGGCCGCGAATGATCACGCTGGCACCTACATCCTCTGCAAAATGCATCAGCAGGTTCTCGAACGGGCGCGGTTCGATAAGCGCGCCAGTTTCCTCGCCGATTTCTTTGCAATAGGGCTCGATCATCTCGACGCGTTCTTCCAGGGTGAAGAGAGGCCCCTTATCCCGGTTGATCGCAACTCCGATAACCAGATGGTCAACCAGTTTCGCTGCGCGCCGGATGACGTCCAAATGACCTTTGGTCACCGGGTCGAAGGTGCCCGGATACAACCCCTTGCGCATGTTCGTCTCCCCCCATGGCTGGGTTCTTTTGCGCACGCAACAATCATGCGCGGTCTGGGTCAAGACAAATCGGCCCGACTTTGTGAGATATTGGCGCCTTTGCCCCCTCCCGCCCCGCCTCCCCGCCCAACCACCCCCCCGACGGACCCGGTGGAGCGCGGGGGGTTGGGGGGGGGGCGGGGCGGGGGGGGGCCACAGCGCCCAAATATCAAAAACGCGGGGCGGGTTTTGGTTTGCCCCAACCCCCCAGATTGTTTGGGTGGCC
>JBCDAS010000279.1:0-5150 GCA_039185235.1 Pseudomonadota bacterium
GGTTTGGGTCGAGGCGAGCAAGTCGGGGCCGAAGGTCTCAATTGCACCTTGGACAACGCCCAGGGCGTCTTGCATGGTCTCGGCCCGCGAGCCTGAGACGTCGAGAATGCTTGATCGGCTGTCATTGAGCGTCAGTGCGCGCTCTAAGCTGGCAACCCGGGCTGGGTTCTGGTTGCTGGCGGCGACGAGGTTGGAGAATCGACCGGTCGTGGTCTCCTCGGTCGCCCGGATCAGGTCAGAAGAGACTTCAGCAACCCGGCGCTGCAAACGGCCGGCGGCGAGAAGATCGGGAAGGCCCTGGAAATCCATTGGCACGCTCCGTTAAATCTGGACCAGGCGAGCGAGGAGGCTGTCGACCACCTCGATCACCCGTGCATTGGCTTGGAAGGTCTGCTCGACCAGAAGAAGGCGCGAGAGCTCCCGATCTGTATCGACACCCGTGACCGCCCGTTCGGAGTCGCGTAGCGAATCCGTCCGGCCTTGCTGTTGCAGCCGGTCTTCGTCGGCGCGGAATGCATCGGCCAGCAGGATGCTGCTGAGACCCGCCGCCAGTCCGGCAGCGCCTTGGATCCCGGTGATGCCAGTGGCAGCCGGTGCCGCGCGTTGATCGGTCAAAACATCCTGAAGGCCACGCAGGACCGTGGCGTTGCCAACTTCGCCCAATGCAGTTGCGTTCAGCCCGTCCCGGATAAGCGCGGGATCCCCGCCGACCAATGGATCGACGGCGGTGTTCAGGGCGATCCGGCTGCCCAGACCGAGCGTATTGGCGGGATCGAAGGCAAGACCCCCATCGGTGAAGAGCCCGGGATCACCGGGTGCGAGGGTCGGATCTTCGGGCAGGTCTTGCACCCGAGTGATCAGATCGGCCGCCAGTCCATCCACCTGATCGATCATGTCGGGTAGAATGCTGTCGCGAAGTTCGAAAGCCGCGCTGAGGCTGCCGCCATCCAGCAGCCCGCGATCACCGCCGAGGCCGATATCAATTGGCCGCCCTTCAACCGAGAGCCCGGACAAGGTGCCAGCCCCAATGCTGCGATCGGCCGAGACCACGCTGGTTCCGGTGAACTCAAGTTCGAACGCGCGACCGTCTAGGAGCTGCCCGCCATTGCGTCCAAAGAGCGCCACTTCGCCGCCTTCGCGTTTGGCGACGCGGATCGGGATCATGCCCGAGACTTCATCAATCAGGCGTTGGCGTTCGTCTTGCAAAGCGGAGCTGTCGAGCCCGGCGAGGTTGCGGGAGCGGATTTCTTCATTGAGCGCTTCGATCTCGCCAAGATTGCGGTTCAGAACCGAGACTTGTTGCGCGATTGAGGCATCCGTCTCGGTGCGTAATGTATTGAGTTCGATCGCTGCTCGATTGATCTGGTTCGCGTAGTCGCCGGCACTCAGCGCGACATTGTTGAGCAGGGACGGGCTCTCTGGCGAGTCTGCCGCTTCGCCGAGGGCCGCATCAAGAGCGTCTGCCAGGGAGGTTAGAGATTGCGGATCGCCAGGTTCGCCAATGATGCTTGCAATGCGCTCGAAGCTGTCTGAGATCGTGTCGCGGCGGCCCAATTCAGCCTCGGCCATTCTGCGCGATTCGGTCAGCGCCGGGTTGGAGGCGCGATCGACGCCAGAGATCCGGGCGCCTGCTCCGAACCCACCGACATTGGCCGATGTCACTTGCACGTCGCGCCGGCCAAACCCTTCGCTGAGCGCGTTGGCGACGTTGTCTGAGATCAGATCGGCCTGACGCGAGGTCACATTGATTCCGCTCAGCGCGTTGTTCAGGGCGAGTGACAGTGACATGGGCTGCTCCTTTCAGAGCCCTGGGCGGGCTAACCCGCCCTGGTCTTTAACGTTTGATATTTGTGGTTTCCTGAAGCATTTCATCGACGGTTTGGATCACAGTGGCGTTGGACGAATAGGCCCGCTGCGTTTCGATCAGTGCCGTCAATTCTGCGGCGATATCGGCATTCGATTCTTCAAGCGCAAAGCCGATGACCGAACCTGTCGGCCCATCACCTGCATTCCAGAGGAACAAGGCCCCGCTGAGTGCCGAGGGGGAGAAAGCTTGGCCGTCCAATGCGGTCAAGCCGTTGTTATTAGGGAAGTTTGCCACCGGGACCTGATAGATGATCCGGCTGAAGCCGCCCCCGAAAGTCGCTTGCACAAAGCCGTTTTCATCGATGAAGAAGCTCTCAAGTGACGCGACCGGAGCCCCGTTTTTCGTCACAGCCGTCGGGCCGAACTCGGCCGAGAGCTGGCTGAGGCCGTCGCTCGTTTCACCCGGCTGGCCGAGGTTCATCGAGATCGGCCCGCCCGCGACGTTGAAGGTGAAGATGCCGGTCGTCACGTCATAGGCCCCGCCAGTGGTCGTCGGAACCGCCAGGATGGAGCCGCCAAGAGCAGCCGAGTCGTCGAACTGCACGACGAAGGAGGCGACCGGGTTAGCCGCGGCTGCGGTCAAGCTGTCTTCGATCGTCACCGTCCATTCATTCGATGAACCCGTCGCGGGAACGGTCGGTGTGAAGGTCAGGTTGAGGGTCTGCGAGGCGCCCACATTGTCGAAATATTCGATGCCAAGCGGGATTGATGTGCCGAGCGCACCGGCTTGTGTCGCAGCCGCGGGCAAGTTGACGCCCAGGCCGATCTCGGTTGTAGGAGACCGCGCCAGATCGCTGGTGGAGATCCGCACCGGCGCCAAACCATCGGTGGTGTCGCGGGGAAACTCGGGGACTGTGCCGTCTGGATCCGCTGGCCAACCGAGCAGGGCCTGGCCTGTGGCGGTGCGTAAAATGCCATCTGCATCGGTCCGGAATGACCCGGTTGTTATGAATTGCGCGGGGATGTCGCCATCGACATTGTCCAGCGCACCGGCGGGGGCGATCGGAAAGAAGCCGCGGCCCGAAATGGCGATATCGCCCGGGTTCGAGCTGGTCACAATGCCGCCCCGACCCTCGATATCGCGAACGGTGACCGCGCGCACACCGCCTGCTGAGTAGCGCGATTCCGACCCTGGGATCACCAGAGATGAGAATGCCGTATCAGCGCGTTTGTAACCGCTGGTCTGCGAGTTCGCGATGTTGTCTGAAATCGTGCCAAGCTTGCTCGAATTCACGGTCAAGCCGGCCACGCCCGCGTTCAGGGATGAGGAAAGCGTCATTCTCCGCCTTTCATTCTGTCAGCTCGCGGGCCTGGATTGGCTCTCTCGCCGAGTTTGCTGGGATTCGATCCCGAAGGACCATCACTGGGGAACTTGGCGGCAAATCCTTGATGGGACGTAAAGCGTCAGCGCTTCGTTGGATCAACTTGCCGACTTGTATCACTCCGGAGCAGTGTCACCGTGATCCGGCGATTTCTGGGATCTTCTGGCGCGTCAGCCATGGCCGGATCACTGGCGCCTTTTCCGGTAATCCGGGCAAATCGGTCGACATCGACACCTGCCCGCGACAGTGCGCGGCGCGATTCGTTGGACCGGGCCAGCGAGAGATCCCAATTGTCGAAGCTCTCGTTTGCAAAGGGAAGACTATCCGTATGGCCGGTCACTGCCACTTTGTTGGTTGTGAAGTTCAAGACCTCGCCGACCATGTCGAGGATCTGCACCATGCGATCGGTCGGAACCTGCGAACCAAGCTCAAAGAGCGGCTTGCCTTCGCGCGCGAAGATCTCGATCACCAAACCCTCATCGGTCACCCTGGTGCGAATATGAGAGAGCAGGTCATCTGCTGCATCGCTCTCACCGGACATGGCTTTGAGTTGGTTCTCGACAGTATCCAACGTCTCGGTCGGGCGCTCGACCGCGGAGCCCTTTTCCACCGTTTCGTTTGATTCGCCCGATTCTGGCGCTTTGAACTCCCGATCTTGCGAGCCCGTGCCATCGCTCGACAGAGTGTCGTCAGAGAAGACCGTATCACCCGAAAGCACGCCATCGCCCCCGCCAGAGACGCGCGAGACTGGGATTGTCGGGGCGAAGTAATCGGCGATGCCCTTGCGCTGGCTTTCGGTCGTGGCGTTCAACAGCCACATGAGCAGAAAGAAGGCCATCATCGCCGTGACAAAGTCGGCATAGGCGACTTTCCACGCACCGCCATGGTGGCCTCCGCCAGAGACCTTTTTGACTTTCTTTATAATTGGGGCGGGTGCGTTGCTGTCGGTCGCCATTGAAGCCTCGTTGCCGGTTCAGGCGATCCTTTCAGCCGAGTTTGAAGAAACCGTTGATTGCATCTGCCATCGGGCGTTTTCCGCTTAACCAGTTTGCAAGTTGTCATGAGTAGATCCAACTACGAACTGGGAAGTTACATTCGGGGTGATTGAATGAGTATGGATGGATCCGACGGTCAGGGTGGTCCGGACGAGCATGAGGTATCGGACTTTTGCACGCAAGATTCTCCTGAGGAGCTTGCAAAGCGAGCGATTGCGCATCTCGAGGCGCATAAGCTCCCACCTTTGCCGAGCCTGTTCGAGACGTTTTACACGTATTTCGAAGGGCGTAACGATATGTTGAATTTTGCGATCGATCGGCTGTTCGATCGCCGGCTTCCGCCAAAGCTCTCGGAGCTGGACGAGTTGCATCAACGCCATTTTGTCGATGAGCTGCGCATGCAGGATCTTCGCCACGATCTTTTCGCGGGATTAGAAGACGAAGTGTCCGGCATGATCGATGTCGTTGGGAAATATCTCGACGACAACGAGGGTTACTCGGGTGAGCTGAGTGACTCGATGCCCCAGATCGATATGGGCAATGTGCCCCTCAGGGTGCGCGAGACCGTTCAGAAGCTCTTGGATGAGAACCGCAAGATGCGCCGCGAGACGGAGCAGATGACGGAACGGCTGGAGCAGTCCCGCGGTGAGGTGCAGGAGATCCGCGTCTCCCTGGTCGAAGCGCAAGAGAAGATTTTGACCGATCCGCTGACCGGTTTGGGCAATCGGCGCAAGATGGATCAGGTCCTTCCCCATGAGATTGCGAATGCCAGGGCACGGGGTGCGACCCTATGTGTGGCGATGGCGGATATCGATCGCTTTAAGCGGATCAACGACACGTTCGGCCATCCGGTCGGCGACGCGGTGCTGGAGTTCTTCAGCGGTGTGGTCAAGCGCAATGTAAAAGGGCGCGATGAGGCCGTCCGCTATGGCGGGGAGGAGTTCGCAATCATCCTCCCGCGCACCGA
>JBCDAS010000280.1:0-5129 GCA_039185235.1 Pseudomonadota bacterium
CACCAGCCGAGATCAACCGTCTCCCCGCGCCCAAAACTTGGGAGAAATTTCAGATCGACCGCGAAGATGTAGATCAAGAGAATCCCGATCAGGAAGGTTGGCAGCGAGACGCCAATCAAACTCGCACTCATTACGAAGTTCGAGAGCCAGCCGTCTCGTCGGATCGCCGTATAGACGCCCAACGCAATTCCGAAACCGATGGCGAAGAGCCCAGAGATCAGGGCGAGTTCTAGTGTGGCAGGCAGACGCTCGGCCAAAATATCCTCAACTGGCCGACCCTGGCGGTAGCTTACGCCAAACTCGCCCTGAACCGCATTGACCAGAAATTTCCAGTACTGGACCGGGAAGGGCTGATCGAGCCCAAGCTGCGCGCGCAAACGGTCCACATCAGCGTCTGTCCGCTCTTGTCCCAGCATGTTCTCAATGGGGTCGCCCACGAAGTTGAACATCGAGAAGGCGACGAGCCCCACGGCCAAAAGAACGATGACCGATTGTCCAACACGGCGAAGAATATAGGTGAGCATAAGGCTTCCGCGACTGGGGATCCGGGGCGGCGTACCGCCCCGGAAGCCGTGATCAGTTCATCACGAAATACTTGATCTTTGGCTGATCCTCTGGCGAGACAATGGTCTCGACATTGGTCTTCATGCCCCAGTTCAGCACCTGGTGGTGGATCGGCAAGTAGAGGATATCCTCCTGCACTTCAGCCCAGATCGAGGCGATCGCGTCGTTGCGGGCATCGAGGTTTGTCTCGGAGGCCAGCGCCTGGATCTTGATGTCGAGATCCGGGTTCGAATAGCGGGTGCCGTTCCATGAGCCGTACTTCTCACCCTTGCTGTGGACCAGGAAGTTGAAGATGTACTCCGAGTCAAAGGTCGGAACCCCCCAGCCGAGCATATAGAAGTCGGTCTCGAGATTGTTGATCAGTGGGAAGTGCTGGGCCTTTGGCTTTGCATCCAGGTTCACCGTGATGCCGATCTGCGCCATCATTCCGACAGCCGCTTGGCAGATCGCTTCGTCATTGATGTAGCGGTCGTTCGGGCAATTGAGCGTGATCGAGAACCCATCGCCATAGCCGGCATCGCTCATCAGACCTTTGGCCTTATCGAGGTCGGTTGCCGGAACCGCATCGAGATCCGAAGTCCAACCGTTCACAAACGGCGGCATGATCACGCCTGCCGGTTGCGATTGGTCGCGCATAACGACTTTCTTGATCGCATCACGGTTGATGGCGATTTTCATCGCCTCGCGCACGCGCACATCCGAGAACGGGTTCTTGCCATCGACATTGTCGGTGGTGAGATCCGCATCGCCTTGGTTCATGCCAAAGAAGATGACCCGGTTTTGGGCGGCGGTGACGACGTTCAGACTAGGCGCCTCGTCAACGCGGCCGAGATCTTGGACGGGCACATCCTGGATAAAGTCGACCTCACCCGACAGAAGCGCGGCGACCCGGGTAGCGGCGTTCTGGATCGGAGTATAGACGATTTCGGTCACCGCCATTGGGAACTCATCTTTGCCCCAATAGCCGTCATAGGCTTTAAGCACGGTCTTCGTGTCCGGCTCGCGGCTGACCAGCATGTACGGGCCGGTGCCGTTGGCGTTGCGGGCAGAGAAAGTCTCCTCACCGCCTTCGAAATCCTGGACCTTCACCGCGTCATTGGCCTCGGTCCACTCTTTGTCCATCATGAACATATTGGTGAGGTTCGACGGCATGATCGGGTTTGGACCGCCGGTGACGATCTCAACTGTGAGCGGGCCTGCGGCGCGCACCTCTGTCACACTTGCCAGCAACTCTTTCATATCGCTGTCCGGTGTCATCGCGCGGTTTAGCGAGAAAACCACGTCGGCCGAGTCGAAAGCGGCGCCATCGTGGAACGTGACCCCTTCGCGCAGATTGAAGACCCAAACATTCGGGTCGGCTTCCGACGGTGCCCAGGAGGTGGCTAGACTAGGCACCATTTTGCCGGAATTGTCGCGAAGAACGAGCGTTTCATAGATCTGATGGGCAAGCGTATGCGTTGGCCCTTCATTCTGCGCATGGGGGTCGAGGGTGAGGCTGTCGCCTGCGCGCGCCCATCGCAGCGTCTCAGCGTTGGCCGCTTGGGCGCCTATGGTCAGCGCTGTCGCAGCCATCAAGAGGAATTTGGCTTTCATTTTGGGATCTCCCTGTCATTGACGCAGTGCAGTATTAACGACGGGAGCAAATTGACAAGGTCGAACTTAGACCAGCGCTATCGTTCGCGGTTTTGAGGTCCGTTATCTATGTGTTCGGTGTTCAAAGCGCTCCTCTACCACTCGGCACCCCTCTCCCTTTCCTGGAGGCCATCGCAGCGATAGGTCTGGATCATCAGGCAGATGGGTGTATTTTCTCGACCAATCACAAAGGATGCAGCGTCGATGGATGGGTTCTGGAGCGTTCTTGGGAACTCGGTTCTTTTGGTCCTGACCGGGGACCGGGATCTTCTCGAGATTATCGGGCTGTCGCTCCAGGTCACTCTGAGCGCGGTGGCGATCGCTTGTGTGATTGGCTTCCCGCTTGGCGCTTTGGCGGGTGCGTTTCAGTTCCCAGGACGCGTGGCTCTGTCGGTTGTCCTGAACGCATTGATGGGTCTGCCGCCCGTGGTCGTAGGGTTGATGGTCTATCTGATGCTCTCGGCCAGCGGTCCTCTCGGCGCCCTATCGCTGCTCTACACGCCAGCTGCGATGATCATCGCACAGACCATCATTGTCGCCCCGATCGTTGCGGCTCTCACTCGCCAAGTGGTCGAGGATCTGAACCGTGAATATGCCGAGCAATTCGCCTCGCTCGGGCTTGGTTCTTTTGCCCGGATCACAGCGCTTTTATGGGATGCCCGCTTCAGCTTGCTAACGGTTGCGCTGGCGGGCTTTGGCCGGGCCGTGGCCGAAGTCGGCGCCGTGATCATTGTAGGGGGCAATATCGACCATGTGACCCGGGTGATGACCACGGCGATTGCCCTGGAGACCTCGAAGGGAAATCTTGAATTGGCGCTTGCGCTCGGCATCGTCCTTCTGGCGCTTGCGGTTTTGGTCAATGCTTTGGTGATGTCACTCCGTGGATCGTCTGCCAGGGGGGCGTATGCGTGATCTCATGGCCTTGACCCCGGTGACGCAGCCGCTTCTCTCAACGCGCGCTCTTTGCTTCGAGGCGGGTGGTGAACGTCTCGTCGATCAATTGACGCTGAACATCCCCCTTGGCAGTAAGTTGGTCCTTCTGGGGGCGAATGGCGCGGGCAAGAGCCTCACCCTGCGCTTGCTCCATGGATTGATCCAGCCAACCAGTGGGGAGATCTTTTGGGAAGGCGAGCCAATCGGTACGGACGCGCGTCACGCGCAGGCTTTGGTGTTCCAGCGCCCGGTGATGCTGCGCCGCTCGGTCAGGGCCAATCTGCGTTTTGCTCTATCCGCCAAGGGGGTTCGTGGGGCGGAGAGACGGCAGCGGGAAGAGGAAGCTTTGAACACCGCCCGGCTAGAACCCCTCGCCGATCGCCCCGCGCGTTTGCTGTCAGGGGGTGAGCAACAGCGACTGGCGGTCGCTCGGGCCCTGGCTTGTCGGCCTAGGCTTCTGTTCCTGGATGAGCCGACTGCGAGCCTTGATCCCGCCTCGACCCAAGCGGTGGAGGATCTGATCCAAACCGCTCATCGTGACGGCGTCACCATTGTCTTGGTCACCCATGACGCAGGCCAGGCGCGCAGGCTCGGCGAAGAGATCGCCTTTATGCATGACGGGCGTATCGTAGAGTTCGGCCCAGCCACCCAAGTGCTCGACCAGCCGCAATCCGGGCCAGCCGCTGCTTGGCGGTCAGGGCAACTCTACCTCGCTCCCAAGGGGTCGAGCACATGATCCGTAGCCTTGTCCTGGCTATAGCCTTTGCGGTCTGCTGGAGCATTCCGGCAGGCGCGGCAGAACGGTTCATCCTGCTCCAATCCACCACCTCGACCGAGAATTCCGGCCTCTTCGATCACATTCTCCCAATCTTTTATGAGGAGACGGGTATCGAGGTTCGCGTGGTCGCCGTCGGCACGGGGCAGGCCATCCGAAACGCTGCGAACGGGGACGCCGATGTCCTTTGGGTCCACGCCAAACCTGCCGAGGAGGCGTTCGTCGCTTCGGGCTATGGTCTGGCGCGCGCAGATGTCATGTACAATGACTTTGTTATCGTTGGCCCACCCTCCGATCCCGCTGGTATCGCCAGGAGCACGGATGCACTTTCAGCGCTGACAGGGATCGCAGACGCGCAAGCGGTGTTCGTCTCGCGGGGCGACAACAGCGGCACCAACCAGGCGGAGTTGCGTTTGTGGGAGCAAACCGGGTTTGACCCGCGCACTGTTTCGGGAACCTGGTATCGCGAGACGGGCTCTGGCATGGGGGCCACATTGAATATCGGCATTGGTATGGACGGCTATGTTCTGACTGACCGTGCCACATGGATCGCCTTTGGCAACAAGCGCGCGCACCAGATCCTGGTCGAGGGTGACCCGAGGCTCTTCAATCAATACGGGATCATCGCGATCAATTCCGAGCGCCACCCGCATGTGAAAGCGGATCTCGCTCAGGCCTTTATCGATTGGGTTCTCTCAGAAGACGGTCAGGCTGCGATTGGGGAGTTCACCGTGTCCGGAGAGCAGTTGTTCTTCCCGAACGCAACGCGACCCTGATCTTGAGGTTTCGCGCATCAGATCTGCTTCCACCGTTGCTCCGAATGCTTTGGCGAGGTAGCGTGCAGCACAGGGCATTCTTCTAGTTAGGTGATCTTTCCCAAAACCGAGCAAAGCTCAGGGCGTCCAGCCCCAACGTCCCTTCCCGAAAAGACCCAGGAGATCCGTATGCGTGACTTTTCCGCCCGAAACCCCACCAAAGCGGTCTGTGCCGCGGCATTCGCGATTGGTCTATGGGCAGCACCTGTCCATTCGGCCGAAGAAGCGAATTTTTTGATCGACACCACTGGTGATCTCGCCGCCCTTTGCGCTGTGACGCCTGAGAACCCGCGCTATCCCTCGGCGATCCATATGTGCCAAGGCTATATGCTGGGCGTGCACCACTTCCACGAAGCCTTGGCGGCTGAATTGGAGGATGACATCTATTGCGCCGAAGGTGTCGACCCGCG
>JBCDAS010000281.1:0-5075 GCA_039185235.1 Pseudomonadota bacterium
CCGGAGCTTCATCTCGGTCATCCTCGGTGGCTGGGGCGGTGAGCAATCCGAAGCCCAGGCGGTCGAAGGCGAGATGGTCGCCATCGACGCCGATGGCGTGGCGAGTGCGCTCAACGATGCCGATAGCGTGGTGATCGTGCCAGGCTATGGCATGGCGGTGGCCCAAGCTCAGCAATCGGTGAGCGAGCTGACCCGCAAGCTGCGCGACAAAGGCACCACGGTGCGTTTCGCAATCCACCCGGTCGCGGGCCGTCTTCCGGGCCATATGAACGTGCTTCTGGCCGAGGCGAAGGTTCCCTATGACATCGTGCTCGAAATGGAGGAGATCAATGACGACTTCCCCCAAACCGACGTGGTGATCGTGATCGGCGCAAATGACATCGTGAACCCAGCAGCGCAGGACGATCCAGGCTCGCCGATCGCCGGGATGCCGGTGCTCGAGGTCTGGAAATCCCGCCAGGTCTTCATCTGCAAACGCGGTCGTGGCACCGGGTATTCAGGGATCGAGAACCCGCTCTTCTTCAAAGAGAACAGCCGGATGTTCTATGGCGATGCGAAAGCCTCAATGGACGCGCTTTTGCCACAGATCGGCTAAAGCATGCCAAGCGGCACCCAGCCGGTCCCGATCCGTATCCGGATCGCGGGAGGCAAAGCCTCCCGTAGCGCCCGGGAAACCCGGGCGCAGGACCGCCCGGCGCCCAGTCGAACCGCCAAGACGTAGCCCAACCACAGCGTTAAACTCATGGCCGGGTGGGCGGGCAGTCGTGGCCCCGGAGGGGACACGCTGGATGCCCCCCGGCGTCCAACCCGAGCCATATCCGTCGGTTTTTCACCGAATTTTAAGAAAACTGCGCGATACCTCCTGCCGCTAGCCGTTCGGTCGGGTGAGAATCCGACATGAATGTTCCCAGGGAAAACGGGCGCCGGAAGGTAGGATAGATCAAGCCTACGTAGCGGACCCGTATGCATGTCACCTTTGGCTGCGCAGCCAGTCTTCGGAACAGTGGGGCTCTCCCCAAAACGCTTCGGCCTCAGCCGAGTGAATACGTCCTCGAGAACACCAGACCTGCGGACCAAGCCGGGTTCGAGAAACCTTGTTCGCCGCGCGTTCGCGGGCAAGAAAGTCGATCCTGCTGGAGCCAGCCGATGACCAAGACGCGCTATCGGTCCTTCCTAGAAAACCATTGACGCTCGCGCCATGCACGCTCATGACCAGCGTCGCAGACGCATGGAGGGCGGTGGCATGAGCAAAGTCTTGGTCCTGGGCGGGGCAGGCTATATTGGCAGCCACACCTGCAAACAGCTCAAAGCCAGCGGGTTTGACCCGGTCGTCTATGACAATCTCAGCGAAGGCTACCGCGATCTCGTCAAATGGGGAGAGCTCATTCAGGGCGATATCGGAGATTTCGCCGAACTGACGGCAGCAATCGCCTCGGTCCAACCAGTCGCCTTGATCCATTTCGCGGCCAGCGCCTATGTGGGCGAGTCGGTCCAGGACCCTGGCAAATACTATCGCAACAATGTCGTGGGCTCGCTGAATGTCGCCGAGGCGGCTCGGGCAGCGGACCTGCCGCTGATCTTCTCTTCCACCTGTGCGATCTATGGCATCCCCGAGCGATCGGAGATCGACGAGACCCTGCCGAAACAGCCGATCAACCCCTATGGCCGAACCAAATGGATGGTCGAGCAGATCCTCCAAGACTTCTCCGACGCTTATGGACTGCGCTCGGTGTCCTTGCGCTATTTCAACGCCTCGGGCGGAGATCGCGATGGTGAGACCGGCGAGGCACATCGGGTCGAGACCCATTTGATCCCACGCGCGATCTTGGCGGGGCTGGGTCGGATTGATGACTTCCAGATCTTTGGCGATGATTACGACACGCCCGATGGATCCGCCGTGCGCGATTACATCCATGTCACTGATCTGGCCGAAGCGCATACCGCTGCTTGCCGCTATCTGCTGGATGGTGGCGAGACCGATCAGTTCAATCTTGGAGCGGGTCAGGGATACTCGGTCCTGGAGATCGTCGAGGCGGTGGCTCGGCATCTTGGCCAAGTGCCGCATCAGGTCGTGCCCCGGCGTGCGGGCGATCCGCCCTCGCTGATTGCTGATCCCAGGAAGATCCGAAGCCAGCTGGGGTTCGAGACCCAGCACTCTGATCTGGATCACATCATCGAAACCGCTCTGGCCTGGCATCGCAAGAATTGGTCACCGGGCGCCTAGACGTTCAATCGCCGGGCTGGACTCTTTATCGACAATCCACCTTAAATTGCACATATTTGTCTTGTACGCGTGTTGTGTTCAGAGTGTGGAGGAGATTTTGAGGGGCGTTCTCGTTGGCATTTTTGCGTTTGTGTTCCTATGTGCCCGACCGGTCATGGCGCTGGAAGAGCCCTCGGAAGATCCTGTTCTCAAGGTTGAGGGAAAGATCGCGGAGCGCAACTCAGAGACTGCAGCGCTGTTCGATATCGAGATGCTGCGCTCGCTTGGCACCCACACCATTCTAACCGACACGCCTTGGACCAAAGGGGAGATCACGTTCGAGGGCGTTCTGCTCCGCTGTGTTCTGAATGCGGTTGGTGCGACGGGTAATCTTCTCAGAGCCGTCTCTCTGAACGACTACGCGACCAAGATCCCTGTGAGCGATGCCGAGCAGTATGATGTGATCCTCGCCTTCTCCCGCGATGGGCAGGAGATGGGCGTGCGCGAGCGAGGTCCGCTCTGGGTGATCTATCCATGGCGCGAGGTGTCGGAGCTGCGAAACCGGATCTTCTACATCCGCTCGATCTGGCAGTTGAAGTCTATCTCGGTTGAAGACGATTGAGCCAAGCGATGACCAAACGTTTGAACACACCGACGATCATGTTGTTCGTTCTTTGCGGCCTGATGGCGGTTTGTGCGGTCTATTTTCTGTATCTGATCAGCAGCAAAAGCCTGCAGAACCGAGGTGAGTTCGCGGCCGAGCTGACCTATTATTCCGCCCAGGCGGATTACGAGATCCTGCAGCTGATCGACCATCTGGACCGGTTTACGGCAGAGGACCCTGAAGTCAGTCATGATGATGTCGTCTCTCGGTTCAATATCGTTTGGAGCCGCGCGGTGAATACCGAGTTCCAGACAGGCCGCGGGGTCTCTTATGTTTCGCTCCCCGGTGCGGCCCGAGCGATTGAGAACCTGCAGCAGACGCTCAGAGAGATCGAGCCAGAGGTGATGTCTCTCGCACCCGGCAATCGCTCCTCTTCGGATGCGTTGCGCCAGCGCTTGCGGGGCAATTTGATCGAAATCCATGCCGTTTCGTTGGAGGCGCTGATCTCGGATGCCTGGAACGACGAGGTCACGATGCAGGCCCAGATCAAGCGCAGTTATGCGTCGATCGCTTTGGTCATAGGGCTGTTGTTCACAGGCACATGGCTCTTCATTCGCGGGCTTCTCGACCGGCAGGCTTTGGCCGATCTCAACCGAACGCTCGAAGATCGGGTGCAGGTGCGCACTCAGCAGTTGGAGAAAACGAATGCGGCCCTGAATGAAGAGATCGCAGAGCGCGAACGCTCGCAGATTCGAGCAAGCGCCCGGGCGACCCGTTTGATCCAGGCAGCGCAGCTTTCAAAGCTGGGCTATTATGTGCGAAATGTTGGCAATGGCCGATGCATCTATTGCTCGGCACAACATGCGTCGAGCTATGGGCTGAGCCAGGCGGATTACATCGAACAAGCCTGCGCGATCGATGATCAGGTTGCGATGATCCACCCCGATGACCGCGAGGCGGTGCGCGCCAGCTATGAAAAACTCAGATCCGGCGAGCAGATCGAGATCGAATACCGTGTCGAGACCGAAAGAGGGACCCGCCGGATCCGCGAAGCTGCTTGCCCGATTTTGGATGTCGAGGGTCGAATCGTGCAGGAGATCGGCTCGACCGTCGATTTCACTGAGCAGTACGAGACCGAGATGAAACTCTTCGAGTCGCAGCGCCTCGACAGCATTGGCAAGATGACCGGCGGTGTTGCACATGACTTCAACAACCTGCTCTCGGTGATCCTGGGCAATCTCGAGCTGATCCGCGCCATGGATCGCAATCCCGAGCGGCGTGAGTTGACCGATGATGCGATCTCGGCCTCCCGCCGGGCCAGCGATCTGGTCCGCAATATGCTGAGTTTCGCCCGCCGCGCGCCTCTCAAGCCGACGGAATTCAACCTCAATGAGGTGATCGGCGCCATGCAAGATCTCTTGCATCGTGCCCTGCCCGAGACGATCAAGTTGGAAACTCAGCTTTCTTTGGATCTGCCACCGGTGCATGCCGATAAAAGCTCGACCGAGAGCGCGCTGCTGAACCTGATCCTGAACGCGCGCGACGCGCTTCCCCGGGGCGGGACGATCACGATTGAAACCTCCCATGTGACAATGACCGCCGGGCAGACCGATCTAACCCCGGGCGACTACGCCCAACTGTCGGTGCGCGACACCGGCTCGGGCATTGATCCAGAGCTTTTGCCCAAGATCTTCGAACCCTTTGTCAGCTCGAAAGACCCCAGCAGCAATTCTGGCCTCGGCCTCTCGATGGTCCATGGCTTCATGCAGCAATCCGAAGGTGGTGTGCGCGTGTCGACAGGCGCGGAGAGTGGCACTGCGATCGATCTCTTCTTCCCGGCAAGACCTGCTCCGCTGGTCGTCGCGAACGGGGTCGCTGCCGAACCGCAGGAGGCCAAAATCGGGGCACGGATTCTCTTGGTCGAGGACGAGCCTCAAGTCCGCAAGACCGTCCGGATGCATCTTGATCGCGCTGGCATGAACGTCGCTGAGGCTGCCAATGGCACCGAAGCACAGAAGATCTTTGAGGCGAGCGGTCCCTTTGACCTCTTGCTGACCGATATGGTGATGCCCGGTGAGATCCAAGGCACGCAACTGGCCGCCAACTTACGCGAGCGTGCCCCCGAACTGCGGGTCATCTTTCTCTCAGGTTACAGCCACGAGGCAGATGCGGGGGACCCCGTCGCCATCAACGATACCTACTTGATGAAACCGACACCGCGAGATGCCCTGCTTGGGGCAATTTCCAAAGCGCTCGCATAGTGTTTTC
>JBCDAS010000282.1:0-5033 GCA_039185235.1 Pseudomonadota bacterium
ATCTCGCGGTCACGGTCGGAGAGCGCGATCTTCTCCGGCCGCCCGCCGACATGCATGTTCGAGCGGGTCTCGCCCTTTTGCGGCACGCGGTTGATGGCGCCGACCACCTCGCCATCGACCAGGATCACGCGCTTGTCGCCCGCCGAGACGATCGGCAAGAATTTCTGGATCATCAGCGGCTCGCGGTTGATGCCGGTGAACATCTCGTGCAGCGAGGCGAGGTTACTGTCATCGGGCTTCACCCGGAAGACGCCTGCGCCGCCATTGCCGTAGAGCGGTTTGACGATTATGTCGCCATGCTCGGCCCGGAAGTCTTTGATCTGCTCCAGTGAGCGGGCGATCATGGTGGGGGGGATCAGGTCGGCGAACTCGAGAATAAGCAGCTTTTCTGGGCAGTTACGGACCCAGAATGGGTCGTTGACGACCAGCGTCTTGGGGTGGATCTGCTCGAGCAAATGCGTGTTGGTGATATAGGACATATCGAAGGGCGGATCTTGGCGGAGCCAGACGACATCCATGCTGGCGAGGTCGACCAGGCGCCGCTCACCGAGGGTGAAGTGGCTGCCCTGCTCGCGCCGGACCTCGAGGTCCCAGCCGGTGGCCATGACGCGGCCTTCGCGCCAGACGAGATCCTCGACATGGTAGTAGAATAGGCTATGCCCCCGACCCTGCGCCTCCATCGCGAGATGAAAGGTCGAGTCCGCATGGACATCGACGCTCTGAATCGGGTCCATCTGGAGGGCGACGGAGAGGGGCATGGGGGACCTCGTTAGGCAGGAGCTTGGATCTGCCTAACATGGAGATCGCTCGTGCAAAAGCTAGTCGTCTTGCACGAGGTTCTGGGGACGCTGTTCAGCCCGATTTCGCCAGTTGCTCGGCCCGGCGGGGGTCGTCGATGACCAGGATGTGGCTGACGACCTTTTGCACGCCATCAGTGCCTGCTGCGACGTTGAGGGTTTTGGCGTGTTCTTTTTCCGAACGGGCGATCCCGGTTAGGTGCACGACTCCATCCACCGTCGTCACGTTGATATTGACCGAGCGGACATCCAGATCGGTGAGCAGGTGATAGCGTACATTGTTCGAGATCCAGACATCGTTGAGATAGGCCTTGGTGCCGCTATCCTCTTCCACCGTCAGCTCATCCGAAACCGCGACCACGCCGGGGACTTCCCAGGATTGCTGGGAGGCGGTGATCTTGTCCTCGCGCCGCGGGACCGAGCCTGCCAGCAGGACGCGGCCTTCATGCACATCCACGTCGACATCGCGGAAGAGCTCGCCCGAGTGATTGGCGAAGCGATTGGCGATCGAGACTTCGATTTCCAGGTCCGTTAAGGCCTGGCCGGTGCTGCGCTCTTGCAGGACCGAGCGGGTGACCGCAGCACCACCGCCGATCAGAAGGCCAGGTCCAGTGCACGCCGCAAGTGTCGACAGCACGAAAGTCGACGCCAGAAGGGTCGTTAAAGGTTTCATTGCTCTGCTCCGCCTCAAGGCATTGTTATGGCATGCGGGCGTTCTCGATGACCTCAAGCGTGCCATCCGGGCCAATCAGCGCGGCGTCGAAACGGCAAACAGGGGTCGGACCCGTCATGTTTATACGATGCATTATATAGAATTCCGCCGCCAAACCCAAGCGTTGCCATTGTTTTTCGCTTATCGGGCTGTCAGGGCCGTGGCGTTTGCGGGCTTTGACCTCGACGAAGATGAGGCAATGGGGGAGTTGGGCGATCAGATCGATCTCGCCTTCGGGGGTGCGTAGGCGGCGTTCGAGGATCTGAGCGCCTTGGGCTTCGTAGTAGCGGGCGACTTGATCCTCAGCAGCGAGGCCCGAATGGAAGCGCCTACCGCTCATTTCTGCGAAAGCTCCAGGGCGCGGCCATAGACATCGCGCCGGGGCAGGCCGAGGCGGGTGGCGACCTCTTTGGCGGCATCTTTGACCGAGAGGGTTTCTAGGGCTGTCCGCAGGCGTTCATCCAGGCTTGCGCGATTGGCCGCTTCGGTGGCCTGGGCATCCGGCGGGCCGATCAGGACCACGATCTCGCCTTTTGGTGGGTCTTCCCCGGCATAGTGTTCGGCGAGCGTTGCGAGCGGGGCCCGGCGAACTTCCTCGAAACGCTTGGTCAGCTCGCGGGCGACAGCGGCGGGGCGAGGGCCCAAGGTCTCGGCCATATCCGCAAGACTGGCGGCCAGGCGCCTGGGGCTTTCGTAGACGATCAGCGTTGCCGGGATGGCCGCAAGCTCCGCCAAGCTCGCACGCCTTGCGCCGGATTTGGGGGGTAGGAAGCCCGCGAAGAAGAACCGATCGCTGGGCAGGCCCGAGAGCGCCAGCGCGGTGATCGCGGCCGAGGCGCCGGGGGCGGCGGTCAGGCCATATCCGCCTTCGATCGCAAGCTCGGCCAGGCGATAGCCGGGATCGGCGATCAAGGGCGTGCCAGCATCCGAGCAATAGGCGACGACTTTGCCCTCCTCTAGCCAACGGGCGATCTGGGGGCGACGCTCCGCACCGTTGCGGTCGTGATAAGAGACCAAGGGGCGCCCGGCGAGGGGAATGCCGTGGATATCCATCAGCTTGCGGGTCTGGCGCGTATCCTCGGCCGCGATCGCATCGGCACGGGTGAGGAGGTCGATGGCGCGCAGGGTGATATCGGCGGCATTTCCGATCGGGGTCGCGATCAAATAGAGCCCAGGCGCCAGTGGCCGAGACGCGACACCTCTGCCCACTCCGGCCTGGGGATCCATCGCGTCGCGTTTACTTTCATGCTCCTCGCTCATAGGGTCGGCTCAAGCAAAAAAGCGCGGCGGCGCCGGGATCTCCGCAAGGATCTCCGCAGAGCCAGTTTCGAGAGGGGACAGCATGTCGTTCAATCGGTTCAAACCGGGCCTCGCGCTCGTGGCGGCACTGGCACTGGGCCTTGCCGGATGTGGCGGCGGCAGCGGCTCGCCCCAAACCCAACAAACGACGACGCAGAGCCAAGCGCAAGTCCCTCAGCCCGAGATCGTCGCGCCAGAGCAGGTGACGCTGGCGCTTTTGGTACCGGAATCGAGCAGCCGCAGCTCGGCCGCGCAACTCGGCACCGCCCTGCAACGCGCCGCGCGCATGGCGCATTCGGATCTGAATGACCCTGCGATCGATCTGAGGATCTACGACACCGCAGGTGATCCAGATGTCGCGGCGAGTATCGCGGCACGGGCGATCGCGGATGGGGCAGATCTGATCCTGGGCCCGCTTTTTGGCTCGGCCACCAAGTCGATCGCACCGATTGCAGCCCAGGCGGGGGTCAATGTCCTCTCCTTCTCGACCGATACCAGTGCGGCGGGCGGCCCGGTCTGGGTGACGGGGTTCTTGCCCGAGATGGAGGCCGCACGGATCCTCAGTTTCGCCCAACAGCAATCCTATTTGAATGTGGGGGTTTTCTATCCGAACACGCCCTATGGGGAGGCTGCGGTTCGTGGTGCGCTGGAGGCCGATACAGCTGGCCAGACCAGGATCATCGCCTCGACCGGGTTTGCGCCTGGATTTGATGGCATTCAGGAGGGGGCGGAGACCTTCGCCAGCACCGCAGCCGGCGCCGATGCGATCCTGATTGCGACCGGTGGCACGGATCTGAATTCAGCCGGGTCTTTCATGAATTTTTACGACTTCGATCCAGTTGTGGTGAAGTATATGGGGCTGGGCCAGTGGTTCTCGGGCCGAACGTTGAAGGAGATCGCGCTGAGAGGGGGATGGTTCCCGGCGCCGGATCCGGATGCCTCGCGCGCCTTCTCGGATCGCTACGCGGCCCAATATGGCGAGAAGCCGCCGCTTCTTGCGGTTTTGGGCTATGACGCGGTACAGATCGCGGGCCAGTCCATCCTAGCGAGCCGCGGCACGGACGAAGTACCGTTGTCAGCCCTGGCGCTGACCCGGCCGACGGGCTTTCAAGGGGCGTTTGGCCCTGTGCGTCTGACGCCGGATGGCCGCAATCAGAGGGCCCTCGCGATCCTGGAGGTCGGCCCGCGCGGATTTGAGATGATCGACCCCGCGCCGGAGAGTTTCGGCGCCGGGTTCTAAGGAGGTCGACCTGGGCGCCCAAGAAGCTATTGCTCGAAACGGATCCAACGCGGTCACCTTTGCCGGGCTGAGGCATTTGATGTCCGCGCCCGAGCAAGTGCTCGACCCCGCAACCCTTTGCGATGAGATCGACCGGATCGTTGCTGAGGAACCGGCCTCCAAGCAGCGCGACGCCGTTTGCGCGTTGCTGGCGGAGACGATGGAGGCACGGCGGGCTGCTGTTTTTGACTATCTGATCGCACATCCTTGTGCAGGCCTGAGGGTCGCGCGGAGCCTTGCGCATGTCATGGATGGGGTGGTGAATGCCTGTCATCATTACTGTGCCACGCATCTGCATCCCGCCCCGGTCAGAACCAAGGCGCAGAAGCTCGCCGTGGTTGCGGTTGGCGGCTATGGGCGGGGTGAGATGGCGCCCTTCTCGGATGTCGATCTCTTGCTTCTCACGCCGCATAAGCAAACCGCCTGGGGCGAGAGCGTGATCGAGTCGATGCTTTACATCCTGTGGGATCTGAAGCTGAAGGTCGGCCACTCAGTCCGCTCGATCGGGGATTGCCTGCGTTATGCACAGCAAGACATGACGGTTCGGACCGCGCTGCTGGAGATGCGGTTCATCTGTGGCGATCGCGAGCCTTATGATCAAGCGGAGGCAAAGCTCCGATCCCAGCTCTTCAACCAGACCGCGGGCGAGTATGTCGAAGCGAAACTGGCCGAGCGGGATGAACGCCATAAACGCCATGGCGGCTCTCGCTACATGGTCGAGCCCAATATCAAGGAGGGCAAGGGCGGCTTGCGCGATCTGCAAACCCTCCATTGGGTCTCGAAGTATGTCTATACCTGCGACACGGCATGGGACCTGGTCGAGCGGGGGATCTACTCCCATGACGAAGTCCAGAAATTCGCCGATGCGGCGAAATTCATCTGGGCTGTGCGGGCGCATCTGCATCATCTGAATGGCCGCGCGCAGGAGGTGCTGAGCTTTGACCGC
>JBCDAS010000283.1:0-5004 GCA_039185235.1 Pseudomonadota bacterium
CCGGAATAGGTGGCATAGAATCCTCCGGCAGCTGGCAGCAACAAAGCCAGCAGCGGCACCAAAAATTTGAGTGGAGACGAGCGTTTAGGAGCGACTTCCTCCTCGCCTGCCTCAGCCACCATATCACTGGTTTCCGCCATTGGTGGGTCACCGCTCCGCGCTGTCGTTCGCAGAAAGGGATAGCGCGCACATGCTAACCAAAATTTAAACGTGACGCGGACATTGTCCTTCCCGTCGGCAGAAGCGGCCTCCCGTGAATTCGAGGGTGAAAGTGCAGCAGATCGTGCAGAGAACAGGTCGCGCGTGGGACGCGATGACACCTCGTCGGAAAGTGACGACGGTGCTCGGGACTATTCTGGTCCTCGTCGTGCTTGCAGCGCTCACCCGGGCTGCAACCGCGCCCACCATGTCACTGTTATATTCGGGGCTCGACTCGGGCGCCGCCAGCGGCGTGATCGAGGGATTGGAGCGTCAGGGCGTTGCCTATGAGGTCCGCAACAGCTCGATCTACGTGCCGTCGAATGTCCGCGACCGGGTCCGAATTACCCTTGCAGGAGAAGGACTTCCGGCTGCTGGCGATGCCGGATATGAGCTGCTTGAAGACCTCTCCGGCTTTGGCACAACATCCGAGATGTTCGACGCCGCGTTCTGGCGCGCCAAGGAAGGTGAGCTTGCCCGAACGATCTTGGCCTCCTCACGCGTCGTGCGCGCGCGGGTCCATATTGGTCAGACAAGCCGTCGGCCGTTTGAGCGTGATGTTCCGATGACGGCTTCGGTCACTGTGACCACCAGTGCCGGGATGTTAAGCCGGCAACAGGCCGAGGCGATCCGCTATCTGGTTTCCTCTGCGGTTGCAGGGCTCGATTCCAACGATGTTTCCGTGATCGACCAAGAACATGGGGTGATTCTCCGGTCGGGAGAAGATGAGGCGGAAAGCCCAGGAAATGATCCTAGCGTTCAGGCCGCGACTTTGCGCCAACGCGTCCAGCGCCTTCTGGAGGCGCGCGTCGGCGTTGATGCTGCCGTGGTTGAGGTCTCGGTGGAGACCATCCGCGACAGCGAAACCATCCGCGAGCGGGTCCTAGACCCCAATGGTCAGGTCATCATCCACACGGATACCGAGGATAGCAGCCAAACCGCTCAAGGAGATGTGAATGCCGTGACTGTCGCCTCTAACCTCGCTGATGGCGATGTTGAGGGCGAGGGTGGTGAGGCCAATCGCCAATCCAACCGAACGCGGGAGCGTGTGAACTACGAAGTCTCCGAAGTGGTTCGGGAACGGGTTCGCCCGCCAGGCGATGTGCGCCGGATCACGGTTGCGGTGATGGTCGATGGGATCCGCACGCCCCAGGAGGATGGGACGATCCAGTGGGAAGCCCGCCCCGAGGAAGAGCTTGAGACCCTGAAAAAGCTCGTCGAATCAGCCGTTGGGTATGACGAGGCACGCGGCGATACAGTGATTATCGAAAGCCTGGAATTCACCGAGGCGACAGCGGTTGGAACCACGGTCGAATCAAGCTTTATGGAGATCCTCTCGGCCAATGCGATGTCGATCATACAGATCCTGACGCTCGGCCTGGTCGCCCTGATGCTGGGTCTCTTCGTGGTACGGCCGATCCTGAGAGTGCAGGAGCCCCTGCCCGTTGCCAGCGATCCGGCGCAAGCGCTGGACGGACCCGTCGTCCCCGCCCCCGAAGTTCCTGAGCTTCCCGTAATTGAGGAGCCGGAAGACCTCGACCAGATCGAGGAGCTCAAGAACCTGATCGAAGAAGAACCGGAAAGCGCGACGCGGCTCTTGAAGACCTGGCTGGAGACATCGACTGAGGAGGCTTCGGCGGCATGAGCCTATCATACGCATATCTCGAAGATTTTATCGGAAAGCAGCGCCAGTCTCGACGCGAGGGGGCCGAAGACGCCGAACCGGTCGAAACACTGCTCGCCCGGGCCCGTGGCAAAGCCCGCGCCGAAGGTGTCGCGGAGGGCATGGCCTCGGCCGAAGCGCGGGAAGCCGCGGAACAGACCGATTTGCTCCGCGCCCTGCAAGAGGCATTCGACGATGGAGCGCTCGCGGCCCGAAACAAGGACGAGCTGTTTCGCGACCGCCTGATCCAAACCCTTGCGACGGTCCTCCGCGCGGTCGCCCCAGACCTTCAGCAAAGCCGGGCCGAAACCGCCGTTTCAGACGCGCTTGAGGATCTCCAGAACGCCTCGCCCGAGGCGCTCGTCCAAATCTATGTCGCGACGGGCCAAGTCTCGCGCATGGCTGCGATCACAGCAGGCCTGAAGCGCAATACCGACATCCTTGAGGACGCGGCCCTCAGCCCGGGCCAAGTGCGCGTTCATTGGCAGTCAGGGTTTGACCAGATCGACACATCCACCCTGGTCGAGCACGCGATCACTGCCCTCAGAACGGAATTCGAGAGATCCCCCCCAATTTCCCAAGCTGCATCGGAGAACAGAGAATGAGCACGGACCCGACAGAAGAAATTCCAACGGACGAGGAGGGTCAAACCTTGATCGTTCCGGCCCGCGAACCAGAAGATGCCACAGCCGAAGAACCCGACCGCCGGGCGAAAGCCGTGATGGGCGTGCCGATTGAGGTCGTTGTCTGTGTCGGAAAAGCGCGCCCCCTCCTCAGCGATTTGGTCAACCTGCGTCGCGACAGCATCCTCTCTCTGGACAGCAAGATCGAGGACCCGGTCGAGGTCATGGTCGGCGACAAAGTGATTGCCCGCGGCGAACTGCAAGAGCTTGATGAGCAGACCGGACAATTAGGCCTCAGGCTGACCGAAGTCGCTGATCTGCGGTCTGGATTCTAAGACGCATGCGGGGGCTTGGCCTGATTATTCTGGGCGTGATCGTCCTGCCGACTGCCGCTTCGGCGCAGGCGGTTACGATCGACTTGGGCGGCGAGGGGGCTTTGACCCTGCAAGTCGTCCAACTCTTTGTTTTGATTACAGTTCTGAGCCTGGCGCCAGGGATTGCGATCATGATGACCTGCTTTCCCTTCATGGTCACAGTGCTGTCCCTTCTGCGCCAGGCAATCGGAGTGCAGCAGGCGCCTCCTAACATGATGATCGTTAGCCTCGCGCTCTTCCTGACTTACTTTGTCATGGCCCCTGTTTTCGAACGCGCCTGGGAGGAGGGTCTAAAGCCGCTCACCGAAGGCGCGGTCAGCGCCGAGGACGCCTTCGACAATACGATGGCGCCCATCCGAGAGTTCATGGTCCGCAGGGTGGATCCAAACACCGTCGATATGCTCGCCAACGCCATGCCCAGAGAGCAAGCGCAGCCCAGCTCCCCCGATGCTGAACCCGCGCTTGAGCTTTTGATTCCTGCCTTTTTGCTTTCGGAGATCAAACGCGGTTTTGAAGTCGGCTTCCTGGTTTTTCTCCCTTTCTTGATCATCGATCTGGTGATCGCCTCAATCCTAATGGCAATGGGGATGATGATGGTGCCACCGGCGATCGTCTCCCTGCCCTTCAAGCTCGCCTTCTTTGTGCTCGCCGATGGTTGGTCGCTTCTCGCAGGAGCCCTGGTGCGAGGATATGCGCCATGAGCGATCAAGCCTCGCCACCGGCGGATACCGCAAAAGACACCAAACTGGTGCGAGCGGGAGCGACACAACCCAGCCGCGTGGGAACTCCCGCACCCTCGACCAGCCAACTTCAACCCGAGGATCGCGCTGCGATTGTGCTTCTGACGCTCGGGCCCGAGACAGCGGCAAAGTTCCTCACGGATGTCGATGAAAGTGCGATGCGCCGTTTTGCCAAAGCGGTCAATCGAATGCGGTTGGTCCCAGCCCCGGTGGTCGACGCGGTCATTGGCGAATTTATCGAGCAAGTCCGCGACCAAAAGACCCTGCGTGGTGGGCCAGAGGAGATCCGCCGCTACCTCTCGGAAGTGCTTGAGCGAGATCAGGTCGAGCAGATCGTCCAAGAAGTTGAAGAGAAGAACCGCTCCGTCTGGACTAAATTGGGCGAAGTCGAGGACGCCAAAATCGCATCCCTTCTAAAGGTCGAGCATCCGCGGGTCGCGGCCTTCACCTTGACCCGGCTCGCAGCCACAAAGGCCGCCCGTGTATTAGAGAACTTAGATCCGGAACTGGCCCGCGCGATCGTGCTGCGGATGAGCGATATCGCCGCTATTGACCCCGAAGTTGTGCAACGGATCGGCGACGTCATCGGGCGCGATTTCCTATCGACCGAACAACGCTCGAAACATGCGCGCAAGCCTGTGGATATCGTCGCTGGCGTAATGAACCATATCGGCAATGAAACGCGGGAAGATCTGCTCGGTCATATGGATGAGCGCAATCCGGAGCTTGCCCGCAATGTGCGCCGTGTGATGTTCACCTTCAACAACATCGCCGACCGCGTCCGGCCAAAGGATGTGCCCAATATCGTCAAAGCCTTCGATGCGCAGAACCTGCTTATTGCTCTCAAGGGTGGCGGCCCAGTGGTCGATTTCGTGATGGCGAACGTCTCAAAACGCATGGCCGAGCGGTTCGACGAGGAGATCAAAGAACTCGCCGACATCTCGCGCAAGGAGATCGAACTCGCCCGCAACGAGATGACCGGCTTTGTCCAAGATATGGCAAAGCGTGGCGCTATTCAGCTGGTCGACTCCGAAGGCGGCGACGACTAGGCGGCAATCACCCGGTCGCGCCCTTCGGTCTTCGCTCGATAGAGGTTCGCATCAGCGCGGGCGATCAGAGAATCCACTGTGTCTCCCGGATGCAGCACCGCTACACCCATCGAAACAGTGATCTGACCGAGCGCTTCTCCGCTTCGGTTCACGGTGAACTGCGACGCCTTCAACTCCTCACGGATCCGATCCATCAAGGCTTGAGCATTCTCGATTTCGGTGCGCGGGAGGATGATTGCGAACTCCTCCCCGCCATAGCGGACGGCCTCATCGCGCCCTTTTACATTGCGCTTGACCACACCGCTGAAGAACTCCAGCACCGCGTCGCCGACCGGATGGCCGAACGTGTCGTTGATC
>JBCDAS010000284.1:0-4999 GCA_039185235.1 Pseudomonadota bacterium
CCTACACGGTCACTTACATCTTCCGCGTCGGCATGCACCAGTATGACAGCGCCTTTGTCTTCATGCCTCTGGAGGAGGCGCAGAAATACTTCAACAAAGAGGGCAAGGTCGATGGGGTGGAGGTGATGGTCACCCAACCCGACGAGGTCGAGCGGATCGGCAATGAGCTTTATCCCGCGCTTGGTCCGGGCGCGTTTTTGTGGAACTGGCAGCGCGAGAACGGCGCCTTTATCACCGCGCTCAAGGTCGAGGCGAATGTGATGTTCCTGGTGTTGAGCCTGATCTTTCTGATCGTGGCGCTGAACATCGTCTCGGGCCTGATCATGCTGGTCAAAGAGAAGACGCCGCATATTGGGATCATGCGCACCTTTGGCATGCGGCGGGGCGCGATCATGCGGATTTTCTTCATCGCGGGCAGTGCGATCGGGGTCACTGGCACGATCCTGGGCGTGATTGGCGGGGTGCTTTTCACGATCTATATCCACGATATCCAAGCGGTGGTGGAATGGGTCACGGGCACGCCGGTTTGGGATTCAGAGCTGCGCTACCTGACGCGCCTGCCTGCTGTGCTGCAAGGGTGGGATGTGGTTCTGACGGTCACCACGGCGCTGAGTTTCTCGTTCCTGGCCACGCTTTACCCGGCTTACCGGGCGGCGCGGCTCGACCCTGTGCAGGCGCTGCGCAATGAGTGAGGCTTTGATGCTGGAGGGCATCACCCGGACTTATCCGGGGGCGCGGCCGGTCGAGGTCTTGAAAGGCGTGGACCTCGCGATCCAGCCGGGCGAGATCGTGGCCTTGGTGGCGCCTTCGGGGGCAGGCAAGTCGACGCTGTTGCAGATCGCAGGTCTTCTCGACAGCCCGAGCTCTGGCTCGATCCGGATCGATGGCACCGAGATGGCGGGTTCTGACGAGGAGACGCGCACCGCGATCCGGCGCGAGCGGTTGGGATTTGTCTATCAGTTCCATCATCTTATGCCGGAGTTCTCGGCCGAGGAGAACGTGGCCCTGCCGCTGATGACCGCCGGCGTGGCGCGCAAGGCAGCGATTGCAAAGGCTGGAGAGCTTTTGGCCCAGGTCGGTCTTGCCGATCGCCGGGGCCACCGCCCCTCGGAGCTTTCGGGTGGCGAGCAGCAACGCACGGCGATCTGTCGTGCCTTGGCGAATGATCCGCGGCTTCTGCTGGCGGACGAGCCAACGGGCAATCTCGACCCAGAGACCGCGGGACGGGTCTTTGAGATCCTGATCGCGCTTGTGCGAGAAACCGGTCTTGCCGCGCTGATCGCCACCCATAACCACCAGCTGGCCGACCAAATGGATCGCGTGGTTCGGCTGGAAGAGGGGCGGGTGGTCTGAGCGCGTCTGCTCGGAGCGCAGAGCCCCTCGCCGATTCCGCGAACTGATCTATTTGTGACGCGGAGGTTGCGATGTCCGCCAAACCGGCGATCTGCGATGTGATCTACAACGGCGCCTGCCCGGTTTGTGATGCGGGAATTGAGGCATTGCGATCTAAGGGCGAGGGGGCTTCCTACACGGACATCGCTCAGATGCCCGAGCGATTGGCCGAGCACGGCCTTACCGCAGAGGATGTGCAGTACCGGCTCCACGCCGTCACAGCCGATGGCCGTCTTGTCAGAGGGATCGATGCGGTGGCGGAGACGATGCTGGTCAATCCACGCTGGGCCTGGGCCGGGAGGCTGGCACAGCTGCCCCTGCTCCGGCAACTGGGCTGGGTCGCCTACGAGATCGCGGCCTTCTGCCTTTTCCGGTGGAACAAGTGGAAGCGCAACTTTTAGCAAGGGCACTCGGTCGGGCGCGGAATGCCGAGAAGCGAATTGTCCACTGAGCCGGACTGTCACCAAAGGGCGCCTTGGCGTTTGCATGAGGTGAGCAGCAATACTCTCGCGATCTGCGGGTGCACGGCCAGACGGCGAAAAGTGATTGCTTCACTCGCGCCGTGGGTGGATGCGCCTTTTGAATCGGAACGACGCTTGACCTTCAGCTCTCTGCGAAACGCCGTTTCGTGGCGGGTGTCGGCGGAAAGTTCGGATGCGCCTCGATCGCCTGGTTATAGGCAGCCCTGGCCTGCTCCATGTCCTGTTGCTGAGCGAAATACCAAGCTTTCGTCAGCAAGATGTAGAACTTGCTTTGATCATGGAGCATCTCGTCATGGAGATCGTCGAGCAACGCGGTATTGGTGGCGACATCAGAATACCATGACGTGTCCGAGCCGAAAGCCGCCCAAATGTCCTGATCACTGATTTTGCGCTTCAGCCGCTACGAGACGCTACAGCCTCGGGGAAGCTCAATCTCAGGCGTGAAGAACGCGTGCAGGCGCATCATCGACAAGTGGATATGGGGATGGAACTCATGCATGAAATCCTGGTGGATAACCAGCGCGTCTTCGATAAGGCTTGGAAAAAAGCTTCGCACCACATGATCGGTGATTGGCAGCGCCTTGCAGAGGTCAATGCCCAGGATCTCGATCGGTTTGTCCTTGGGATGGGTGTATTTGGTCACATCGCCCGGCTTCAGGTCGATCATTCCCTGATGCTCTGAGAGGTTGTCTTCGAAGACCGCCTGAAAGCTCTCGTCCATGGCGAATTCGCGATCGGGATAGTTCTTCTCGAGATGCTCAAGAATGTAGTCAATATCGATCATAAAGAGGTCATAGACGTTTATGATCTTCGCTAGCCTGGGATCGTCGGGGCCAAAACGGCCATTGTGCAACAGACCATTTACGAGATGAATGGTTGTCCCACCGACGAAACATCCCGCATCGACAATTATGCCTGTGCCGCGATAATTCCGCCCCGCATCATAGTACATCGCCTTGTCGCCCTCGGTGAGCATGCAAGGGAATGATCTGAGCTCGTCCGTCGCGTGTTCATAATATGTGTCGAAGAGCTTTTTAACTTTCTTCTTTGCTCTTTTCTTGATCCTGTACGGGCTCAAGCGGAGCAGCTTAGAAAGCTTTTCTTTGATGCGGACTATTCTCAAACTCCCAATCCTCTGTGAGACTCATTTATAAGCCAAACACACGCATTGGGTGGGCACCGAAACAGAAGGCCCCTAATTGGATGCGATGGCCGATGGCTGTCAAGCGTTAACAGGGTGGATGACAGAAGCCATTCGCTGAAAGGTTGTGTCCCTGGTTCAGCTTGGTTCGCAGCTGGTCGCGCGTTCTCCGATCGGCCTTCTTGCGCTGAGATGCTCACGGCGGTTTGTGGCGATCAGGACCGGTGCGCCCGAAGGGGCGACGGCCAGTTGTGCAGGTGTCGGATCGCCGGTTCGTTCGAGCTTTTCAGCGCCGGGCAACCAGGGTGTAGCACATGGGAAGTTGGGCCTCGCGGCCTTGGTATTTGTCGTAATCTGGCTCGCGGTTGGAGTGGGGGTGTTCCTCGAGGCGTTCGACGGTGAGGCCTGCATTGATAGAGGCCGTGACGATCTCACCCAGCGTGTGAACGAACCAATAGCCGGTTTGGCCGGACGCGACATTGGGCGAGCCGTCATAGACGATCAGCTCGGGGACTTCGATCGCGCTCTTGTCGAAATAGCTGAAGGCAAGCGCGTGCGGGTCGTCTGCGTCCGGGTCGAACATCTCGAGGAAAGGGTGCGTCTCGTAGATCACAAGGCGCCCGCCCGGGCTCAAGAGGCTTGCGACGATGCGCAAGAAGCCCGGCAGATCGGGCATCCAGTTGATCGCGCCGATCGTGATCAGGGCGAGGTCAAAGGTGCCAAGATCGCCCGGCAGTTCGTAGATATCAGCCGCGAGCAATCGCGGTGAGAGCCCGGAGGCCGCCGATAGCTGAGCGCCTTGGGCGAGGAATGCCGCTGACTGATCGATCCCCAGCTTTGGCTCGATGCCGAGGGAGGCGAGCGACAAAAGCTCCCGCGCATTGTTGCAGCAGATCTGAACAGCTGTCTTGCCGCTGAGATCGAGCCCTTGCAGGGTGGCCGTCAGCGTCTCGTCCAACTCCGAGAAGCCAGGCTTCGCGGCATCGGCCAACAGACGCTCCCACTCCGCGCCAGTACCATGGGAGGGGGCTGACGCGTCCCAAGCAGCTTTATTGCCGCGCCGGTACTCTGCGAACTTGTCGGTCATGCGAGTCCTGTCGCGGTTGCGCCATCTGAGGGTGTATGAGTTGTCGTTGGAGAGAGTGCCGTGCCCGCCCTCGACAATCAACACTTGGTCTACGCCCTTGTTCGATGGCGCCCTACGGACGCGCCGTCGCGCTCAGCAAAAGTCGACGCGGACCAGTTGGCAACAGCACCAGATGCAGGGATGAGTTGATTCAGGTTTTTTGGACGCCTATCGCTTTGATGGCGACGACGCGCGGTGGCTGCCGGGCGTCTGAGAAACCTGCATCGAAGCGGTCTTTGAGCCCGGACTTTGGTCTCTCGCGCGGTCACGACATCAGGCGGGGGTCCCAGCGGTAGTTGGTGAGGTTCTCGTGGCCGTCCTCGGTGATGAGGATCTGGTTCTCAAGCTTGATCGAGAAGAAGCAAGTAATCGATACCCGTGTGACCCTGGTCTACGGCAACGGCCCTCATCCGCGATTGTCACCGTAACCACTGACTTGCCCAGAAGACGAACTTGATCGGGCCCGCGATGCGGGGCGCGTCATTTGAGCTATAGGACCGAGACGCTTCCGGAGAACAGATCACACCTCCACAAACCGCCGCTGACCGATGGCTGCTCAGTCTGCTATGCGGACGAGGACGAAACCGCTCTCGCGGTAAAGGCGCTTGTGGCGGGTGAAGCACACTGAAGTGGGCGCAGCGATTTTGTATATGTGCGCGCCTGTCTGACGATTTGGACCTTCTCAATCTGATGACAGGAGGTTCCGATGACGGACCATTATGTGCCTGCGCTGCGCCAGCGTTTTCTTGAAGACATGCGGATCAAGGGGCTGCAGCCCAAGACGCAGACGATGTACCTGCGGGCGATGCGCGATTTCACGCGGTTTCTCGGTCACTCGCCGGACACAGCGACACCGGA
>JBCDAS010000285.1:0-4980 GCA_039185235.1 Pseudomonadota bacterium
CTTTGGCACGATGTGCCTCAGCGAGCCCCATGTCGGCTCCTCCGTCGGCGATATTCGCACCCGGGCAGAGCCGCAGGAGGACGGGTCCTACCGGCTCTTCGGCTCGAAAATGTGGATCTCAGGCGGTGAACACGAGATGTCGGAGAACATCGTCCACCTGGTGTTGGCCAAAATCCCGGGCGGACCAGCCGGCACCAAAGGGATCTCGCTCTTCATCGTGCCCCGGATCGTCGAGGGCCAACGCAACGACATTCGCCTGGTCAGCCTCAACCACAAAATGGGCTGCCGTGGCACGGTCAATTGCGCGCTCAACTTTGGCGAGGGCGCGGGCGCCATTGGCTGGCTGGTCGGCGCGCCGCATCAAGGCCTCGCGCAGATGTTCACGATGATGAACGAGATGCGCATCGGGGTTGGAATGGCGGCTGCGGCTCTGGCCTATACGGGCTATCTCCACGCGCTTGATTATGCCAAGGATCGCACCCAAGGCCGTCCGCTCACCGCCCGTGACCCCAGCCAGCCGATGGTGGCGATCATCGAACATGCTGATGTCAAACGCATGCTGCTCCAGCAAAAAGCCTATGCCGAGGGCGGGCTTGCCTTGGTTCTCTTCGCCGCCAGCCTGGTCGATCGCGAGAAAACCGGCGATCGCGAGGAAGCCCGGCGCGCGGCCTTGCTCCTTGATCTCCTGACGCCTGTCGTAAAGTCCTGGCCCTCGGAATACGGCTTGCGCGCGAACGAGACGGCGATCCAGGTGCTGGGCGGCGCTGGTTACACCCGCGACTACCCGCTGGAGCGGTTCTACCGGGACAACCGGCTCAACCATATCCATGAGGGGACAAAGGGCATCCAGGGCCTCGACCTCTTGGGCCGAAAAGTGACCGCCGAGAATGGCGCCGCCCTGCGCGCTTTGATCGAGGAGATCGCCTCGGACGCCGCCAACAGCACCCTGCCAGAAGCCAAGGATCTTGCCCGACATGCCAATACGGTCGGCACCACCACGCTGGAGATGATCACGCGATCGACCGAGACCGGGCCAGAGGTGTTCCTGGCGAATGCCTCGCTCTATCTCGACATGCTCGGGCATCTGGTTGTGGGCTGGCTCTGGCTGCGCCAAGCTCAGATCGCGACCGAGAGCCTAGCCGAGGCAACCGGCAGTCGGCGCGACTTCCTGCAAGGCAAAATCACCGCCTGTCGCTACTTCTTCCGCTACGAGATGCCGATGATCCGAACCACGGCAGAGCTGTTGGCCCAGATGGACCTCACGACGGTCGAGGCCGAGGCCGCGATCTTCTGATCACGGCTTCAGCTTCACCTCTGGATCAGCGACATCGGATTTCGGCAGGGTCTTGCCCGCCTCGATCACCCGTTTGCCGATCATGTAAGCCCGGGCATCGCTCATCGCATCCACGGCGAGGAGTTGGTCACCCTTGTAATACCAGACCGACTGCGTGCCCGCTTTCGCTCCGGGCCGGGTGATCGTCTCCTCCCACCCGGCATTCAACCCCGCGATCTGCAACTTCATGTCGTATTGGTCAGACCAGAACCAGGGCTTTGCGATATATTCCTCCTCGCGACCCAACATGTTCAGTGCCGCATTTTCCCCTTGATCAATGGCATTGGGCACGGACTCGAGCCGGATCCGCGTGCCGCGATAGGGGAAGCTCGCGCAATCGCCCGCCGCATAGATCAGAGGGTCCGATGTGCGCGAAAACCCATCCACTTTGATCCCGTTCTCAATCTCCAGCCCCGCCGCCTCGGCCAGCCCGCTCTCAGGGGCGATGCCGATGCCGACAATGGCAAAATCGATCTCCAAAGCGCTCCCATCGGTCAGGATCGCCCGCGACACGCGGCCCTCGCCCTCCAACCGGTCCAAGCCAACGCCCTCGCGGATCTCAACCCCGTGGGAGATGTGCAGAGCGCGAATAAAGTCCGAGGTCGCAGGTGCGGCCACCCGCTGCAAGATCCGCTCGGCCATCTCGACAACGGTGACTTGCAATCCCTTGGACGCGGCAACCGCCGCCGCTTCCAACCCGATATAGCCGCCGCCGATGATCAAAACCCGCCGCCCTTCGGTAAAATCCGGCGCCATCTGATCCACATCAGCCAGATCGCGGACCAGGAACACGCCGCCAAAATCTCCGCCAATCGCCGCAGGCAGCCGCCGCGGGGCCGACCCTGTGGTCAGGGCGAGCTGTGAATAACTGAGCCGCTCATCCTCCAGAACCACTTCCTGAGCCGCGCGATCGATCGCCTGCACTGGAACCCCAAGACGCGTTTCCACCGCGTTTTCTCTGTACCAGCTCTCAGGGCGCAGATAGAGCCGTTCGGTCTCCATCTCGCCCAACAGATATTTCTTGGACAAAGGCGGGCGCTGATAGGGGTAGGCTTGCTCCGCACCGATCACGGTGATCGGCCCATCATGGCCCTCGGCCCGCAATTTGGCCACCAGTGAGGCCGCCGCTTGGCCGGCTCCCACCACAACGATCCGATCACTCATGCGCGCCTCCTTTGTCGACTCGCATCTGCCACGAGGAACGCGGCGGCGCAATCCATCTCAGAAGAAGATACGGGCGCGAGGTCGATCAGCCGTCAACTGACAGAACCACACGGCCCTTTGCTTGGCGCTCCCACACCAGGCGCATCGCCTCGGCGGCCTCTTCCAGCGGCAGGATCCGGTCAATCGCGGGGGTGAGATCGCCCGAGGCGACCCACTCCATGATCTGCGCGTTGCCGGCGCTCGCCGCCTCGCGATCGCGCTCCCACCAGGCGCCCGCGAAAATGCCCAATACATCATAGCCTTTGACCAGTGGCAGGTTCATCGGCAGGGCCGGGATATCGCCCGAGGTAAAGCCAATCGGCATCAGCCGCCCGCCCCAGTTCATGCAGCGGCCCATGGTGAGGAAGGTCTCGCCGCCCAGCATCTCCATGCAGACATCCACACCCTTGCCGCTGGTTAGCTCTTTGATCCGGGCACGCAGATCTTCGGTGGCATAGTTGATGACCTCCGTAGCGCCATACTCCCGACAGACCGCCGCTTTGTCGTCAGAGCCCACACCGGCGATGATCCGCGCCCCGATCTTTCGCGCCAGATCCAGCGACGCAAGGCCAACACCGCCGGCCGCCCCGGTGACGAACAAGGTCTCACCCGCGCTGAGGCCCGCCCGGACCAGCAGCGCGTAATAGGCGGTTCCATAGTTCTGCAAAACCGTCGCAGCAGCAGCGTCCGAGACACCCTCCGGCAGTTTGCAGCAGGCACCCTCCGGGGCCAACATCGTCTCAGCATAGGCGCCATACCAGGTGGTCGCCGCCACCCGGTCACCGGGCTCAACAAGGGTCACACCATCGCCAATCGCTGTCACGATCCCCGCCGCATCCGTGCCCGGTACATAAGGCAGATCCGGGCGCATCTGATAGCGCCCCGCCGCCATCAGGCAATCCATGTAACTCACTGCCGCGGCGCGGACGCGAATGGCGACCTGGCCCGGCCCGGGTTCAGGCGCCGCGATCTCGCCCAGCGCCACATCGACCCCGTCGAAGCTCTCGCAGAGGATCGCCCGCATTACCTCGATCTCACCACTTGGGATTGCATCGCCTTGAGCAACGCCTCGGTGATCCCTTTCTCTGACAGCGCATGGCCGGCATCCGGGATCATATGCAACTCGGCATTCGGCAGCGCGTCCGAGAGCTTCAGTGCCGTGACTGGCGGGCAGATCATGTCGTACCGGCCCTGCACGATCACCGCTGGGATATGCGAGATCTTTGGCAAACCCGCCATGATCTGATCGTCGCGCTCCAACCAGCCCTGATGGACAAAGTAATGGCTCTCAATCCGGGCAAAGGCGCGGGCGTAAGATCCGTCCAACAATCCCGACGGGCCCGGTCGCAACGCAGCGCAAGAGCTCTCCCACCGGACCCAAGGACGCGCAACCCGGACTTGCTCGGCCTCGTCAGGCGAGGTGAGCCTGCGATAATAGGCGCCAATCAAGTCATCGCGCTCGTCTTCTGGGATCGGCGCCACAAACTCCGCCCAAGCTTCGGGGAAAATCTTGCCTGCCGCACCGCCATAAAACCAAGCCAGTTCCGCCTGGGTCATGGTGAAGATCCCGCGCAGGATCAGGCGGGACACCCGTTCGGGATGCGCTTGAGCATAAAGCAGCGCCAGCGTCGATCCCCAGGAGCCGCCAAAAACCTGCCAGCGCTCGGCACCCACATAGGCCCTCAGCGCCTCGATATCGCGCACAAGATCCCAGGTCGTGTTGCCCTCAAGCCGCCCGCGTGGGCGCGACCGCCCTGCCCCACGCTGATCGAACAGAACGACCAGATAGCGATCGGGATCGAAGAACCGGCGCAGATAAGGCGATGTTCCCGCCCCTGGTCCGCCATGCAGCACGACCACCGGCTCCCCATCCGCGCGGCCAGAGATCTCGACATAGATCTCATGCCCGTCGCCCACATCCAAATGGTTGCGCCGGAAAGGTTCGCTCTGGGGAAAAAGTCGGGTTTCGGCCATCGGATCCATCACGTGAGCCCAGATCATCGAGAGGACCGTGGCGCTCCTTTTGGCCTAAGCCATCGCGGGAAGACGCGCAAGCGTGCCTTCACACGCCGCTCCGAGACAGAGCGAAGATCCGCCGCACCCCGCAATTGGCCTTGAGTGATGTGAATGATCGAGAGCCAGCCTATCTCTGTGAAAGGACATAAAAGGATGCCTCCCGCATGACGACGCAAGCAGCCGCAACCGATCCCGACGAAATCGCCAAATTCGAGGCGATGGCCGAGGAGTGGTGGGACCCAGAGGGCAAGTTCAAACCGCTCCATATGCTGAACCCCTGCAGGCTCTCTTACGCGGTGACCCAAATCGCGGCCCAACATGGACGCGACCCAAAGGCCCCGCGCGCCTTCGAAGGGCTTAGGATCTTGGATATCGGCTGCGGCGGCGGCCTGCTCTGCGAGCCGATGGCACGGCTCGGCGCCACCGTC
>JBCDAS010000286.1:0-4959 GCA_039185235.1 Pseudomonadota bacterium
CACGATGTGATCACCGAACACGGCGAAGATGTTGAAGCCCGGTCCCTCGGTCACCCGGCCTTGATGGTCGAGCAGGATTGTGTTGTCGAACCCCGCCTCCTTGGCGTCGATCAGCGAGGGGGTGAAGTCGCCCCAATGGTAGTTCTTCGCCCTTGGGTCGACACTGTCATCGGGGATGCGCCGGGTCCGACCGATCTGCAGCTTGGCGCCACGCGCCACGACCTCCGGCGCGAAGACATAAATGAAGGGCACGCACCAAGCGTAAAAATGATTGGCACAGTCGCGTGGGTCGCGCGAGCCCGGGACCACCGGCACACCGCGAGATGCCACCATCGAGCAATAACTGTCGCTGAGGCCCGAGGCCGCGACCATTCCATGCAGGGCGGCCCGCATCTCGGCGCTGGTCATGCCGACATCGAGGCGCATGCGCGCCATCGACTGCTCGAAGCGCTCGAGGTAGTCGGCAAGGCGGAAGAAGGCGCCATTGCGCACCGGCACGACGTCATAGGTGATGTCGGAATGGGTGAGGCCCCAATCGGTCACACCGATTTTGGCCTCGTGGATCGGCAGGATTTCGCCCCCCTGCCAAGCGGCGCCTTTGCTGAAATCGGTCATCAGCGCAGCTTGCGCCCGAAGCGGGGCGCTGTCGAGGGGTCAGCCACGATTATGCGTGCGCTCGTAGAGCTCACGGATGATGCTGCTGGCGGTTTTCTCAAAAGCAAAGGGCAGGATCGCGTGGATCAGGGCCGCAAAAGCCGCATAGCCGAGTTTGGCGGCGAAGCGGAGCGCGAAGAGGAAATGCTCCCCATAGCTTTCATCGACCGAGGCGGGATGGGCGGTGAAGGCAGTGGTCAGACGGGCGATCATGGTTGGCTCTCCTCTGTTGGTCCATGGGGACTATGCGGGAGATTCGCCGGGCATACTTCCCAATTATCTTGTAATAATCTATATTATTGGGAGAATTTCCCACCTAGGGCGCAATGATCGATGATTTAGACCTCGCCATCCTGCGAATCCTGCAGAGAGATGCCTCGCTGCCGGTCGAGGAGATCGGCGCGCTCGCGGGCCTCAGCCGAAACGCCTGTTGGCGGCGGATCAAGCAGATGGAGGAGGCGGGCGTGATCCAGGCCAGAGTAGCTTTGGTCGATCCCGCGAAAGTTGGATTGGGTCTCTTGGCCTTCATCTCGGTGCGCACGGACCGCCATGACGCGGATTGGCAGGCGAAATTCACCCGCGCGGTCGGCGAACTGCCGGAGATCCTGGGCGTCTACCGCACGGCTGGGGATCTGGACTATCTGCTCAAAGCCCGCGTGGCGGATGTTCCGGCCTATGACCGGCTCTACCAACGCCTGATCGCGCGGGTCGAGATCTCGGACATCTCCGCCAGCTTCGTGATGGAGGAGATCAAGGAGACAACCGCCCTGCCCGTCTTTGTGCGCTGAGAACGCGATCCTGCGGTCGAGAAGCCAATCGAAGCCGCGCTCAGGCACCCGCTGCTTGACGAGTGTCGAAAACATCGAAAACGCGGTCGCCTCAGGCCATTCAGCCGGGGTCATTCTGCCCAAAGCTCCGCAAGCCCGCGCTTGATCGGGCGATGTTTCTGAAAGCAGTCGAACGTGCCGCAAGCCGAGATCACAGACCGATCTGTTGAGAAAACAGTCGCTGGGATCGGATTGCTGATCCTCGGCCTCTTCGTCTTCTCGATCCAAGACGTGATCATGAAGGTCTTCAGCGACCAGATGGCGGTGCAGGAGGTGATCTTTGCGCGCGGCGTTGTCACCCTCGGCCTGATCAGTGCCGCGCTCTATCTTGCCCAAGGCGCAGGTGGGTTCCGAACCGAGAGGCCGGTGTTGAACTGCCTGCGCGGCTTCTTCTCCTTCATCTGTTTTTCGAGTTTCTCGATGGCGCTGGCGGTGCTGCCCTTGGCGGATGCGATGCCGCTTTATTACACAGCCCCCCTCTTCGTTGTCATATTGGCGGGGCCGTTTTTGGGGGAGAGTGTCAGCCTCAGGATCTGGATCGCAATTCTGGCGGGCTTCATAGGCGTGGTGCTGGTCGCCCGGCCAAGCGCGGATGGGATCGAGCCCGCGATGATCTTGGCCCTTGTCTCCGCGATTGCCTATAGCGCACAGATCCTGCTGACGCGGCGACTTGGCGCAACCGAGAGCGCTTTGGGAATGACGTTTTACCTGACCCTGATGTTTGTGCTGTTCAGCGGCCTGACGGGCGTGATTTTCGGCTCTGGCTGGATGGATCGGTTCGATCATCCAAGTGCCGCCTATCTGTTCCGCGCATGGAGCGTGCCGAGCCTCGAGCAAGTTGGCCTCTTGCTCGCGCTTGGATTGACCGGAACGGTTGGATTTTACTGTATCAGCCAGGCCTACCGTTATGGCCGCGCCAATCAGATGGCGCCGTTTGAATACAGCTCACTGCCATTCGCCGTGCTCTGGGGCTGGATGTTCTGGGGCGCGCTGCCGAGCCTGCCCACCATCCTGGGAAGCGCCCTAATCGTGGGAGGCGGCCTCTTCGTCGTCTATTCAGAGGTGAGGAACTTGCGGAAGATGGCCTAGGACCCTGGCGGGACCAATTGCGACCAACTCGGCGATGTCCACTCCAAGAATTGGCGACTTACCCGAGATCTAGGGCGTCTATGATACCGCTGGGGGTCTGGACTATTTGCTCAAAGCCAGGGGCGCCGATGGACCCGCCGATGACCGGCCCTACTAACGCCCAATCGCGCGGACTAAGATCCCCGGCGTCTGCGCAGTCTTCTGGTGGAGGAGATCAATGAGACAACCGCCTTACCTGTTTTTGCGCGATTAACAGCAAGAACTGGCTTGCCTAAAGTGTGGCCAGCCAGTAACCTCTGACCCAGTTTAGTAAAGGATTACAGGTGCTTCGTCTTCATTTCGCAAGTCTTCTTTTCTTGTTGATTGGCGCTGGCGCAGCCGGTTGGACGGGACACTCGATCTTCTGGGAAACAAGCCTGGAGCGCATGACCCCTCAGCAACGTGCCCTCTACGTTCTGAGGGGCCGTGAATACGCCGAGAACTACACGGTTGAGCGGGGCTCACCGCCCAAACTCAACAAAGCCGAAGGGGTAAAAATCGGCGAGGCGCCCAAGCTCAATGAGCCTGGGACCAACCTTCGTTCAAGCAAGTCCATCTCGCTCGCCGATGCGGTCAGGATCCGTTCAGGCGTGGGGCATTCCCGTTCGATCAAGGGGGAAGCTTTGGCCGAACTCGAAACAGATTGGAGCCAGATCTTCCTAACGTTTAGGCGCGATGACACAGGCATCGCGAAGGTGGCAACCGCCTTTTCCGATATCGAGGGTGAATTGAGAGAAGTTCTGAACCTCCACGGCTACGAAGAGGCCGAGATCAAAGTCAGAACGAGAAAGATCGAGGCAGAGGCGCCGCGCGCCAGGACAGAACGCGTCAAGTCTCTCCTGCGCGCTGGTCGGGCCTGTGAGAGTGAGGCGAACGCCCTTAGACTGTCGGCACCGGAAGAATCTGCCAATGCAATCAAGGCATGCCGCCAAAACCATCCGCAAGCCGCCAGCGACGTGCCGGAGGTCGTGCAGGGGGAGTTGCTGCTGGGCGTCACGCTAAAGGGCACGGTCGACTTTTCCGATGTGATTGCCGATCCCGACTTACCGGAAGCGAGCAAGGTTAGCTCGACCTATTATTGGTTCGACGACCAACTTGAGGCTCTCATGCCGCTCCAAGAAGCTGCTCTTGCGAAAGTGACAGCACAGGCAGATGCCTCGTCAGGCACCGGCGACTACCTTATTGAAAGGGTCCGATACAGCAGCAATCTGGATGAGTTGAAATCCTACAAGTTCACCGTTACCCCGGTTCGAGTTCTGGTGACTGCGGACGCGTTCGTCAGGTTTCCTGCCCAACTTCGGTGAAAGCGGTTCGGAAAGTCGGGACCAGATCAGTCCAACCAAAAGAAAACATTCATATCTGAGAGTTTTCTCTCAACTTTACCATGGGGTTGCGGCTCAAACTTAAAGCCATCAGCGCCATAGGCGCTTTTGCCGTAGCGGTAGAGGCCCGGGTCATAGGACTGTGGGAAGAAGCCTGAGCGACCGGGGCGACGGTAGCCATTGCCGGGGCCGCCAAAGACTGTCTGACCGCTCTCGGTCACGATGAAGTCGGGCGCCTCTGGTTCGGTCAGGAAGATCCCTTTTGGATTAAAGAGAATGCCCGCCATGGCCGGGGAGGCGAGCGCGAGGCAGGCGGCAGTCGCGATGATGGGCGCGCGCATGGGCGGCTCCTTTGCACAAGATCCAGTCCACTGCCAAAGACAAATGGGGCGCCGGTGGCCTTTGCCAACCCGCGCCCCGGTCACGAGAGGTTGAGGCGATCAGCCGGGATCGGCGGCAAAGCCTGCGGCTTCGATCCCCGCGATGGCGGCGGCTTCGTCGTTCTCGGAGAGATCTCCGGTCACGCCGACCGCACCAAGGATCGCGCCTTTCTTGTCTTTCACCAACACACCGCCTGGGGCCGGGATCAGCTGATCGCCAAAGGTGCCCGCGAGCGCGCCGATGAAGGGCGGCTGCGCCTCGGCCCGGGCGGCGAGCACGCGCGAGCCCACACCAAAGCCGATCGCGCCGTAGGCTTTGCCATGGGCGACCTGGAAGCGCAGGTTGGACGCGCCGTCCTCGCGTTCAAAGGCTTTCACATGCCCGCCTGCGTCGAGGACGACGACCGAGAGCGGCTTCAGTTCCATCTCACGGCCTTTGGCCAGGGTCTTTGAGATGATCGTTCGGGCTTTGCGGAGGGTAATCTCGGCCATTTATGCGGTTCCTTCTGCTTTCTTCTCTAGACGGCGCTGGTGGAGCGCGGGTTCGGTGTAGCCGGAGGGCCAGTCGACGCCTTTGAAGACCAGATCGCAGGCGGCTTGAAAGGCGATGCCGTCGAAACCCGGCGCCATGGGCTCATACGCGGGATC
>JBCDAS010000287.1:0-4889 GCA_039185235.1 Pseudomonadota bacterium
GCAGGGCCCGCCAAACTGCAAACCCTGATCAAGTTTGCGCTCGCTTGCGGCGTTGGACCAAGCTTGCGCGTGCTGCAACGCCGGGCGGCGGATGTGACCAAATTGGTCCTGCCCTTCACTCCAGAGGATGTGTTGCGCGAATTGGCAGCCCACAAAGCGGCGAACCCGGACTTCAACATAACTCATGTGCATTTCTTCCCGCTGGGCGGGATTAAGAAAAGCGCCGAGTTTACCGACGAATTCGGCCGCCAAACCCCAATGGCCCGCGCCGCAAATGCGTAAGCCAAGGCGTACCAAGCGGAATGCCCTCACGGGCATACGGCTATAATGGCGCTTTGCATCCGCAAAGCGCGCTGGCGCCTCGCTCGACCTTCAGCGCCAACTCCTCGCCCCGCTGCGCAAGCAGCGAGGCGAGGGTATCTCGTGGCGGGCGCAAGCCCGCCTCCGCTTGGCTGATAGCAACTTGTCTCCACCTATCCTGATCTCCATCCAAGGAACCCGCCCATGACCCGCACTGTCGTCGAGAGCAAAACCAAGACCGTCGTGATCGGCTTTGACCAGCCGTTCTGTGTCATTGGTGAGCGGATCAACCCCACCGGGCGCAAGAAACTCGCCGCTGAGCTTGAGGCGGGCAACTTCGAAACAGTCAAGAAAGATGCGCTCGAACAGGTTGCCTGCGGTGCCACCGTTCTCGATGTGAACGCCGGCGTGGTCTACAATTCCAACCCGAACCCGAATGAGACCGAACCGCCGCTCATGCGTCAGATGATCGAGCTGGTCCAGGGCCTGGTCGACGTGCCGCTTTGCATCGACAGCTCAGTCCCCGGCGCGCTTGAGGCGGGGCTTGACGCCTGCGAGGGCCGCCCGCTCCTGAACTCGGTCACCGGAGAGGAAGACCGCCTCGAGATGGTGCTACCACTGGTCAAGAAATACAACGTACCCGTGGTGGCGATCTCGAACGACGATACCGGCATCTCCGAAGATCCAGATGTCCGCTTTGAAGTTGCCAAGAAAATCGTCGAGCGCGCGGCCGATCACGGCATCCCAGCCCATGACATCGTGGTCGACCCCCTTGTGATGCCGGTCGGCGCCATGGCAACCGCCGGGCTGCAAGTCTTCGCCCTCGTTCGGCGGCTGCGCGAAGAGTTGGGTGTCAACACCACCTGTGGCGCGTCGAATATCTCCTTCGGCCTGCCCAATCGCCACGGGATCAACAACGCCTTCCTGCCTATGGCTGCAGCCGCTGGAATGACCTCGGCGATCATGAACCCGGTGCAACAGGGCGCATCGGCCAAGAAGATCGCCGAGAAGACCGAGGCGCTCTCCGCCCTCGGAATCACCGTCCCAGAAGGGGCCGATTGGGAGGCGCTCGCTCCACATCTCGGCCTAACCGCGACCAAGGCGACCCCGTCCAAGGAGATCGAGGCGATCAAAGCCGCCGACTTTCTCCTCGACAATGACGCATCGGGCGGCAACTGGATCAGGTTCAACAAACCGCCCGCCGCTGCCGGTGCCGAAGGAGCCCGCGGCGCCCGTGAAGGACGCCGCCGCCGCCGGGCATAAAGCTTCACGATCCAGCCCACCTCTGCTAGGAGCTTGAGACGCCAAGCCTCGGGAATTTTCATGCCGACGCTAAGTGGGATGTGGTGATGCTCAGGCTGCTCAAACGTATCTTCAAGCTGATCGCTTATCTCTCGATCGGGAGCCTAGCCGCCCTTATTGGTTTTGTCCTGATCGCATTGGAAGATAGGCCGCTTTCCGAGGCGAGCCCTCCACCAAGCCCTGAAGACGTTCGTACAGTGCGCGGGCTGGTTCGGGACGCGAGGGCGGCCGCCAGCCAGCCTGATCTGACCGACCGGAAAGTCACGATCCGCATGGACCAGATCGAGAGCGCGCTCCGACTGGGACAACGCGCTTTTCCAAAGATACGCTCCGAGGTCGGTGTCACTGGCGAGCGGATGATCGGGCTTGTTTCCTATCCACTGCCCTATTTGGGCGATCGGCGCTGGATCAATCTAAGGGTGTCGGTAACGGCTGGCGCGCCGCCGATTGATCTCGCAGATGTGCGGGTCGGCTCGTTTTATCTGCCTCCCAAAACCGCAACCTGGTTGATCGTCCAAGGTCTGGATCTCGTCCTCGGTCAAGCGTTCGGAAGCCGGCTTCGATCGGGCACCTCAGTCGAACAGCTCGCAGCAGATGAGATGATCCTGATCGCGCATGTGGAGAAAACCGAGATCGGGGACGCAGTCAGCAAAGTCTACGGGACGATCCGGGGTCGAAAGATGCCCTCGGTCGAGGAGATCGATCAAGCGTATTTGCAGATCCGCATCGCCTTGGACAACGGCGAGCTCGGGCCAGACGGAAGTTTTACGCCGCATTTGCTCTTTACCCTAGGGCTGGCTGAAGCGATGGCGCAAACGGGAATGGCACCCGAGAATGCATATACGGCTGCTATTTTCGGTCTCGCCCGTGCCTGTGGTGCGCTCGATTTCTATCTCGTGCTGGGATACTCGGTCGGATCAACATTCCGGAAGGAGGCCGAGTGGCAACGCGATTGCGAACATGTCCTGCTGAATGGTCGCGAAGATTCCCGACGTCATTTCATCACAGCCGCGGCAATTCAGGCCGCGAGCAATCGCGGCGTGTCAGTCGCGATCGGTGAGTTCAAGGAACTTTTCGACATCGTCTCTGGCGCAGGTGGGTTCGACTTGACCGACATTGCCGCGAACAATTCCGGGATCCGCCTGTCGAACCTCTTCATGTCACGACCGGGTGAGGAATGGGCCCTACTTCGCTCGCAAATCCAAGAAGAGGCTGACTTTATAATCGATTTCTCAGGGATCCCGGGGCTCATGCCCGAGAGGGAATTCAAAGCACGGTTTGGCGATATAGAAAGCAAGACCTATCTTTCAGAGATCGACAAGATCGAGAAACGCATTTCTGCTCTGCCGCTCCATCAGACACGCCGTTAAATCAAAGTGAGGGAGAGGCGCGCGCCTTACACCCCACCGTTCTTTCGACCGCCTGCGCTCGGGTCCTCTCTGATCAGGATCGCATCCATTTCGATCAGATTGGGGAAATGCCCTTCGTTGTTTGGAACAAAGGCGCTCAGCGAGAAACCGTGTTCTCTGTAACAGGCAAGCGCCTCCTCCATCAAAGGCGCTTCTTGATAGAGCGGGACAATCGACAATTCGCTTTGGATTCCGACAAAGGATTGAAGCACCTTCTGACCGCCTCGCACCACAGCCAGGTCAAACCCCTGCGTATCCATCTTTAGAAACGGTCTCTCAAAACCAAATTGCCGATACGCGTCGTGATAGGCCATCTCAAGCGTTTGGGTTGTCACGGTGATTGTCTTCCTGACGCTGTTCTTGCGTGAAAACTCCAGAGAGGGTTGGTCCGCAGGCGTTCCCAATGTGCTGAACTGATCGCTCTTCATAATGTGAAACTCAACCGTCGCCTCCTGGTCCGATAGAGCCGTTTCACTGATTGACCACTTCGGGTCTCCAGCGCTTTTACTTCGCAGGATCTCAGCCAGTTTTGGTATGGGCTCAAACGAGGCTATGTGGCCGGTATAGCCGACTTGATTGCGCAACATCTGAGCGTATTGGCCCGAGTTCGCGCCGATATCGAACACAAAGTCCACATCAAAACGATCGAACAGGCGCCGCAAGTGGACCTGCTCATGGACTGTATTCAAGTCGCCTGGGTATCGGTGAGCGAGGAGACGCAAAGCTTGACGGGCGATGTTTCCAACCCGCCGCTTCGCACTCGCAATAGTAGGGTTCATTCACTTCCTTCCAGAGGTCAGTGTTCAGGTCTCAAACCGTCTACCAAGCACTCGAAGAACAGTGGTTAACAACCATACCAGTCTCGCCATCCTGCAGCATCACCAACTACCGAGGCCGCGATGGTTACCGGGTCAGCAATCGGGGACGATGTCCTCGGGGTTTGTTGCGACCAAAAGATGGTTCATGCTGACCGAGGGCCGGTCACAACCTGCATCGCCGACGATCTTTGCCGGGATCCCGGCGACCGTTTTGCACTCTGGCACCTCCTTCAGCACCACCGAGCCTGCCGCGATCCGCGAGCACCGGCCGACATGAATGTTCCCCAGCACTTTTGCGCCGGCCCCAATCAGCACACCGTTTCCGATCTTGGGGTGCCGGTCCCCTCCGGCTTTGCCGGTCCCGCCCAGGGTCACCGAGTGCAGCATGGAAACATCGTCGCCCACCACGGCGGTCTCACCGATTACGATGGAATGCGCGTGGTCGATCATAATCCCTTGGCCCATCTTGGCACCGGGATGAATATCACAGCCAAAAAGCTCCGAGGACCGCATTTGGATAAACAGCGCCACATCCTTGCGGCCCGTCTTCCACAACCAATGGCCCAGGCGTTGCGATTGCACGGCCAGGAAGCCTTTGAAGTAGAGAAGCGGGTTCAGCATCCGATCGCAGGCCGGATCCCGATCATAAGTCGCGACCACATCGGCCCGCGCCGCTCGCCCCATCTCAGGATTCGCAGCAAAACCCGCCTCAGCGATCTCGCGCATCAGAAGGGGAGAGAACTCTGGCGAGGAAAGCTTCTGCGCGATCCGATAGCAAAGCGCGTCCTCAAAGCTCGGATGATGGAGCACCACGGAATGGGCAAAACTCGCCATCAATGGCTCGTTCATCGCCAGTTGCTCGGCCTCGCCGCGCATCTGTTTCCAGACCGGATCGACCGAGGTCGGTGTGGTGGGTCTTGTATTCAGCGCCATGGGTCCCTCCCATCTTTGCTTGCCGGATCCTATCCGACATTGCTCCGAAATGGAGAACCTTCTAGCAACTGTCCAGCCAGAAATTGTGCGCTTGGCAATTTAGTTTCGTGAAGTGATCTGATTTGCA
>JBCDAS010000288.1:0-4844 GCA_039185235.1 Pseudomonadota bacterium
CTTGAGAGCGTTTAGGAGAATGACTTTCAATGGGTAAGAAGCCAGAACGCAAGAAACTCGGTCGCGGTCTTTCGGCCCTTCTTGGCGATGTCGCCGAAGCCCCCGTCGCCGTCTCAAACGCCGCGCCGAGCGCACAAACGGCACGCACGGATCGTCCAGTGCAGACCGTGGCAATTGATCTTATCCATCCAAATCCCGATCAACCGAGGCGTAGCTTCCGTGAGGAAGATTTGGATGAACTCGCTGCCTCCATCCGCGAACGCGGCGTCATTCAGCCCGTAATTCTTCGCCGAGATCCAAAAAATATCAAGCAATATCAAATAGTTGCAGGCGAACGACGCTGGCGAGCAGCGCAACGAGCCGAGCTGCATGAGATCCCTGTGGTCGTACGAGATCTCGACGATCAATCTGTGCTAGAGATTGCCCTTATCGAGAATATCCAGCGGGCTGACCTCAACCCAATCGAAGAAGCCATGGGCTACACACAGCTTCTCGAGCGGTTCGATTACACCCAGGAAACCCTCGCCAAGGCCCTTGGCAAAAGCCGCCCACATCTCGCCAACATGATGCGCCTGCTCTCGCTGCCTCCCGCAGTGCGTCTCTTGGTTCAGGACGGCAAGCTCAGCGCCGGCCATGCGCGCGCGCTCATCACGGCGCCTGATCCTGAAACCCTCGCCTTCAAAGCCGTCCGCGACGGCCTCACCGTTCGCCAAGTCGAAGATCTTGTCAGAAAGTCAGCCGTCGCGCGGACAAGACCTCGCGCCATAGGAAAGCCCGGTAAAGACGCTGACACCCGCCAGATTGAAGGCGATCTTTCCGCTGTTCTTGGGATGAAGGTCACTATTCAACACAGCCCTTCAGGTGGTGGAGAACTCAAGATCCAGTACAAGGATCTCGATGAGCTCGACAATCTTCTGAGCCATCTTGGCAACTAGACAAATAATTGCTCCAAGCCACTCTTTGATAGAATGCAGAAAACCTAGCGCCGCGCTGCTTGGCCGCCCATCATCGCCAGACGCAACAGACAGCGCTCAACCAGAGCCATATCCGGCCGTGAGCCGCCCAGGCGCAATTGCCCCTCGGTCAGGAACAAGAGCCGCAGAGCCTCCTCCAGCCTCGGTCCCCAACGCCGCACGGCCGCAGCCAAATGTTGCCGCCGCGGCCCAAAAACCGGAGGGCGAAGGCGCCCAAGAGCGGCCTCGACCCCATCGCCAGCGCTCGCCAGCGCCACAAGATCCCGATATCGGCGCGTTGTCAAAATCATGATCTGCACTGCGCTCACGCCGCCCGCGCTCACGCGGCGAAGCGTCGGCCCGATCAGATCAGGCCGCCCCTCAACCACCGCATCGATCAATGCATCCGCAGCCGCATCGATCGTCAGCGGCAAATGTGGCCTCAGTTGGTCAGCATCAATCTCGCCATCGACACCCAGGAATGCCAAAGCCAGCTTCTCTACAAGCTGCTGTCCCCCACCAGAATCCAGCCCAGCCAGCGCTTCCATCAACACGCCCTCCGCCTCGCCTGAGAAGCTCGCAACACCGCCTGATGCCGCCATTTGATCGGCCACATCCGCCATGGTCATTGCGCGTGGATAGAGCGCTATGGCCACCGCTCTTTTCTCACTCTCAAACAGCTTTCTTAGGGCTGAGCGCGCTGCCAGTTGCTGTGCGGTGACCAGCAAGAACGCATCTTCGGCCGTTAAATCCTCCAAGATCGATGCCAGCCCCTTTGCCAGCCCGTCCTTACCGCCTTCGATCACAACAACGCGGCGGCCAGGAAAAAATCCCCGCGCCCGCAGCGCGCCATCAACCTCGGCTAGATCTTTCTGAGCCGCCGCGCCGTCGATCTGGGTCAGCCGTAAATCATCGCCTTCGGTGATCGCCGCGACCAAGGATCGCCTCGCCAATGCGATCCGCCCACTGTCTGGCCCATAAACCAAGCAGCCTATCAAGCCGAGATCTGGCTTTTCGACAAACGCCTCCGCCGCCGCTGCGCCAAGTTTCATGCAGTCGCGAGGATCATATTCGCCCGCGCCAGGATGGCCCGCCCAATCCGGTCACCCAGATCCTCCGCCAGTCGGCGTTCAACATCCAGACGAGCCTCACGATTGGCGAAAAGAGAGCGGGTCGAGTTAAACCCCGATTCCGAGAAAGCCGAGGCGCTGGCCACGGGCTCAGTCTCGCCTTTCCGGAAAACCGCCCAATCGGCATTCAGGCGCACGGAAACCCGGGTTGCTGTATCGTCCTGAGCAATCGCGATATCGCGTTCAGACTTCCGCATCGTGACCCGAAGCACCCAATCCGACTGCCCCGGTGTTCCAAGGCGCGATTCAAGCGATTGGTACAAGTGATAGCTCAGCCGATTGCTGACCGGCGGCAAATCAATCCGCCCGCGCAGCGCCGTCGCCGGGCTGTCTTCTGCCAACATCGGCCGGAAGCAGCCTGCCAGAACGGACATGGAGCCCACGCTGGCAACCATCGCCAAGACCTTGCGGCGATCAAACGACGACATTGACGATCCGTCCCGGCACGACAATCACCTTCTTCGGCAGCTTGCCCTCCATAAACCTCTGAACCGCGGCATCGGTCAACGCCATTTCCTCGATCGCTTCTTTCGCGGCCTCCGACGGAACCGAGATTTCGGCGCGCTTTTTTCCGTTGACTTGCACCGGCAGGGTGATGACGTCATCGCTCAGAAGCTCCGGCTCAGCCTCCGGCCATGCCGTTTCCACCAGCGGGTTCGCATGGCCGAGCCGTTCCCAGACTTCTTCAGCGAAGTGAGGAACCATCGGCTCCATCAACCGCGCCATCACATCCATTGCCTCACGCCGGGCAAAAGCATCATCGGCACTCTCGGATCCAAGCTTAGAGATGCCATTGGTCAACTCATAGAGCCGCGCCACGGCCTTGTTGAAGGTAAAGCTCTCGATATCGTCGCTGACGCCTTGGATCGTGCGATGTGCAGCTTTGCGCAGGGTCAGAGCAGCCTCGCTAAACTCAGCTGGCCGATCCACGGGCCCGATTTTGGCAATCTCATTCGCCAACCGCCAGACCCGCTGCAAGAACCGGGCAGCCCCTTCAACCCCAGCCGCTGTCCATTCCACATCGCGTTCTGGTGGGCTGTCCGACAACATGAACCAACGGGCAGTATCGGCCCCGTAAGCAGCGATGATCGCCTCGGGATCCACCACATTGCGCTTCGATTTCGACATTTTGGTGGAGGCGCCAATAGTTACGGCTTCTCCCGTCGCCTTCAGGACCATCTGATCCCCGTCCTGTCGGAGATCATCAGGCGCATGCCAAACAGACCGGCCTTCGCCATCTCTGGTCGAATAGGTCTCATGCGTGACCATTCCTTGCGTGAACAAGGCCTCGAAAGGCTCAATCGCGCTTTCAGGCAGATGGCCGGTCTTCTGCATCGCGCGGCACCAAAACCGCGAGTAAAGCAGATGCAAGATCGCGTGCTCGACCCCGCCAATATATTGATCGACATTCATCCAGTAATCGATGTCTGCACGGTCCGTCGGCGTCTCCGCCTTGGGGCAGGTGAAGCGGGCGAAGTACCATGAGGAATCCGCAAACGTGTCCATCGTGTCGGTCTCCCGCAGTGCAGGGCCCCCACATTTCGGACAGATGGTTTTGCGCCAGGTTGGATGACGGTCAAGCGGGTTGCCTGGCGTGTCAAAATCGACATCCTCCGGCAACCGCACAGGCAGGTCGCTTTTGTCGACTGGAACGATCCCGCAGGCCTCGCAATGGACGACCGGAATCGGACAGCCCCAATAGCGCTGTCGGCTCACGCCCCAATCGCGCAACCTGAAGTTGACCTTACGTGTTCCAAGACGGCCTGCAACCGCCTCCTTGCCTTCCTTGATCTCCATCCCATCGAGGAACCGGCTGTTTATCAGCTTTCCCGGCCCGATATAGGCCTCGGCGCCGATCTTGAAGGTCTCTGGATCCTGATCGTCCGGACAGACCACAGGCACCACGTCCAGCCCATATTTCCGAGCGAAATCAAGGTCGCGCTGATCATGAGCCGGGCATCCGAAAATCGCCCCGGTGCCATAGTCCATCAAAATGAAGTTCGCGACATAGACCGGCAAGCGCCAGTTTGGATCGAAAGGGTGAGTGACCTCGAGACCTGTTGCAAACCCTCTCTTCTCAGCCGTTTCCATGGCTGCCTCGGTTGTATCCATCTGCCGGCATTCGGCGATGAAGTCCGCCAGCCCAGGCACTTTGTCCGCAATCTCTGCCGCCAAGGGATGGTCGGGGGAGATTGCCGCAAAGCTCGCACCAAACAGCGTGTCGTGTCGTGTTGTGTAGACGGTCAGGCGCTCTGCTGCGCTCAGATCATTGGCTGCGATCTCAAAGTCGAACTCCAGACCTTCCGATCGACCGATCCAATTGGCCTGCATCAGGCGGACTTTCTCCGGCCAGTCTTTGAGCCCGTCGATTGCCGCGAGAAGCTCATCGGCCATATCGGATATGCGGAAGAACCACTGGTTCAGCTCGCGGCGCTCGACCAAGGCGCCCGAGCGCCAGCCCCGCCCGTCGATCACCTGCTCATTGGCCAAGACCGTCTGATCCACAGGGTCCCAGTTCACCACTGAGTTTTTGCGATAGATCAGCCCTGACTCCAGCATATCCAAGAACAAGGCTTGCTGCTGGGCATAGTATTCGGGATCGCAAGTCGCGAATTCCCGATCCCAATCATAGCTGAACCCCATCGCCTTCAGCTGATCGCGCATGGCGTCGATGTTTTGATAGGTCCAAATGCCCGGCGGGGTCTTGTTCTGTATCGCGGCGTTCTCCGCCGGCATCCCAAAGGCATCCCACCCCATCGGA
>JBCDAS010000289.1:0-4832 GCA_039185235.1 Pseudomonadota bacterium
ACCCCTGATCGCCGAAGAAGGAGCAGATATGCCTAAAGTTATTGGGATTGACCTCGGAACCACGAACTCCTGCGTCGCCATTATGGACGGATCCACACCGAAAGTGGTCGAGAACGCCGAGGGCGCCCGCACGACACCGTCAATGGTCGCGTTTACCGATGATGGTGAGCGCCTGGTTGGCCAGCCCGCCAAGCGCCAAGCGGTGACTAACCCCGAGCACACGCTCTTTGCCGTCAAGCGCCTGATTGGCCGCCAGTACTCCGATCCGACTGTGACCAAGGACAAAACCATGGTCCCGTTTTCGATCGTCGAGGGAAAGAACGGCGATGCCTGGGTCGAAGCGCGGGGTGAGAAGTACTCCCCCAGCCAGATCTCAGCCTACATTCTGCAAAAGATGAAAGAGACGGCCGAGAGCTATCTCGGCGAGACGGTGACCCAAGCGGTCATCACGGTGCCTGCTTACTTTAATGACGCGCAGCGCCAGGCGACGAAAGATGCTGGCAAGATCGCGGGGCTCGAAGTTCTGCGGATCATCAACGAGCCAACCGCGGCAGCGCTTGCCTATGGTCTCGACAAAGACACAACGCGCACGATCGCGGTCTATGACCTCGGCGGCGGTACCTTCGATATCTCGGTCCTTGAGATCGACGAAGGCTATTTCGAGGTGAAAGCCACAAACGGCGACACGTTCCTGGGCGGCGAAGACTTTGACCTCCGTCTGGTCGAGTACCTCGCCGATGAATTCAAAAAAGACCAGGGCATGGATCTGCGCAACGACAAGCTCGCGCTGCAGCGCCTGAAAGAGGCGGCTGAGAAGGCGAAGATTGAGCTCTCGTCCTCGAGCCAGACCGAGATCAACCTGCCCTACATCACCGCCGACGCCTCCGGCCCGAAACACCTGACGCTGAAGATGAGCCGTGCCAAGCTGGAAAGCCTGGTCGAGGATCTCATCAAGCGCACGCTGGATCCCTGCAAAAAGGCGATGAAAGACGCCGGTGTCACCCCAGGCGATGTGGACGAAGTGGTCCTGGTGGGCGGTATGACCCGCATGCCGAAAGTCATCGAGACGGTGAAGAGCTTCTTCGGCAAAGAGCCGCACAAGGGCGTGAACCCGGACGAAGTCGTTGCCATGGGTGCAGCCATCCAAGGTGGCGTTCTGCAAGGCGACGTGAAAGACGTGGTTCTGCTCGATGTAACCCCGCTGTCGCTTGGTATCGAGACGCTGGGCGGTGTCTTCACCCGCCTGATTGACCGCAACTCGGCGATCCCGACCGAAAAATCCCAGGTTTTCTCGACCGCCGAGGACAACCAGAACGCCGTCACCATTCGGGTCTTCCAAGGGGAGCGCGAGATGGCGGCCGACAACAAATTGCTCGGTCAGTTCAACCTCGAGAACATCCCGCCCGCGCCGCGCGGCTTGCCGCAGATCGAGGTCACATTCGACATCGATGTGAACGGCATCGTCTCGGTCTCAGCAAAGGACAAGGGTACCGGCAAAGAGCAGAAGATCACGATCCAAGCTTCGGGCGGTCTCTCGGATGAAGACATCGACAAGATGGTCAAAGAAGCCGAGGCCAATGCTGAGGAAGACAAAAAGCGCCGAGAGCTGGTCGAGGCGAAAAACCAGGGCGAGAGCCTCATGCACTCGACCGAGAAATCGCTCTCGGAGCATGGCGACAAAGTCGATGAAGCCACCCGTCAGGCGATTACGGATGCGATTGCTGCGCTGAAAACAGCGCTCGAAGGCGATGAGGCCGAGGAGATCTCCGCAAGAAGCCAAGCGCTGGCTGAGGCTGCCATGAAACTTGGCGAGGCGATCTACAAGTCCGAGGCTGAAGCCGCTGCCGCTGGTGAACCGGAAGGCGATTTCCAAGACGCAGAAGATGCGAAACCGGCTGATGACGATGTCGTCGATGCCGAGTTTGAGGAAGTCAACGAAGACGACAAGAAAGCCTCCTGATCGGCCCCCCGGTGGTGGCCGTGATAGAAGCCCCTTTCGGCACCTACGCCTTGCCGGCGCGGTTGGAAAACCTGCGCCGGTTTGGCCAGGCGCTTGGAACGGGTGGGCTTGCGCGGCGAGTGACCTCGATCATACGGCGGATTTGCCTATCAGGTCGGCCCGATCCGATCGATGTCGAACCCTTTCCGGGACAGAAAGCGCGGCTCCACCCGCGCGATAACCTGTCCGAGAAGAGGGTTTTCGGCGCCAGTCAGTTTTGGGATGCCGAGGAGCGCGCCGCACTGGCCGCGCACCGAGCCAACTGCCAAAGCCCGTTTGCCTTTGTCGATGCGGGAGCGAATGTCGGCCTCTACACTCTGGCCGTGCGCAGCTTTGGCCCGATCCAAGGCGTGGCGATCGAGCCAGATCCTGAGAACCTCAGGCGCCTTCGCTTCAACCTCGAAGCCTCGGATGCGCAGGAGGTGGTCATCGCCGATTGCGCGCTTTCAGACCGTGCGGGGCAGGTTGATCTGGCGCTGGTCGATGGCAATCGCGGTGAGATCTCGGGCCTGGGCGATGGCGCGGAGCGGGTGACGGTCGCGGCACGCCCGCTCTTGGATGTCATCCAGGACGCCGGGCTGACCCGGATCGATGCGTTGAAGATCGATATAGAAGGGATGGAGCTGCCCGTGCTCGCGGCCTTTTTTAACGATGCGAATGTAGAGATGCATCCAGCTATGATCATTCTCGAAGCCAGACGAGGCGAGGAGACCCCAGCACTGGCCTTCCTGCGGCAGCGTCGCTATATGCCCGTTCAACGGACCAAAATGAACGTGATCCTCACGCCCCAGGGCGAACAGAAAGAGCTCTCGAATGGCCAAGCGTGATTATTACGATGTTCTGGGCGTCCAAAGGGGCGCCAACGAGGCGGAGATCAAGAAAGCGTTCCGCCAAAAGGCGCGTAAACTCCACCCCGATCAGAACCCGAATGACCCCAAAGCCGCAGCAGAATTCAAAGAGGTCAATGAGGCCCATGAGGTCCTGAAGGATGCCGAGAAAAAGGCAGCCTATGATCAGTTCGGCCATGCGGCCTTTGAAGGCGGAATGGGTGGCGGCGGTGGCGGCCCGCGCGGTGGCGCAGATTTCGGGTCGGCATTCTCGGATGTGTTTGAGGATCTCTTTGGCGATTTTATGAGCGGCGGTGCCGCCGGCGGTCGCGGCAGGCGTGGTGGCGCCCAGCGTGGATCAGACCTGCGCTACAACCTCTCGATCACGTTGGAAGACGCCTTCAAAGGAAAACAGACCACGATTAAAGTTCCCGGCAATGTGGTCTGCGCGACGTGCAAGGGCAGTGGGGCAGAGGATGGAAGTCAGCCGCAAACCTGTCCGACCTGCCAAGGCCATGGGAAGGTCCGAGCGCAGCAGGGCTTCTTCACGATCGAGAGAACCTGCCCAACCTGCCAGGGGCGTGGTCAGATCATCAAGAACCCTTGTAAGACCTGCCAAGGCACTGGAACCGTGCGCAAGGAGCGCGCGCTGAATGTGAACATCCCGGCAGGTGTCGATACCGGCACCCGGATCCGTCTGGAAGGCGAGGGAGAAGCAGGTCCGCGCGGCGCATCCTCGGGCGATCTCTATATTTTCTTGCATGTCGACGATCACAAAATCTTCGAGCGTGACAGCACCAATCTGTTCTGCCGGATCCCGGTCCCAATGACGACCGCAGCGCTTGGCGGCGAGTTAGAGGCACCACTCCTTGATGGTGGGCGCAGCCGGGTGAAGATCCCAACCGGCGTGCAGACCGGGAAGCGCTTGCGCCTCCGGGGCAAGGGCATGCCAGCATTGCAACGACCCGGTCAGTGGGGCGATCTCTATATCGAGCTCTCGGTCGAAACACCGGTAAATCTGAGTGCGCGCCAGAAGGAGCTCTTGAAAGAGTTCGAGAAAGAGGGCGAAGGCAATAGCCCCGAATCGAACGACTTCTTTGGCCAGGTTAAAGACTTCTGGAATAAAATGAAGGGCTGAGGCAGAAGCCGCCGCAGAACCCTTTCCCCGACCCGACCCCACTGCTAGTTAGAGGGGAGCGGGAGGGCGAATGACAGTAACTGAATTCACAGTCACGGGCGTTTCTGGCCGGATGGGCCAGATGCTCGCCGCCGCCGTGGCCGAACGCGAGGATACTGTCCTGGTCGGGGCGACCGAGCGGCCCGGCCATGCTTGGATCGGTCAGGATCTTGGGATCTGCCTTGGTGGTCAGGCAGTGGGTGTCGTTGTTGAGAGCGATCCGCTAGAGGCGTTTGCGCGCAGTCAAGCGGTGCTCGATTTTACGTCTCCGGCTGCGACTGTGGCCCATGCGGCGCTGGCGGCACAGGCCCGGCTGACCCATGTGATCGGGACGACTGGGCTGGCGGAGGCGGATCTGGCAAAGCTCTCCGCCGCTGCACGGCATGCGGTGATCGTTCGAGCTGGGAACTTTTCGCTGGGTGTTAACCTCTTGACGCTCCTGACCCAGAAAGTTGCTGATGCTTTTTTTAATCGGCCAATATTACCATTTGACAGAGTATAGGGTCACAATAAGCCAACCATGAACAACCCGGGAATGCATGGGCAGTTCAATGATTTCGCTCATCCTCGTCCGGGTTCTCACAACCATCGCCGACACTCGATCGATTCGTTCTCACTGCACGAGCAGCGTGGCTACGAACAACACCCGGCCCCGTACAGTAAAATTTGCAAGACGAAAGTAAAGGATGGCGATGTGCACGATGCCGTTGGACACCCCGCAGCTCCGGATTACATGGAATGGCAGCAGTATGGCAGAAACAATACACAAACAGAGACGCCTGGAACTACTAACACTCAAGGGCACAGCTCATACAATCCGGGCTCGTCG
>JBCDAS010000290.1:0-4813 GCA_039185235.1 Pseudomonadota bacterium
CGACACTCTCCTCTGTTCTGGCGCTCAGGCGCCTTCTTGGTCCAGGCGTTCGCGTAGGACTTCGATTTCAACTTCCAAATCAGCGCGATCATCGCGCAGCAGCATCTCGCGCCCGCGCCCGAAACTCTCCTCGAGCTCACCGAGCAGCGCCAAGTAGTCAGCCCGCAGCTTTGGGTCTGCCAGCCGATCATGGGTGTCGGCGAATTTCCGCGACGCGTCCTCGGCACCTTTCAGATAGACGGTAAAATAACGCCGCGCCCGGGTCAGATCGCGCGGGTCTTCCTCGACCAGTTTGAGCATCTCACGAACCTGGGCCATTAACCCGTCGACCCTAGTGGTGATCTCGCGATCCCGGATCTCGCGGGTCAGGCGGGTTACCTCGGCGATCCGGGCTTCGGCTTTGTCCAATGCATCAACCACATAGTCGGGCGCAGACTTACCTTCGACGCCCTTTGAAGACATCGGGTCGAGGCCGAAGCTCGCGATCTGAGCAAGAACCGCGATCGCGCCTAGTGCCAGCGCTTGGACCAAACCTGGGAAACCGAGGCTCAGGAACACGGCGCCGAAGACGCCAATCCCGGTCAACCCCGCCGCTACGACCTTGCGCGGGAAAGCCGGAGGACGGGCGATCTGGCGCGCATCATAGGCGGCTTGAGCGGCCTGCCCCTCGCGCAACAGCCACGCTGCGAACAAGAGGACTGCATAATCCGCCAAAAGAAATATCGAGCCGACCGCATTGCTGCCGAGACTGCCGATCGCCCCCAGCAGTATAGGGGTTGGAAGGACGAACATCAGGAGCGCGCGGATATCCACCCGCGCCGCCTTTTGATTGCGAAACTTTGGGGCCTGCCGCGCGCCGCCGGGGCTGAAATCACCGCCAAACTTCCGCGCGCTCATTCCTGCACACTCCCTGGCTGATCGACAGGTCCTCGCCAAGCCTGGCAGGAGGCGACCGAGACCACGGCGGCCAATACCAGAAAGGCAAGCCAACTTGTCCAAGATCCCGTCATATTCACCCCGGTCGTGGTTCTCATTGCTCAGGGTAACATAAGCATGCGAGGCTGCGGTTTCTATTCTTGGCCGATATATCGCTTCCCCAACATGACCTTGCAAAACCGCGTCAATCCCGATGGAGAGATCACCGACACAGCTTGGCGCGGGGCGCTGATGGGCAATCGCGGGTGTCTCCATGACAGCGAAAACCGCTTGGGAAGGGCCCGCTGGCGCCATCGCAACTGGGTCTGCTGCGTCACCGAGTTTCGCGACCGCCATCGCCTCGCCATGCCTCCGCCGGGCAGCCCAACAGTCTATACGGCGCTCTTTTTCTGGGACGAGGCAACGGCGTTCTCAGCCGGGCATCGGCCGTGTGGAGAATGCAGAAACGCCGAGTACCGGCGATTTAAGTCACTATGGAACCGGGCGGGGCTTGGCGAGACCTCGGCCAAGGAGATCGACCGTGTTCTCCACGCGGCGCGCTTGCCGCTCTTGAAAGGAGAGCATCCGGGCATAACCGCCGATGTCGCAGACCTTCCTAATGGCACGATCATCCGGCCCGGACAGAACAAGGGGGTTTATGGGTTGCTCTGGCAAGGTCAGTTCTATCAATGGCAGGCCACCGGAGGATACGCCCCGCCAGAGCGCTGCCGCGGCAAGGTCAAGGTGCTGACCCCGGAGCCAATTCTCCAGGTGTTCGCGGAAGGCTATGTGCCCTTTGTCCGCTTGGCGCCAGAGGATCAGTTTACGAGCCAACCGGTGTGATATTCTCCAACTGCGCCATTCCGGTCGCATGATAGCCGCTATCGACAAAGAGAACTTCACCCGTGGTCGCGCCACCCATGTCCGAGAGCAAATAGACCGCCGTTCCACCAACTTCAGCCAAACTCGCGTTCCGGCGAAGCGGCGCGTTTTCTTCAGCTGTCTTGAAAACCCGGCGCGCACCTCCAACGGCAGATCCCGCCAGTGTCCGCATCGGGCCTGGAGAGATCGCGTTCACACGGATCCCCTGCGGACCGAGATCGTTTGCCAGATAGCGCACCGATGCCTCGAGCGCCGCTTTCGCAACCCCCATAACGTTGTAATTGGGCATAACCTTTTGCGCGCCAAGATACGACATCGTCACAATCGATCCACCATTGGGCATCATCGCCGCCGCCCGGCGCGAGACATCCACGAAAGAATAGCAAGAGATGTCCAGGGAGTTCAGGAAGTTCTCTCGTGAGGTATCCGCGAACCGGCCCGTCAATTCGTTCTTGTCCGAATAGGCGATTGCGTGGACGACGAAATCGAGCGCACCCCATTCCTGTTCCAGCCGGGCGAACACCTGGTCGAGACTATCTGCGTTCTGGACATCCGCATCCATCACAAGGCCAGAGCCCAAACTCTCTGCCAGCGGCATAACCCGGCGTTGGAAGGCGTGGCCCTGGTAGGTGAAGGCCAACTCCGCCCCTTGCTGGGCCAAAGCCTGGGCACAGCCCCAGGCGATGGAGTGGTTATTGGCGACCCCCATAATCAGACCGCGTTTTCCCTGCATCATCCCGGTCATCGCGTCACCCGTGATACCGGCTCATGGCCAATGTGGCGTTTGTTCCACCGAAGCCAAAGCTGTTAGAGATCACCGTGTCGAGCCCCGCATTGTCACGCCGCGTCGTCACAATCTCCTCAGGCTTCAGTGCAGGGTCGAGCTCGTTCACATTGGCCGAGGCCGCGATGAAATCGCCCTGCATCATCAACAGGCAATAGATCGCCTCTTGCACGCCAGTTGCGCCCAAAGAGTGCCCAGTGAGCGATTTGGTCGAGCTGATCGGCGGGGTCGCGCCATCGCCAAACACCCGCCGCACGGCCTCAACCTCGGTAACATCACCGGCTGGGGTCGATGTACCATGGGCGTTGATGTAATCGACTGTGCGGTCGCCCAAGGTTGCCGTGGCGAGCTTCATACACCGCTCAGCACCCTCGCCCGAAGGCGCGACCATGTCATAGCCATCCGATGTGGCGCCATAGCCCGTGACCTCGGCATAGATCTTGGCGCCGCGGGCTTTCGCATGCTCGAGTTCTTCCAGCACAACAACACCTGCCCCGCCCGCAATCACAAACCCATCGCGGGTGGCATCAAACGCACGCGATGCGGTCTGAGGGCTATCATTGTACTTGGAACTCATCGCGCCCATCGCGTCGAAGAGACAAGACAGCGTCCAATCCAGCTCCTCACCGCCACCGGCAAAAACGATGTCCTGCTTGCCGAACTGGATTTGCTCAACACCATTGCCGATACAATGCGCCGAGGTCGAGCAAGCGGATGTGATTGAGTAGTTCACGCCTTTGATCTTAAACGGCGTCGCCAAACAGGCCGAATTCGTGGAGCTCATCCCGCGTGTGACCATAAACGGCCCCATCCGCTTGGGCGCGTTGTTCTTGACCGTGATGTTATGCGCTTGAAACAGGTTCTTCGTCGATGGACCGCCTGAGCCCATAACCAACCCCGTCCGATCATTCGAAACGTCGCTCTCTTCCAGCCCGCTATCGCGGATCGCTTGTTCCATGGCGATGTAGTTCCACGCCGCGCCATCGCCCATAAAGCGGCGCTGACGCTTATCGACCATCGCTTCGATGTCCACATTCGGCGCCCCATGGACATGGGAACGGAAGCCGTGCTCTGCATAATCTTCGGCAAACACGATCCCGGATTTGCCCTCACGCAGGCTGGCAGTCACTTCTTGGGCGTCGGATCCGATCGAGGAGACAATCCCAAGACCCGTGACAACAACGCGGCGCATGGCGGCCCTCCGTTAGGCAGTGATAGTTATGCAGCGGCGTCCTGGAACAGGCCCACCTTCATATCTTTGGTGACATAAATGGTCTCGCCATCGAGTTCCATATACCCGTCCGCAATTCCCATCTTCAACCGGCGATCGATGACCCGCTTCAAGTCCACCACATAGCGGATCAGTTTGCCCGTTGGCGTGACCATGCCAGAGAACTTGACCTCACCAACCCCCAGCGCCCGTCCACGCCCCGGCATGCCTGACCAGCCCAGCCAGAACCCGGTGAGCTGCCACAAAGCATCCAGACCCAGACACCCCGGCATCACGGGGTCGTTGATGAAGTGGCAGTCAAAGAACCAGAGGTCCGATTTGACATCGAGCTCCGCCACAACCTGGCCTTTGCCCGCTTCTCCGCCATCCAGAGTGATCGAGGTGATCCGGTCGAACATCAACATAGGAGGTGCCGGCAATTGAGCATTCCCCGGCCCGAACAACTCACCGCGCGCGCAGGACAAAAGCCCCTCCATATCGTAGCTGTTTGCGCGGTCGGTCATGCGCGTCCACTCCCTCAGTCTCGTCTGGCCGTTCCCTAGCACCCGACCTAGAATCAGACAAGCGGATTACCTCTTGTTGATATGCCGCAGGCATTTTGGGCTGGATCAAGCTGCAAAATCAGCTTAAATAGGGATCGTCAGCTAGGTTTGACGGTAAAAGGCGCGCAATGAGCATGTCACCGAGCGATCGCAGGATGTCTGAGGCACGGGCCACAACGTGGCTTGCCGGGGCAGGCTTGCGTCCAACGCGCCAGCGACTGACATTGGCAGAATTGCTGGTGGGTGATGGCAACGATCGCCATGTAACCGCCGAGTCCCTCTACGACGCAGTTCAGAAGCGCGGCGCTTCGGTCTCCTTGGCAACGGTCTACAACACGCTGCGGTCCTTCACCGAAGCGGGCCTGATGAATGAAATCACGGTCGACGGCAACCGGAGCTATTTCGACACCAATGTGTCCGACCACGCCCATTTCCACTTCGACGATGGCCGGGTCACAG
>JBCDAS010000291.1:0-4766 GCA_039185235.1 Pseudomonadota bacterium
GGGGGTTAAACCCGCCGCCCCTGCACCACATCACAAAATTGTTTGGGGGTGTGTTTGGGGCCTCCCCCCCCCGCCCCGGCCCCCCGCCCAACCCCCGGCGCTACACCCGGGTGTTTGCGTGGGTGGTTGGGCGGGGAGGCGGGGCGGGAGGGGGCTGCCCCTATCCACAGCCCAACACATTTTGCTCTTGTGGTCCTGGGGCGGCTGATGTAACCGCCTGCTCTGTCGGGGCGTGGCGCAGTCTGGTAGCGCGACCGTTTTGGGTGCGGTAGGCCGGGAGTTCGAATCTCTCCGCCCCGACCATCAACCAGAAACCAGGATTTGCACGCGGCCGTGGTGCTTCGGGTTTCACGCAATTTTAATCAATTGCGTGCATTTCTGCGCAGGCAAGCCGGGTCCTAAGGCGTGAGCCCAGACCCGAGCCCGGGCAAGCGGTGGTGACGCGCCGCGGTTCTTAGCGGAGCCGAACAGACGACCCAGTGGCGGCGCTGCCACGACTTTTCCTGCCGATACGATCTGGCAGGTCTTTTCAGGGCCCCAAAGCCCTTTCCCCAAAGCGAGATCACCAACCAAACGGTCAAGAAACCCTCTGTCCGCGATTGGCGCGTGAGCGCGGCGCGCGTGCTTCCCAGCCCGAAACCTGCCCAGAGTTCGCCACACTCGTCCCGAGCGGTGAAATACACCAAGCCGTTTCACCTTACCGCCTTTCAATGCGTGACGGCTTCGATTACCACGCTCTCGCTTGATGAAGGGGTGCGAAGATGATGCGATTCGTGTCGAGGGGTCTTGGGGCTGTCGCGGCCGTTGCTGCGGGGTTGGTTCTGGCGCCGGTGACGGCCACTGGCTCGGAGGATGCCCAGGCCGAGCAACAGGTCGAGCTTTCGCAGCGCCTCGTGATCGCCGGGCGCCAGCGCATGCTGGCCGAAGGCATGGCCTCCAAGCTTTGTTTTGCCGAAGCAGCAGTGCGCCGTGAGAAGAGCCTCAGAGAGCTCTATCTCATGTGGAATATCTTCAATTGGTATCACTCGGGCATGTTGCTAGGGAATTCGCAGCTGGGCCTGGCCAGCGAGACGGATCCCGGTGTGGTCGAGGCTTGGCGCGAACTGGACAATGAATGGTGGGGCCTTAAGGCGCTTTATGAACCCGTTCTCGATGGGGCGGCAATCACCCCCGCCTCTTACGCCCAGGCGCAAAGCTCGACCGAGACGGTGACCCAGCTCTCCGACAGCCTGGTCGCGGCGCTGCGCTCGACCTATTCCCAGCGGCTTGGCCAACGCGGCTTTGCCTCGACGCTTTTGGTCGACCTCTATGAGCGTCAGCGGATGCTGAGCCACCGGATCTCGAAGAATATCTGCCTGATGTCCACCGGCGATCAGACGCCCGAGCGGCGGGCGGATCTGGCGGATATGATGAGCGTCTTCGACAATTCGCTCAGTGCGTTCCAGGACGGGATGGTGAGCTTTGGGATCCCAAAACCGCCAACGCCCGAGATCGCAGCCGCCTTGGCCTCGGTCGAGGCCTCTTGGACCTCCATCAAACCACTGGTGAGCCGGGCTGCGATCGGCGCTGCGCTGACGCCGGAGCAATTGGATCAATTGGCCGAGGTCAATGACCGGATCGTGGTCGCGATGACGGCAGCGATCAATGGTCTGGTTCTGGTGACCGAGACCAACTGATCAGCCGATGCTCAGCGGCTCCAAGACGGCGCGGGTGCGCGCGGGCAGGGGCACGGGGCGCCGGGTCTGGCGATCCACATAGACATGGCAGAATTTGCCCGCCGCCACTGCAAGCTCGAAGCCTGTGCGAAAGATCCCCACCTGATAGATCACCGATGATGTGCCGAGGCGCTCTACCGCCAACCCGGCCTCCAGCGTTTCGGGGAAGGCGACCGGTTGGAAGTAATCGCAATTGGTGTTGACCACCAGGCCGATCACCCGCCCATCCAGAATATCCAGCGCGCCGTTCTCAACCAGATAGCCATTCACCGCCGTGTCGAAGAAGGCGTAATATTGGACATTGTTGACATGGCCATAGACGTCATTGTCGGCCCAACGGGTCGCGATGGGACGAAAGGCGCGGTATGCGTTACGCTCTGGCGGCTCTGGCCTCATGCAGCGCCGACCGTGTCTTTTGACTGCGAGCCATCGCCCGGCCCGCCGCGCTCGCGGTAAGGGGTCCGGTTGAAATGTGCCCGGTAGCATTTCGAGAAATGCGAGGGCGAGGTGAAGCCGCAGGCAAGTGCTACATTGATCACCGACATCGAGGTCTGGAGCAGCAGGTTGCGCGCTTTCTCGAGCCTAAGCTCCATGTAATAGCGCTTTGGCGAGCGGTCGAGATACCGCCGGAACAGCCGCTCCAACTGGCGGGTCGACATATTCACCGAACTGGCCAATTCGGATGGGGAAATCGGCTCCTCGGTCGATTGCTCCATCTTTTGGATCACGGTCACCAGTTTGGGATGGCGCACCCCGATCCGCGCAGGCACGCTGAGGCGCTGTTCATTCTGCTCCGAGCGGACTTGGGTATGGATCAGCCCATCGGCGATCAGCGAGCCCAGATCCTGGCCCTGATCCTGGGCGATCAGATAGAGCATCATATCCGCCGATGCGGTTCCGCCCGCGCAGGTAAAGACATCTCCATCGACACAGTAGATCAGATTGGAGAGTTCGATCTCAGGATATGTCTCGGCAAAGGCTGCTTGGTTCTCCCAATGGATCGCGCAGCGCTTGCCCTCCAACAGCCCGGCGCGAGCCAGCAGATCGGCGCCAGTGCAGACCGCGCCAATCTCAACGCCAAGGCGCGATTGCTTGCGTAGCCAGGTAATCACCGCCCGGCTGGCCGCTTTCTCCAATTCCAACCCCGAGCAGACCACGATCGCGCTGTTGCGGTTCACATCCTCGAGCGCGCCATCCACCTGCAAGGTTGTGCCGTTCGAGCAGGTGACCTCGGCCCCGCCTTCTGCCACCAGCCGCCATTTATAGATCTCACGGCGCGTCATCCGATTGGCCACGCGAAGCGGCTCGATCGCGGCTGCAAAGGCCAGCATCGAGAAGGCAGGCGTCAACAGAAAGACGTACTCCTTCGCGGGCCGGTCCTCGCCGGTGAGTTGCGGTGTTAGTCGAGGGTCTGGCACGGTGGCTGGCGACGTCCTTTGGCGCAGATAATTGCTAAGCGACGCATGACATTGACTGCGTCTTTTAAGGCGCGTCAAGCGGCATTCTTTGTCGGTTGTGGTCCGCGTTCCGGTCTGGTCCTTGCTTCGAGCTTCCTATATAGGGAGCGCGTTCATGCAAACGGAGGGACCGATCATGAAGCCCTGGACCAAGGAGAGCTGGCGCAACCACACTGGATTGCAGATGCCGGTTTATGAGGATGACGCGAAACTGGCGGATGTGACCGGCCGGCTTGCTGCCTATCCGCCCTTGGTTTTTGCGGGTGAGGCCGCGCGGCTCCGCGACCGGCTGGCGGATGTGGTCGATGGCAAGGCGTTCCTGCTGCAAGGCGGCGATTGTGCCGAGAGCTTTGCCGAGTTTGGCGCGAACAATATCCGCGACACGTTCAAAGTCATGCTGCAGATGGCTGTGGTGCTGACCTTTGCCGCGCGTGTGCCGGTGGTCAAAGTCGGCCGGATGGCAGGTCAGTTCGCCAAGCCGCGCTCCTCGGATAACGAGACGGTTGGCGATGTAACCCTGCCCTCCTACCGCGGTGACATCATCAATGGGTTCGACTTCACGCCCGAGGCGCGGATCCCGGACCCAGAGCGGATGATGCAGGCCTATACCCAATCGGCGGCCACGCTGAACTTGTTGCGCGCCTATGCAACGGGCGGGTTTGCTGACCTCGCACGGGTGCAAAGCTGGAACCTCGAATTCGTCACCGGCAGCCCGCAGAACGAGGCCTATGAGGCGCTGGCGGACCGGATCTCGACCGCGGTGCAGTTCATGGAAAACTGCGGTGTGACGTCGGAGAAAGTCGAAACGCTGAGCTCGGTCGAGTACTACACCAGCCACGAGGCGCTGCTTCTGCCCTACGAGGAAGCGCTGACCCGGACTGACCAGACCACCGGTAAGACCATCGCAGGCTCGGGCCATATGATCTGGATCGGCGACCGGACGCGCCAGCCGGATGGGGCGCATGTCGAGTATTGCCGCGGGGTTGCAAACCCGATCGGCCTGAAATGCGGGCCGAGCCTGGAGCCTGCTGAACTGCTCCGCCTGCTCGACCTCTTGAACCCGAAGAACGAGGCGGGGCGGATCACGCTCATCTGCCGCACAGGCGCGGGCAAAGTCGCCGATCACCTGCCGGGCTGGATCCGGGCCGTGGAGCAAGAAGGCCGCAAGGTCGTCTGGTCCTGCGACCCGATGCATGGCAACACGATCAAATCGGCAACCGGCTACAAGACGCGGCCCTTCAACCGCGTCCTCTCCGAGGTTCGCGAGTTCTTCGAGGTTCATGCCGCCGAAGGCACCTATGGCGGCGGTGTGCATTTCGAGATGACTGGCCAAGACGTGACCGAATGCACCGGAGGGATGCACGAGGTGACCGATGAGAACCTCTCAGACCGCTACCGCACCGCCTGCGACCCTCGGCTGAACGCGAGCCAAGCGCTGGAACTGGCCTTCCTGCTCGCCGATGAGTTGGAGAAGACGGTGCCCGAATCCGCCAAGATCGCGATCGGCTGAGCCGGTGGCGCATGTGCTGATCCTGACCGCCCCCCAATCGCGGGGGGTGGGTGATGCTGAGATTGCGGAACTGGCTCAACTGAC
>JBCDAS010000292.1:0-4736 GCA_039185235.1 Pseudomonadota bacterium
CCGCCCGTTCAAGCCGCAAAACATGTCGAACAATGCCGCTGTCACCGGCGATGGTGGAGAGATCGGGCGGGCGCAGGCGCTCCAAGCAATGGCCTGCCGCGTTGATACCAGTGTCCATATGAACCCGGTGCTGTTGAAGCCCGAGACCGAGAAAGGCGCGCAAGTCATTCTACAAGGAAAGCGTCTAACCCATGCGACGGCGCGGGACTATGCCAAGCTGAAGCCCACATTGATGAAAGGGGTTCTGGACAGCTTTCAGCGCATGACCGAGGAGGCAGATCTCGTGCTTGTCGAAGGTGCGGGCAGCCCGGCCGAGATCAACCTGCGCGCCGGAGACATCGCGAATATGGGCTTTGCCGAGGCCACTGGCCTGCCTGTGATCCTGGTTGGCGACATTGATCGGGGCGGGGTGATTGCCCAGGTCGTCGGCACGAAAGCCGTCCTCGCACCGTCAGATGCCGCGCTGATCAAAGGGTTCGTGATCAACAAGTTCCGAGGCGATGTGAGCCTTTTCGACGATGGTTTCGCGCTGATTGAGGAGCATACTGGATGGCGCGGTTTTGGAACGATCCCGTGGTTCTCGGACGCTCATAAACTGCCCGCTGAGGATGCCTGGGAGATCCGCTCAGATCACCGGCCCGGGCAGATCGTGATCGCCGTGCCGCTGCTCTCGCGCATCGCGAATTTCGATGATTTCGATCCCTTGAAGCTCGAACCTGGCGTGCGGGTCGAGATGGTTCGCCCGGGCCAGCCGATCCCAGTTGCGGATCTGGTGATCCTGGCAGGGACAAAGTCGACGCGGGGAGATTTGGCGTTTCTGCGCGAACAAGGCTGGGACGTGGATCTCGAAGCCCATCGACGCAGGGGTGGCCGGATCTTGGGCATCTGCGGCGGCTATCAGATGCTGGGACAGACGATCGATGACCCGGGAGGGATCGAGGGCACGCCTGGGATCTCGGACGGGTTGGGCATGCTGGATGTGCACACCCTGATGCAGCCCAAGAAGCATCTCACCCGGGTCTCTGGCTCAGATCATGCAGGCAACCCGGTCTCCGGCTATGAGATCCATATCGGTGAGACCAATGGCCCGGATCGCGAGCGGCCCTTGTTTACGATTGCGGGAAGACCCGAGGGTGCGATCTCCTCAGATGGGCAGATCGAAGGCGCGTATTTGCATGGAATTTTTGGCGAGGATGCCTACCGGAGGGCTTTTCTCCAACGCCTCGGCGCGCCTGTCTCGAACATCGCCTACAGCACCGAGGTCGAGCAAACCCTGGATGATCTCGCAACCCATTTGGAGCAGGTAATCGACCTGGATGCCCTTTTAGCTGTCGCTTCCATGACGGACTGAGGGGATATGCGAGGCTAGCCTCGCCGCTATGACGCGCACTGGTTTTCTCGACGGCACAACTACGGATCGCCCCAGCCTCGCCGCTGGTTTGATGCTGTTCGCGCTCTTCGCCTTGGCCTTCCAAGACGGGATGATCCGGATTGCGGCTCCTGAGACATCGATCTGGACATTCCAGACGATCCGTTCGAGCAGCAACCTCTTGCTGATCCTGATCCTGGCACGGTTTTTATGGGGAGGGCTGCCGCCAAGGCCAAAAGTGCTGTGGCCGGTTGTTCTGCGCTCGATCTGTCTGCTCACGGCGATGTTTTGCTTTTTTGGCGGGGTTGAGTATCTGACATTGGCCGAGATGGCGGCGGGGCTCTACACTTTCCCAATTTTCGTGACGATCCTGTCTTGGCTGATCTTGCGGGAGAAAATCGGGATCGCCCGAATCTCGGCTGTTGCGATCGGGGCTGCGGGCGCGCTGTTGATCCTGCAACCTGGCTCCAGCGATTTCTCGCTGATCAAACTGCTGCCTGTGGGGGCCGGGCTTGCCTATGCGGGTGTGATCATCCTAACGCGGCGCTGGTGTCGGGGGGAAAGCCCGGTGACACTCGCCCTTGGTGTTGCGATTGCCTTCGGCACAGCTGGGAGCCTTGGGCTCCTCACGCTGACATGGTCGCCGCTGCCAGCCGAGGTTGAGGCTTCGATCCCCTATCTCACCCGAGGCTGGGTCCCTCCCGGTCTGGAGGTGGTGCTGATCGCGCTCCTGTGCAGTGTGCTTAATCTGGCATCGAATATCGCACTGGCCAAAGCCTATCAAAGCGCCGAGGCAAGCTGGCTGGCACCGTTCGACTATAGCTATCTGATCTTCGCAACGCTCTGGGGTTGGATCCTATTCACTGATCTACCCGATCTCTGGATGGCGCTCGGGATGGCGCTGATCGCAGGGGCTGGAATGTTCACGGCCTGGCGGGAAAGCCGCGCCAAACACTGAAGCCCCGGGGGCATCCAGCGGCGCGGCTGCGCCACGCCGACTGCCCGCCCACCCGGGCCTTTCGTTTTCAAGCTTTCGGATCTTGACGCTCGTCGGCAGCATTGATGAAACGTGCCACGTTTTCAGCCAGTGAAGGTCCGAGATAGCCACCCTCCTGAACAATCAGCGTCGGCAGATCCATGGCGATCAACATGCGGGCCGCCGTGGCGAACCCGTCACCAGAGAACGCTACTTCGGACAGGGGATCATCGGGGGCCATATCGACGCCAAGCGCGATGACCAAGGCCTCGGCCCCAAAGGCCCGGGTTGCCGTGATCATGCGTGCGATGCCTGCGAGAATGGTCGGATCCTCTGCCCCGCCATCGAGGCAGACATTGAGATGCGCCCCTTCGCCATCACCCGCACCCATCTCATCGGCATAACCTGCGAAGAACGGCACATAGGCTTGGGGGTTGCGATGGATCGAGGCGGTGAAGATATCGCCGCGCTCGTAGAAGATCTCTTGCGTCCCCTGGCCCGCATGCGTGTCGATATCGATCACGGCCACTTTGCCAAAGCTTTGGAGCAGATGATGTGCGGCGATGCAGGTGTTGTTGAAGAAACAAAACCCGTTGGACGCGTCGCGATAGGCGTGATGGCCCGGCGGACGGCAAAGCGCGTAGAGCACGCGTTCGCCATCCATCAGCCGCTCCGCCCCTTCGATGGCGGTTTGGGCGGACCAGTAGATCGCCTCCCAGGTGCCTGGCGTGATCGGGCAGGAGGTTCCGGTCGCATAATAGCCGAGTTGCCCGACAACCCCCTCCGGCTTTCGGCACGCGGCGCGCGGCGGAAAGTAGCTGGGTACAGCGATCTGGCCATCCGGCATGGCTTTCTGCCACGCCGCCCAAGCTGATTGATAGAACGCGACATAGTCCGGATCATGGACTGCCTTGATCGGCTCGACGCCGTGATCCCCAGGTTTCGAGAGCTTATGACCTTCGGCAACGAGCCGATCCCGGATCAATTCCGCCCGTTGGGGTTGTTCAGGATGCGGGATCAAGATGCCTTGTCGGAAATAGGTCTCCGGTGCATGGTTGAGTTGGCGAGGGTCAAAAATCACACGCATCGGGGTCTCCCTTCGGTTTCAGGATTTGAGCAAAGAGCGATTTCGTGCTGAGATCAATTGCCGAGCCAAGATCGCAGCAAGATTGCAGTGCGCGCAAGGTGGACATGCAGACCTGTGACAAGAACGAGACTTGCTCCATCAGATCGAAGCGATTATGTCGCCGATGGCGGATTTTCCACAGGAACTGCGCCCCTCACATAAAGCCCGGCGGGTCACTGTGAAATACCCCGCCGCCACGGATGAAAGATGAGAGCATGACGGATACCGCCGCCCGCGCACCGAAACCCAAGGCTCTGCCCGACGCGCAAACAGTCACCTATGTGAAGCATTACACAGATCGGCTGTTTGCGTTCCGCTGCACTCGACCGCAAAGCTTGCGCTTCCGATCTGGCGAGTTCGTGATGATTGGGTTGATGGGGGACAATGGCAAACCGCTCCTGCGTGCATATTCGATCGCGAGCCCGGCTTGGGCTGAGGAATTGGAGTTCTATTCGATCAAGGTGCAGGACGGGCCGCTGACATCGAAGCTGCAACTGATCCAGCCAGGTGACGAAGTCATTATGCGCCCAAAGCCTGTGGGAACACTGGTTCTGGACGCTTTGCTTCCTGGCAAGCGCCTATACATGATCGCTACCGGGACTGGGATCGCACCTTTTGCCTCGCTGATGCGCGACCCGGACACCTATGAACGCTATGAGGAGGTCATCCTTACGCATACATGCCGTGAGGTGGCCGAGTTGAAGTATGGCGAAGAGCTTGAAAAGGACCTCATGGAGGACCCGCTGGTCGGTGAACTCGCCCGTGACAAGTTCCGCCGCTACGCGACGGTGACGCAGGAGGCGTATGAGCGTACCGGCCGGATCACGGAGAAAATCAGCTCTGGCGAGCTCTTTGCTGATCTCGGCGTGCCTGCGCTGGACCCGTCCGTCGACCGCGCGATGATCTGCGGGTCGATGGGTTTGAACATGGATGTAAAAGCCCTTCTGGAAGCTGCTGGCTTTACCGAGGGCGCGAATTCGAAACCAGCGGAATTCGTGGTCGAACGCGCCTTCGTCGACTGATCCCACTAAGGCGAACCAAACGGAATGCGCGGGCAAGCCCGCGCATACACCTATTCTGGCGCCCTTCCGGGCGCGTTGGCGCGTCTCGACCGTTATCGCTTGACCCGGAGCTAGGCGCCGAGCGTCCTGCCATGCGGCACGCATGGGTGGCGGGCTCTGCCCGCCAAGGCCCCGTGAGGGGTCCAGGACGCCTGCGAGAACAACCCGCTAAGCGTCCTCCACCCGCCCGCGACGGTCGGGACG
>JBCDAS010000293.1:0-4699 GCA_039185235.1 Pseudomonadota bacterium
CCCGAGGGCTGCACCCATGCCCAGGTTCTCCGCCGCGCCCATGACTTGCGCGTTGCCCGCGGCGTGATGAACATCCAAGACGAAGACCTTGCCGATGCGATCGAAGCTTTGGTCGCCGATCAGGGGCAAAGCTTGTCGCGGGGCTGAACCGCCTCGCCCCTCACTGCCACAAACTTGTCACACTCTTATTGCGATTTGTGACATTGACTCACGCGGCTCACGCAGTGTTGAAATCGCGTTTCTGCGGTGTGAAATCGCGCGTCACATTATTTTATAATTTTTTCAGTCACTTACGAATTTTCGGGCGCGCGAAAGAGCTATGCACTCAATGCATATCTGCCTTGCATCTTGCTCCGGTACTGTCATCATTTTCGCCACGTTAGTTTTTTAAGGTGATCGTCGGGCTCACGCGGGGTGCGTGGGCACCGCTACGGCGCAAATGAGGCAACGGGCAAAATGTGTACTACCTCTGATCTGGTTGATCAGCTTTCGGCAGATGAGCGTGCTTGTTTGAAACGCATCGGCCGGGGTGGAAATCCTGACAAGCTTCCCATGAGCGCGATCTCCAAGCTGATCAAGCTTGGTCTCGCTATGGTCGAGATGGGAACGCTGAACCTGACAGGCACGGGGAGGCGCGCACTCGGTATGATCTAGGCCAAAATCGCTTCGACCTTCGAAGGTTGAGGGAGTTTGGATCCAAGATCAGATGCTAGAGCAAATTCGGGGATCTGGTTGATCCAACCAAATCCGCTTCTGCTCTAAAGCCGGTCGCGCAATCCGTACCATGTCATCGCCGCCGCGACCAGCGGCGCGCGGAACCAGCCGCCTCCTGGGAAGGGCGGGACTGGGAGGTTCGACATCAATTCCCAAGCGGCGCGGTCGCCTGCAATCGCGTCGGCAGTGATCTTGCCACCCATCGTTGCCATATGAATGCCCGATCCGGACCAGCCGGAGAGCGACCAGATCCCATCCCATTCGCGAAACACTGGAAAGCGCGGCGCAGTGATCGCGAGCGTGCCGCCCCAGGCATGGGAGAAGGCGACATCCGAGAGCTGGGGGAAAATCTCCAACATGGTCCGCCGGACAAGGGCTGGGATATCCGAGGGAAACCGGCGCCCATAGCTCTCCCCCCCGCCCCAAAGCAGTCGGTGATCCGGCGTGAGGCGATAGTAATTCAGCACGAACTTGCTGTCGCAGACCGAAGGATTGTCGCGGATCAGGCTTTTCGCGCGCTCGGCACCCAAAGGCTCGGTCGCGGCGACGAAGTTGTTGATCGAAATCGTCCGCTTGGCGGCGCGCGGCACCAGCCCATCGATATAGCCATTCATGGCGAGCACGATCTGGTCGGCCCGCACAACCCCCTGTTGGGTCTCGACCCGTCCGGGCGCAACTGAAGTCACCTGGCTTTGCTCAAAGATCCGCACACCTCGCGCTGTTGCCGCGCGACCGAGCCCCAGGGCGTATTTCAGCGGGTGAAGATGGGCGCCGAGACTGTCAAACAGCCCGCCATGATAGACCGTGGTCCCCAGCATCTCCGCCATCTCCTCCCGCGCGACAAAACGCAGGCTCTCATGACCGTATTCCGTGGCCATAAAGTCAGGATAATCGTGGTACTCGCGCATGTGAGCGGGTTTGATGGCCGCTTCGAGATAGCCATTCTCGACCAGCTCGCACTCGATCTGATGCGCGCGGATCAGATCGCGGACCAGTTGGTTTGCCCGGTTTCCCAAGTGCCAGATCTCGCGCGCCTTGGCTTTGCCGACCTTGGGCTCGTACTCCTCGGGCCCTTTGCGCTGGCCGATCCCCACTTGCCCACCATTGCGGCCCGAGGCACCCCAGCCGATGCGGTTGGCCTCGAGAAGCACAACATCTCTGCCGCCCTCTGCCAGATGGAGCGCCGTGGAGAGCCCGGCATAGCCGCCGCCAATGACACAGACCTGCGCCCCGGTTTTTTCTTCGAGCCGCGGGTGATCCGGCAGCGGTCCGGCGGTGGCGGCATACCAGCTATCCGCATGGGCGCCAGGGCGGTCATTGGCAGTGAGATATCCAGACATTCGCAGAGCAGCCCTCTTCTCGACGGTTAGCCATTAACTCTCTGTTAAGTGGTTCTAACAAATATAAATTTTGAGAAAACTTGTATTCAACGGAGTATTCGATGGCAGATTCATCTATCTCTGCGTCAAATCAATTGACCGATAAAGTTAAATATCGGCAAGCCCAAATCGACGAAATCGCCGAAACTTTAACCGAAGCGACTAGTATTAGTTGGTTATGGGCATTTCTGTGCGGCCCTCTCTACTTTGCGTTTCACGGTTTTTGGGGTCGTGCTGTTCTGATTCTTTGTCTTAATTTTCTGCTGATAGGTTTCATCATCGCACCCTTCTTGGCTTATCCAGCATGGCGCGAGCGTGCAAAGGAGCGTGCGGAGAGGATGCTAATCATCGAGGGCGCCTCCTAAGCTCTTTCGAACCAAAAGGAATGCCCTTTCGGGCATACACGATTTTTGGCGCCCTCCCGGGCGCGTCACCCCCTCCCTAACCCTCCCCCCTCAAGGGGGAGGGGACGCGGGTTGGTGGGATCTCGGCCTAGAGGATCTCGGCCGCGAGATCGTCGAGGGTTTTGCGGGCGCGGGCGACCAGGATATCGGCCTCGTCTTCGGTCAGGATCAGAGGCGGCGAGATTAACATCGTGTCGCGCACCGCGCGCATCACCAGCCCATTCGTGACCGAGATATCGCGGGCGCGGGTGCCGGTGCTGCCTTCATCGGGGAAGCGCTGCATGGTCTCTTTGCTGGCGACCAGTTCCAATGCGCCGATCAGGCCCGTCATGCGGGCCTCGCCGACCAAGGGGTGATCGCCCAGGGTTTTCCATTTGGCCTGCAAGTACGGGCCGATGACGTCGCGGGCGCGCTCGACCAGCTGTTCTTCTTGCATGATCTTCAGGTTTTCGAGCCCCGCGGCACAGGCCGCTGGGTGGCCGGAATAGGTGTAGCCATGGATGAACTCACCAGCATGCTCCATCACCGGGCCCGCCACCCGGTCGGAGATTAGAACGCCGCCCATGGGGATGTAGCCCGAGGTCATGCCCTTGGCGATCGGCATCAGATCGGGCTCGATTCCGAAGGTCTCCGAGCCCCACCAATTGCCAGTGCGACCGAAGCCACAAATCACTTCATCGGCGATCAGCAGGATGTCGTATTTGCGGCAAATCCGCTGGATCTCGGGCCAGTAGCTGTCGGGAGGGATGATCACGCCCCCCGCGCCTTGGATCGGCTCGCCAATGAAGGCGCAGACGTTCTCGGCGCCAACCTCGAGGATCTTCTCCTCCAGCTCGCGGGCGCGGGCGAGGCCGAATTCCTGCGGATCCATCTCCAGCCCCTCGCCGAACCAATAGGGCTGGTGGATATGGGTGACCCCGTTCATCGGCAGGCCGGATTGCTCATGCATCCCCTTCATCCCGCCCAGGCTGAGCGAGGCGACCGAGGAGCCGTGATAGCCGTTCCAACGCCCGATGAAGAGCTTCTTCTCCGGCTTGCCCAGGCAGTCCCAATAGACCCGGGCGATGCGAAACACCGTGTCATTCGACTCGCTGCCTGAATTGGTGAAGAAGACCCGGTTCATATGCTCGGGCGCGGCCTGGCAGAGCGCTTCGGAGAATTCTGCCGCTGGCGGGTGGGTCGACTGAAAGAAGGTGTTGTAATAGGGCAGCTCGCGCATCTGGCGAGCCACGGCCTCGACGATCCGCTCGCGCCCATAGCCGACATTGACACACCAAAGCCCCGCCATCCCATCCAGGATCTGATTGCCATCGCTATCAGTCAGCCAGACGCCCTCGGCTTTCACGATCACCCGCGCGCCTTTGGCCGCGAGATCGGCTGTATCGGTGAACGGGTGCCAATGATGCGCGCCATCCATGGCCTGATACTCGGCAGTGGGGCGCAAGTTGAGCGCGGTCGACATTGGAGATCTCCTCAGCAGTTAACCCTGTTTTTGTGATCACAAATGAGATTCGTCAAGTCTGCGCCTGGCGGAGAAGATCGCGGCCTTGCGCCACATCTGCCTCGATTGCCTGAGCCAGCGCCTTGGCATCCTGCTTTGCGAGGGCCGCCAGGGCTGCTTCGTGGTAATCCGTCAGCTCCCGCGTGCCCAAGCGGCCATAGACGCGGCGCATCATCGGCGCCGTTTGCAGCCAGACCGTTTCCACCAAGGCGAGCAGTGCGGGGGCCTCGGCGGCTTGGTAGAGGGTGCGATGGAACTGGGTGTTGTTGCGGATATAGCCGACAGCATCGCCGGATTTCATGTTTTCATCAATTGATGAATCGATCTGAGAAAGCCGCTTTCTCAGCGTTTTATCCGGCGAACTGGCGGCACGACGGGCCAATTCCGGCTCCAACAGCAGGCGCGCCTGAAAGAGGTCTTCCAGCTGATCAAGCCCTGGGTTCGGCACAAAGATCCGCCCAGAGCCGGTCATCTCCAGCGCCCGCTCTGCCGCCAGACGGCGCACTGCTTCGCGCGCGGGCGTCATCGAGACCGACAGCCGCTCGGCAATCCCGCGCAAGGTCAGGACCTCTCCCGGTGCCAGCGCGCCATCCATCACCGTGTCACGCAGAGCCCGATAGACCCGCTCATGGGTCGGCAGATTATCCAGTACAGTATCGTCCAGGGCTTGCATCGCCTCGCAATTTGTGATCACAAAACAC
>JBCDAS010000294.1:0-4676 GCA_039185235.1 Pseudomonadota bacterium
TCCTGCTCAGGCGGCGCGGCTTTTGCGCCGATTGTAGTGGTCTATCCATGTCTGGGCGAAGGCCATGACCTCTGCCTCTGTTGTCGTTGGGCCCATGGAGACGCGGATGGCGCTCGAGGCCGTTACTTCATCAAAGCCCATAGCCAGGACGACCCGGCTTGCCTTGTTCACCTTGCCAGAGCTGCAGGCAGAGCCCGCGCTGATCGCAAATCCGGCCAAGTCCATCTGCATCACCTGTGTCTCTCCCGTCCAACCGGGAACGGCAAAACACGAGGTATTTGGCAGTCTTGGGCTTTCCTGACCAAAAAAGATGGTCTCTGGCGCGGCTTCGGCAAGGGTCTCTTCTAGAATGTTTCTAAGTTTTTCGACCGGCTCCCAAACGCCCGCCTCCAAATCGCGCTGAGCAGCCTCGGCAGCCGCTCCAAAACCAGCGATTCCGATGACATTTTCAGTCCCGGAGCGACGGCCTTGCTCCTGCCCACCGCCACGATGGATTGCATCGAAAGAACAACGTGTGATGGCCGCGCCGACCCCCTTCGGTCCGCCAAACTTATGCGCCGAGATCAGGGCCCAATCCACCCGATCATCAAAAAGCGACATCTCTAACTTTCCAGCCTGCTGTACAGCATCCGTAACGGAGATTGCCCCCGCTTCGCGCGTAGTGAATCCGAAGTCAAAAACGTTCTGGGTAATGCCCGTCTCGCTGTTTGCAGCCTGAAGGATACAGAGGTCTCCGTCTTGAATATCGAGGTTCGGGATCGTCATCGGATGGACAACACCGCCTGAGTCGAGAGCAATCTCAAGACAGTCATCAAAGCGATCACGATAAACCTGCAAACAGTCATGCTCGACACCGCTCATCGCTGCTCGACCAGAATGGTGACCAACCGAAAGCAATGCGGCTTCGGTCGCGCCACTCGTAAACACAATCTCCGAACTCTCGCACCCCATCAGCGCAGCGATCTGCGCCCGAGCCCGCTCGATGATCTTCTTCGCGACCCTGCCCTCGTTGTGCACACTCGACGGATTGCCAACCTCGTCCATCGCGGCGAGCATGGCAGCTCGCCCCTCCGGCCTCAGCGGCGCAGTGGCATTCCAGTCGAGGTAGACGCGGTTGCCGTTCAGACCGGTCACTAAGCGCCTCCGATCCGGCCTGATTGCCCGGTGGGACACCGGGCAGCGCCCGACCCTACCCCCGGGAGGGCGCGTGGCGATGTCGCTTGCAGCCCGAGGGGCGTGGCTGCATTTGACCCTAAGGTCAGCAGTCCCGCCGTGAAGCGCCCACCCAGGGTCGGGCGCTGCCCTCCGCGCTGAAATGGTACATGGTTGATCATGCGGAGGCTTCTTCTTCCTCGAGCAGTTCTGTGAAGTCCGGCACTGCCGGGCATGGGATCATCCGATCGGCGATCACATCTGCGATCGTCGTCCGGCTGAGGAACACATGCACATGGGCTGAGAGCTGCTCCCACAAGGCATGGGTCAAGCAGGCTTCGTGGCTGTGGCCACAGCCCTGGCCTTCGTCATACTTCCCGTCGCATCCCATGGCGTTCAGCCGCTCATCAACCGCTGTCATGATGTCAGAGATCCGGATCTGGTTCGGCTCGTCGGCAAGGCGATAGCCTCCGCCTGGCCCGCGGATCGATTCGACCAGACCCGCACGGCGCAGTTTCACGAAAAGCTGCTCAAGATATGCGAGGCTGATCTGCTGGCGGTCTGCAATCTCGCCGAGATTAACCGGCCGCTCACGCCCGTTAAGCGCGATATCCGCCATTGCTGTCACGGCATATCGCCCTTTGGTGCTCAGCTTCATCGCAATCCCTCCGGCCCTGGGCTACTCCCCTCTGGATTGCTTGACGTGGCTGGACGGAGCGACTACCTCCCTCCGACCGCATGCACGCGAGCGGGGCGCCTGCAGTTTAGAATTAGAATTATTCTAGGTTTCCCGACCGTAGAAGTCAACTAAACAACACGCCCGGATTGCGCATCCTGGCCAAGAAACGCGAACGAACGAGCCAAGGACGATCATGCCAGAGGTTATCTTCCCCGGGCCGGAGGGCCGTCTCGAAGGCCGGTATCACCCCCAGGACGACAAAGAGGCGCCGATCGCGCTGATCCTCCACCCACATCCGCAATTCGGCGGCAATATGAACAACCGCGTGACCTATGCGCTGCATTATGCGTTCAAGGATCTGGGCTTCACGGTGATGCGCTTCAACTTCCGCGGCGTGGGTCGCAGCCAGGGGGAATTTGACCAGGGCGTGGGCGAGTTGTCGGACGCGGCCTCGGCGCTTGATTACCTGCAGGCCTTGCATCCAGCGGCAAAGGCCTGCTGGGTCGCCGGTTTTTCTTTTGGTGCTTGGATTGGGATGCAGCTCCTGATGCGTCGGCCGGAGATCAATGGGTTCATCTCCGCCTCGCCGCCCGCGAATATGTATGATTTCAGCTTTCTCGCCCCCTGCCCGTCCTCGGGCCTGATCATCAATGGTGACAACGATCGGATCGCGCCGATGGAGGACGTGGAGAAACTGTCTGCCAAGCTGAAGGCGCAAAAAGGGATCACGATCACCCATACCGTGGTCGAAGGCGCGAACCACTTCTTCGATCCTGGGTTGGAGGAGATGATCCAGACCACCAAGGACTATGTGGTGATGCGCCGCGAGCAAGGCGGGCGCTGACATCACAAAACCCTGAACGACGGGCTGATCTCTTCGCAAATTGAGACGGCATCTCTATATCGGGCGTGCCGCATTCCTGCGGCCCTATCCGAGGAGATCTCCATGCCCCTTCCCCGCACACAAGCCCCTGCCCTTTCAGTCCCGCTCTTGTCCGGCGGAACCTGGACACTTGCCGAGCGCAACCCAGAGAATTTCACCATCGTGATCTTCTATCGCGGCAAGCATTGTCCGATCTGCAAGACTTATATGAAAGAGGTCGACGCGCTGATCGATCAGGCGACCGAGCAGGGCATTGATGTGGTTGCAATCTCGATGGACAGCGAGGAACGTGCCCGGGATACCTTGGCCGAGATCGGCACCGAGAAACTCGCCATCGGCTACGCTCAGACCGAGGCATCTGCCCGCGATTGGGGCCTCTATATCTCATCCGCCCGCGAAGGTTCGGCCGAGCCCGCCGTCTTTGCCGAACCCGGCCTGTTCGTAATCCAACCTGACGGCATGATCTTCTTCGCTCAAACTCAGAGTGCGCCCTTCACCCGGCCCGATTTTGGCAAGCTGTTGGGTGGCCTGAAATTCGTCGTGGAGAACAATTACCCAGCCCGAGGCGATCTGACCGCCGCCGCTTAAGGCTGGTCGATACGCCCGCCAGAGACCGGCGCCCGACACCCCGTTGTGGAGGGCGCCGAGGTTGGCAAGCCGCGCAGGACCCGAACCGCGAGATAGGCAAAAGCCTGCGCCTCAAGCATATCCCCGTCGAGCCCAACGGCCTCAACTGGATCTACGGGCGCCTGCAAAGCCTTATGAAGCATCCGCATCATGGTTTGGTTGTGGCGCCCGCCCCCGCAGACCAACCAGCGCGACGGCTTTCTGGGCATATGGTCCTGGCTGCGGGCAATACACTCCACAGTGAATTGGGTGAGGGTTGCTGCGCCATCAGCCAGGCTCAACCCCTCCATCCCGGCCAGCACGCTCTCAAATTCGTTGCGATCCAGGGATTTCGGCGGGGTTCGGGACAGGTAGCCTTGGGCGGAATTGCTGTTCAAGCGATCAGGCCGAACAGTGCCCTCTGCAGCGGCAGAGCCGTTCTGGTCCAACGCGAGACCGGCATTTTGGACCATCCAGTCGTCGATCAACGCGTTGCCAGGGCCAGTATCGAAGGCGATCAGGGCGCCTTCCTCCTCGGGCGCCGAGAAACCTGGATCGATCCAGGTGACATTGCCGACACCGCCGATGTTTAAGAAAGCAATCGGCGCCTCCGCACCTATTTTTTTGGCCAGGGCGAAGTGATAGAAAGGTGCCAGCGGCGCCCCCTCACCTCCAGCAGCCATGTCCTCCGAGCGAAAATCCGAAACAACCGCCGTTCCGAAAGCGGCGCGTTCGGCAAGAAGCGGGCCATCGCCGATCTGAAGGGTGAAACCGGCTTCGGGACGGTGCAGGACCGTTTGACCGTGGAAACCGATGAGTTGGAGCTTCTCGGCACGATCAAACACCCGATGGTGCCAATCAGGATCAGCAATGTCTGGACGGCTGTAGAACCTTCCAAACAGAGCGTCCGCCGCTTCGACATGGGCATCAACCAGCAACTGATCGGCCGATCGCAGTTCGGGGATGTCCCAAAGGTCCGCCTTCTCCCTCAGCTTGCCATTGTTGGGCCAGTGATCTGCACACCAGGCAATTGCATGCCTAAGCGCCGCGCTCTGATCATCGGTGAACCCGATCTCTTGCGAAGGCCCAAACATCTCGACCGTCTCGCCATCGGTCAGCAAAATCGCGGCATCGACCCCATCCATCGACGTGCCGGTCATGAAGCCCAGAGCCCAAATCGGTTTACCGGGTCCAACCGCGATCGTGCTCTTTTCTTCCACCGGTCCCTCCGCTATGAGACGCGCTCCATGCCATACGAGAGGATCCGATGACCTACCAGCCGAAATCGGAGTTCCTGCGCATAATGATCGAGCGCGGGTTTCTCCAGGACTGCACCGATATGGAGGGGCTCGACCA
>JBCDAS010000295.1:0-4668 GCA_039185235.1 Pseudomonadota bacterium
AACGAACGCGATGCGGATCCCCAAAGGTGGGGGTAGGGTCGAACTGCGAGCGGCAGACAGTGCCTGCAACCCTTATCTCGGGGCAGCCATGTGCTTGGCTGCGGGTCTTGAAGGCATCGAAGAGGGCCTTGATCCGGGCGAACCAAATACCGACAACATGTATCTGGTCTCGGAGCGTGAACTGAAGAAGCGCAAAATCTCGATGCTGCCTCGCACTCTGGAGGAAGCTGTAAGCGCCTTCCAGAAAGACCCGCTCTCGAAGTCTGTCTTCGGCGACGAAATGTTTGCCTCATGGACCGCCTACAAAGAGCAGGAATGGATGAGCTATCTCAATCACGTCTCTGATTGGGAGCGTGAGAGGTATCTGCGGTTTTTCTAGGCGCTCCGTTGCCGGTCGCGCAAAGATGGGAACTGCTCAACAGATCACAGTCCGAGAAACCACATGCTAGCCAAGCCTTGGGAGCGGTTGCTGCTGGGTTATGCAATGGATCCCGCCACCACCTCTCGCGAGATTGGTGATATCGACCTGGGCAACTTGCCTCTCGGGAAAGGCTGCTTGGATTGCCTCCCGCGCTTGATCATCGGCTGGGATGCCGTATTTCGGGATCACCAACCCTCCATTTGCGATGTAGAAATTGACATAGGACAGGCAGTAGCCCCAATCGCCCGAGCCCTTCGCCCCTGGCGCTGCCGCCTCACGCAGATAGGCGAGATTAAGGGGCCGCCCTTCGGCATCGGTTCCATCTAAAAGCGCTTGGTGGTTTTCCTCGGTCAACTCGGCCCGGTCGCCGGTCTCCTCCGCCGCCTGCTCAAACAACGCCTTCCCAGGAGCCGTGAAGCAGGTCACACCATCGATATGGCCGTTGGTCCCGTATTCCTCTTCATCGCCGGGAAGCCAGATGACCTTGTCGATGCCAAGCGTGCGGGCAAATTCGGCCTCGGCATGCTCTCGCGTGATGCCAGGGTTTCTGTTTGCGTTGAAGACGACACTATCGGTGGTCATCAAAGTGCCCTGCCCGTCCACCGTGATCGCACCGCCTTCCATGGCCAAGGCCGATGTGATCGCTGGGATACCGAGATCTTCTAGGACGGCGCGCGCCAAGGCCGCATCCTTTTGGAACTCTTCGTTTGCACCGCCCCAGCCGTTGAACCGCCAGCAGACACCAGCGAGGGATCCATCTGCCTGATGCACAAAACTTGGACCTGAGTCGCGGAACCACGCGTCATCTACCGGGTATTCCACAACTTCGACTTCGTTGCCGAGCATAGTCCTCGCCCGCGCCGCGCTGTGCGGGTTGGCAATCATGCGGACCGGTTCGAACTGAGCGATCGCATGGGCGACAGCGGTGTAATCCCGCTCCACCGGTTCCAACTCATCCTCCCAGATCACACCATCAGGCCAGACCATCCAACAGCGCTCATGCGGCTCCCATTCGGCCGGCATGCGGACGGGGGTTGGATCAGTCATCACTCGTCTCCGAAAGGCTGTTGCATAGACCACGCTTCAGTGCAGACTAGGCGAGAGCATCGCAGAGCACCAGCCGCATTCGGAGGATCTATGGCCCGCACTGTCACCGTCGCAGCCCTGCAAACCCATCACAGTTGGGATCGGGAAGAAACGGTCACCCGTGTGTTGGACATGGCACGCCAAGCCGCCGATCAGGGCGCTCAGATCATCCTGCCATCCGAGCTCTTTGAGACTCCCTATTTCTGCAAATCTCAGTCGCTTCGGTATCGCGATTTGGCGCGACCCGCCGAAGGCAACGACCTGATCGCCCGTTTCGCCGAGTTCGCCAAATCGCATCAGGTCGTGATCCCCTGCTCTTTTTACGAACGAGCAGGGGAGACGCTCTACAATTCCGTCGCCGTGATCGACGCCGATGGCAGCGTCCTCGGGATCTACCGCAAATGCCATATCCCGCAGTTCGAAGCCTATCATGAGGATCTGTTCTTCTCGCCCAGCCCTGATGGCCCTCAAGTGTGGAAGACCCGCTACCTGACGCTGGGCGTTGGCATCTGTTGGGATCAGTGGTTCCCCGAGATGGCCCGGTCGATGGCATTGATGGGCGCGGAGCTGTTGGTCTATCCGACCGCAATCGGGTCTGAGACTTATGACACAACGCTGGATACTTCCGATCAGTGGCGCGCCGCGATGCGTGGGCATGCAGCGGTCAACCTGGTGCCTGTTCTGGCGGCTAATCGGATCGGATCCGAGACCGATGACGGGATTACGCTTGATTTCTACGGCACGTCGTTTTGCCTGGACCATCGAGCCAACGTGGTTGCGGATGCAGGCAAGGACCAAGAGGCCGTGATGTTGGCGACCCTCGATCTTGACCAGGCGGCTACGGATCGCGAGCAATGGGGAACGTTCCAAACCCGCCAGCCGCAGAACTACAGCCGATTGGTCGAAACGCCTGCCGGACCGCCGCCCAAAGCCGCGTGACCAGGCACGCACTGCCGGGCGGCGACGCGGGAAAGCGATTGACCTCCCAGAGTTGCTAAAGCGCCTCCTCGAAACCCTTCAGCACATTCACCGTATTGATCCCGATCTCCGCAACCGCATAGCCGCCCTCCATCACGAAAAGGGTTGGCAGGCCAAGGCCCGCAATCTTGCGGCCGTAATCGGTGAAATCCGCGCTCTCGAGCTTGAAGGCGCTGATCGGGTCGAGCTTAAACGTGTCGACCCCCAGTGAAACCACCAGCACATCCGGCGCATAGGCCCGGATCCGGGTGAAAGCGTCCTCCAGCGCAGCACCCCAAACCGAATAGGGTGTGCCTGAGGGCATTGGGTAGTTCACATTGAACCCCTCGCCCGCCCCCGCGCCCGTTTCATCCGCGCCGCCTAAGAAGTAAGGAAACTCAAAGCTTGGATCGCCATGGAGCGAGACGAAGAGGACATCCGAGCGCTGGTAGAAGATCTCCTGCGTCCCGTTGCCGTGGTGATAATCCACATCCAGGATCGCAATGCGCCCAGCCCCATCATCCCGAAAGGCCTGAGCGACGATGGCCGCATTGTTCAGAAAGCAATAGCCGCCGAACATATCTGTGGACGCATGGTGCCCCGGCGGGCGGCAGAGCGCGAAGGCGGTTCTCTCCCCACCCGCAACCAGTTTCTGAGCCGTCATGGCCACATCGCAAGAGGCCTGCGCCGCCTCCCATGTCCCCTCGCTAATCGCGGTCTCCGAGGCAAGGCAGTAATAGCCAAGCTTTGCGTTGATCTCCTCCGGGATGCCTGGGCGGGTCAGCGCCCGGGACGGCCAAGTGGTCGCAATCGCTTCGCCTTTGTAACCGGCCGCGCTCCAATCACGCCAACAGGTTGAGAGAAAATCGATAAAATCGGCTGAGTGGATTTTACGCGCCGGATCGAGCCCATGGGCCTCCGGCGCGAGGATCGGGCCCAGATCGCGCGCTTTCATCTCAGCCAGAATATGATCCATCCGCTCGGGGCACTCAAAGGGCGGGACCAGTTCTCCGCCATAGAGCTCGGTCTTCGAAGCCCGTTTGCGGTGTTCTTCGGTATAGACGGTCTTCATATGCTTTCCCCCCAGGGGCTTGCGGCTTAACCTGAACGCTTGCAGGCTCTCCCAGAAGGCGCCTTAAGTCCATAAAGGAGTTCTCCCATGACCGCTTATGAAGAACATGATGCCCTGGGCCTCGCGAACCTGGTCGCGAGCGGTCAGGCATCTCCGAGCGAGCTCTTGGAAGAAGCCCTAGGCCGGGTCGCCGCGTTGAATGCGTCGCTGAACGCTGTGCATAATCTGCACCCGGAGGCGGCCTCCGCTCTTATCGCTCGCGGTTTGCCCGAGGGTCCTTTCACCGGGGTGCCGTTCCTGCTCAAAGATCTTGGTTGCGAGGCGCGGGACTTTCCTTCGAATATCGGATCGAAGCTCTTTGCCAATACGGTCTATAGCTACGATTCCGAGATCTATTTGCGCTTGCAACGCTCGGGCCTCGTGACCTTTGGACGAACCGCATCGCCGGAGCTTGGCATCGGACCAGTGACCGAGGCGCAAGTCTATGGCGCTCCTATCCGAAATCCCTGGGCGTTGGGGCGAACATCAGGCGGCTCCTCGGGCGGATCGGGCGCGGCGGTCGCGGCGGGCATCGTGCCTGCCGCCCATGGATCCGATGGAGGCGGGTCGGTGCGGATACCCGCATCATCCTGTGGTTTGGTGGGCTTCAAACCATCGCGCGGGCATCTCCCTGATGGGCCGGCCTCGGGCGAGGGTTGGGCAGGTATGGCGATCGACGGGTTCTTGACCCGCAGCCTAAGGGACACCGCAGCGCTTCTGGATGCCTGCGTTGGTCCCGATCTGGGAGAGCCCTACGCGGCACCAGCGCTACGCGGCACGTTTTTGGACGCGATGGAGCAGGATCCTGCACGCCTCAGGATTGCAGTCACCAAGCAAAGCTTCGATGGCACCCCTGTCCACCCCGATTGCGCGGCGGCGGTTGAGAAGACAGCGTCATTGCTGTCAGATCTTGGTCACGAGGTGATCGAGGCCGACGCGCCCGACTGGATCAATATCCAAGCGATGATGGCCGCCTGGACGCGGATCGTGGCCTGCGGGACGGCTCTGTCGGTCGACAGTAAGGCCCCGCGCGAGGAGTTGGATTGGTCCTTGCTGGATGGTGTGACGCGGGGTGCTCTTCGTTACTCGGATC
>JBCDAS010000296.1:0-4541 GCA_039185235.1 Pseudomonadota bacterium
CGGCACCAGGCGATCTCGGATTTCGATCATGAGCGGAGAGAGGCCTTGCACGAGTTTCGCGAGGATGGCGGTGAAGACATCACGTGGCGGCTGCGCCAGGCCGGGCAGACCCGCCAACAGGCCGATCGCAGGGCGCTGGAGGAGGAATACAGCGCCAAAGACGCCCCTGAAGTCAGTCCTTTGCAACAAATGTTGGATAATCAAACCTATAGGCGGAAAAAGAAGCGCCCTCCGTCTTCGAATCAATGATTCGCATCCTATGTTAGGATACAGACAACGGAGCGAATCGGTACCTATCGGAAACCTAGCTACGGTTAACCGAGACATAAGTCTCGATCCGGTATCGGTCCGCTTAGAAGACCAAGCGCACAAAGCGCAGAGCTTGAGGTGAAGTATGGCGCCCAAAGACGAAGATCAGTCGGAAGCGGAAACCGTCGAAAATCCAGGTCCAATGCTCGATATGAGCCAGGCCGACGTCAAGAAGATGATCGCCAAGGCGAAGGCCAAGGGATTCATTACCTATGACGAATTGAACCGGGTTCTGCCGTCTGATCAGTTTTCGTCCGAGCAGATCGAAGACGTGATGAGCCTGCTCTCCGAGATGGGCGTCAATGTCGTTGAGGAGGATGAGGAATCCGACGGCGAGGACAATGCCGCCAAGGAGACCGGCAAAGAGGTCGCGACCAAGACTTCGAGCTCGACCGAGGTCGACCGGACCGACGACCCGGTGCGGATGTATCTGCGCGAAATGGGCACGGTGGAGTTGCTCAGCCGCGAAGGCGAGATTGCCATTGCAAAACGCATCGAGGCTGGCCGGGCCACCATGATCGGTGGTCTTTGCGAGAGCCCGCTCACCTTCCAAGCGATCACGATCTGGCGCCGGGAGCTGTTGGAAGAAGAGATCCTGCTGCGCGATGTGATCGATCTCGAGACCACTTTCGGCAAAACGACCGATAACGATGATATGACCACGGTCACCCCCGGCGCGGATGAGCCGGAGGAGGCGGAGGAGGCCAGCGAAGAAAGCTCGGAAGAAGAAGCCCAGACTGACGAGAATGGCGAGCCGGTCTCGCAAGCCGATGCGGATGATGAGGAGGCGCAGGCCAATCTCTCCCTCGCGGCGATGGAGGCGGAGCTGAAACCCGGCGTTCTGGAGAAGCTCGATCAGATCGCGGAAGACTATGAAAAACTCCGTGCCATGCAGACCGAGCGTCTGGAAGCGGCATTGAATGAGAACAGCAAGTTCTCGGCGGGACAGGAGCGCGACTACCAGCGGCTGCGCAACGAGGTTGTGCGCCAGGTGAATGAGCTTCACCTGCACAACAACCGGATCGAGGCGCTGATCGACCAGCTTTATGGGATCAATCGCCGTCTGATGACCGTGGAAGGCCAGATCGTGAAGATGGCGGATCACCACCGGGTGAACCGCAAGGAGTTCATCACCGAATATCGCGGCTCGGAGTTGGATCCCAACTGGATCGACCGGGTTGCAGGCCTGTCCGGCAAAGGTTGGTCAAAGATGGTGGAGACCGAGCGCGGTCGGCTAGAGAGCCTGCGCGCCGAAGTGGGCGAGATCGGCCAGCATGTGGGCGTCGATATCCCGGAATTCCGCCGCATCGTTCAAACCGTGCAAAAGGGTGAGAAAGAAGCCCGGATTGCCAAGAAAGAGATGGTCGAGGCGAACCTGCGCCTGGTGATCTCGATCGCGAAAAAGTACACGAACCGCGGCCTGCAATTCCTTGATCTTATTCAGGAAGGCAATATCGGCCTGATGAAAGCGGTTGATAAGTTCGAGTATCGCCGGGGCTATAAATTCTCGACCTATGCGACATGGTGGATCCGCCAGGCGATCACCCGCTCGATCGCGGATCAGGCGCGTACGATCCGGATTCCTGTGCATATGATCGAAACGATCAACAAGCTGGTCCGGACCGGGCGCCAGATGCTCCATGAGATCGGTCGCGAACCGACACCGGAGGAGCTGGCCGCCAAGTTGCAGATGCCGCTGGAGAAAGTCCGCAAGGTGATGAAGATCGCCAAGGAACCGATCTCGCTGGAGACGCCGATCGGGGACGAGGAGGACAGCCAACTCGGCGATTTCATCGAGGACAAGAACGCGGTCTTGCCGCTCGACAGTGCGATTCAGTCGAACCTGAAGGACACAACCACCCGGGTCTTGGCCAGCCTGACGCCGCGCGAGGAGCGTGTCCTGCGGATGCGCTTTGGCATCGGGATGAACACCGATCACACATTGGAAGAGGTCGGCCAGCAATTCTCGGTCACCCGTGAACGGATTCGCCAGATCGAGGCCAAAGCACTCAGAAAACTGAAGCATCCGAGCCGGAGCCGGAAGCTGCGGAGCTTCCTCGACAACTAGAGCCTCCCTCCATGTCTCCTGACCGCATCGCTGTACGCGGCCTTGAATATGGTGCTGCGGCAGTTTTGCTGTTCTGGTGCTACATCCACTATCTGGGAGGCTTCTATATCAGAGCCCAGCAAGGGCAGAGCTGGGGCAATGATGATGCGTTCATCACGTTCAGATATGCGCAAAACCTGATCGAGCATGGAATTCTGTCATTCAATCTGAATGATGTGCCACCGGTCGAGGGGTTTTCGAACCCGTTTCACCTGGCGCTTTCGGCCTTGGTCTATGCTGTGGTGGGCAAGGATCTCCTCTATCCTGTGATCGCTGTTCTGGGGGCGCTTTGCGCTGCGGCCTCGGTTCTGGTGACCGTTTCGATCCTGCGAAGATCCGAGGTTTCGGATCATGGCGTATTGGTTGGAGCGTGGTGCGTTGCGCTTTGTCCTTCGATCTGGATCAACGCGACCTCGGGCTTGGAGACCTCATTTGTGTTTCTTGGCCAATTGCTTTTATTCGCGCAGTTGCAGCGGATCGAGAGAGGCGCGCGCGGAGGGGCGATCCGCCTTGGCCTGATCGTGGGCATTCTCACTGGGCTTAGAACTGACGGCTTTATTGTGCCATTTGCTGCGGCCGTTTGGCTGATCTTGCGCAAGGAATGGACCTATGCGGTCGTCATCCTGGCGTCTTTAGCGGCTGTTTTCTTTGGCTTGATGGCCGCGCGATACGGGTATTTCGGCGAGCTTATGCCGAACACGTATTATGCAAAAGTGAGCGCGCAAAACCAGGAGCGGCTGATCGTGGCGATCGGGTATCTGGGCGCGGTATCTCTGCAGAATGGTCTTTTGGTCGGCATGATCTTGATGTCGGTGATCGCTCTTCGGCATCTTAGAGCTGTTTACACCGGCAGGCGGAACCTCTTCCATGTCGATGCGGGCTTGCTCTTTTTCCTGGCGCTGGTGCCCTACTATATTGCAATCGGCGGCGACATTTATCGAGACCGATTTTTGCTTGTGCTTTTTGCCATAGCTGCGATCACCGCAGTGCAGGTTTGTGACCGCTTCGGCCCGGCAATCCTATCGGGTGTTGCGCTTGTCACGATATCTGCTCAACTCGCTTCCTTTGCGTATGATCCCAGGCTCACATACGACTTCATTCAGCGCTCGCAAGATCAATACCTTGCGGTCGGAGAGCACCTGCACAAGAACTTCAGAACTGCGACGGTCGCGGTCGATGCAGCTGGGAAGATACCGTTTTTCTCTGAGGCGCAAACCATTGATATGCTTGGGTTAAATGAAAAATATATCGCGCGCACCAAAGCTCAAGGTGCGATCCCTGGTCATATGAGATACGAGCCTGCTTATGTGCTTGAACGGGCGCCGGATCTGATTTGTAGCCACATGTTCCCTGATGGATCGCTTTTCTTCGGCATGGCGCTGCCGCTCTACCAACAACATGGCTATCGCTGGGAGTTTTTGGCAAAGCAGGGGGCCGCCCCAGACCGGATGATCCTGCCGGTTGTGGATATGGACTTGAGCGCTGTGACTGAACTGGTCGAGGAGGGATACACTTATGCCTGCCTCAAGAGGACCCACTGAGAAGGTATAGCTCAGCTTTCCCATCCTATTCGGGCGAGGACTGCGATGCCCGATCCCCCTTATGCGTGCGCCAGGACATGCGCCTTTATGAGGCGCTCTCCCGTGTCTTTCGATGAAACTGCTCAACCCGAGCGGTCCCAGAGAGGGTTTATTAGGGAATCTCGCCCATGGTCCCCTCCCAGTGGCCAGAACGGGCCCGACCGTGCCTTCGAAGAGGCTTTGGTTACTCGCTGAACCTGCGGGGCTCTGCCGGAAAATCCGGATCTGTGGAACGCGGTGTTAAAGCACCGAAAGCACAAGGGAAAAGCTATGGGTAGCATTCTGACCAACAACAGCGCCATGGTTGCGCTGCAGACTCTGAGCATGATCAACAAAGACTTGGGTCAAGTTCAGAGCGAAATCTCGACCGGCCTGAAAGTGGGCTCGGCCAAGGACAACGCGGCGATCTTCGCTATTTCGGAAGTCATGCGCTCGGATGTGAGCGGCTTCCAGGCGATCTCGGAAAGCCTCTCGCTCGGGTCATCGACCGTTGCTGTGGCCTCGAACGCGGCCAGCTCGATCGGTGGTACGCTTGAGGAGATCAA
>JBCDAS010000297.1:0-4506 GCA_039185235.1 Pseudomonadota bacterium
AAGGTCCATGCCCATGGGGCGCTCGCGGGGGCGGAGCTGTGGTATGGGGGCCTGCGCTGTTCCAACTATTTCACCCGGGAAGTCAGCTTGGATCTGGGCAGCTATCCGGCGCCGGAGGGGCATCCGTTTCAGACCCGGGCGATGGACAAGACCGATATCCGCAACCTGCGGCGCTGGCACAAGAAAGCAGCGTTGCGGGCGCGCGAGGCGGGGTATGACATCGTCTATGTCTATGCGACCCATGGCTATTTGCTCTCGCATTTCCTGAACCCGGTGATGAACACGCGGGGCGACGAGTATGGCGGCTCGTTGCAGAACCGGACCCGGCTGGTCCGTGAGTTGATCGAAGAGACCAAGGAGGCCGTGGGCGATCGTTGTGCGGTCGCCGTGCGCTTTGCCTGTGACGAGAAGATCGTCGAGGATGGCGTGCCCGAGTTCGGCGAGCGCAAGGAGATGTTCGCCATGATGGCGGATCTGCCGGACCTCTGGGACATCAACGTCGCGGATTACGATCTGGAGATGGGCTCCTCGCGGTTTGTCAAAGAGGGCGCGTTGGAAGCCTATATGCGCGACTTCAAGGCGATGACCTCGAAGCCGGTTGTGACGGTGGGGCGGTTCACCTCGCCCGACACGATGGTGCGCCAGATCAAGCAAGGCGTGGTCGATTTGATCGGGGCGGCGCGGCCTTCGATTGCTGATCCGTTCCTACCGAAGAAGATCGAAGAAGGCCGGCTGTGGGAGATCCGGGAGTGTATTGGCTGCAATATCTGCTACTCGGGCGACAGTCTGGGCGTGCCGGTGCGCTGCACCCAGAACCCGACCATGGGCGAGGAGTGGCGCAAGGGCTGGCACCCGGAGAAGATGCAGCCCAAACGCTCGGACGCCCGCGTGCTGGTGGTGGGCGCCGGGCCTGCGGGGCTGGAAGCCGCCCGTGCACTAGGCGCGCGCGGCTATGACGTGATGCTGGCGGAGGCGACGCGGGTGCTTGGCGGGCGGGTGGCGCGTGAGGCCAGCTTGCCGGGGATGAGCGAGTATATCCGGGTGCGCGATTATCGCGAGCAGCAGCTCCTCGAGATGCCCAATGTCGAGATCTTCCGCGAAAGCCCGATGACCGCTCAGGACATCAAAGATGTGGAGCCGGATCACGTGATCCTGGCCACAGGCGCGACATGGCGGCGGCAATTGTTCAATCACCGGATCTATGCGGATGTTGCGACGCCGGAGGCGGCTGATCGGGTGTTCACCCCCGACGACATCATGGATGGCAAGCTGCCCAAAGGGCCGACCGTGCTGTTCGATGCGGATGGCTATTACATGGGCGTCGCGATTGCCGAGAAGCTGCGCCAGGCGGATGTCCCGGTCACCATGGTGACTGAGTCCGACACAATTGGCTCCTGGGCGGGCAAGACGTCGGAGAACTGGCGGATGCGGGCGCGGATTATGGCGTTGGGGGTGGAGATTGTGCCCTCGCACTCCATGGGGGTCTTCGACGGCGCGACCGTGACGCTCAGCTGTGCTTATACCGAGGCGGAGAAGGTGCTGCCCGCGGCCAATCTGGTGCTGGTGGGGCAGCGCCTGTCGAACGACACGCTGTTTCACGAGTTGACCGATGCGCCCTTCTCCGTGACCCGGATCGGCGATTGCGAGGCGCCGGGGATCGTGGCGCAGGCGGTTTATTCTGGTCACCGCGTCGCGCGGGAGTTGGAGGAGACGGTCAATATCGACGACCCGCTCCGCCATGAACGGGTGGATTTGGGGCCAAAGCCGGAGAAGGCCGAGACGACGGATCCGCAGAAGAAGTACCTGGAGACACTGCTCCTCTACTATGAAGAGGAGATCATGGGGGACGCGGAATTTCGGGCATTTGCCGAGCTGTTTGATGCCCCCGATCGCAAGGAGAAGATGACTCTGCTGGCTGATGTGGAGCGCCACGCGGCCAAACTGGTCCGCCCGCTGGTGGAGAAATACGACCTCACCCCGCGCTCCGTGGGCGAGTTGCAGGCGATGGGCCGGGACTATGTGAAGACCGCGCATCAGGATTGGGACGCGCTGATCGGCTATATGCACAAAAGCTTCCCCGCCTATATGGACGATTTCCACGGGCTGGAGGCGATGGCGCCGGCAGACGATCTCCCGGCGCTGAAGTTGTTGACTGAGCATGAAGCCGCTGCAATCGACTTCCTGAACCGCGAGGTCGCTGGCGATGCGGCGAGCACCCAGCCCCTGAAGGACTATCTGGCGTTGGAGCCGGTTCCGGTCTGACCTTTACGCGGCGTGGGTGCGTGCTTTTTGCGGGTCATAGATCGGCATTGGGACAACCGTAGCTGTGGTCGAGAGCCCGTCGCCCGTGACTGCCAGCGTGGTGCCTTGGGGGATATTGGGGTCGATATGCGCCAGCGCCAGTGATTTGCCCAGACGATGCGAATAGGCGGGGCTGTTGATAACGCCAAGCTCTGCACCGTCCAGCGAGAGCGTCTCGCCGCCCGCAACCATGTCATTATGGGCGATGTCGAGACCGACATTGCGGATCTTCTCGTGGCCCTTGGCCGCCATGACGGCCGTCTTGCCCCGGAAATCACCCTTTGAGCGGCTGATGGTGAAGCCGAGGCCGACCTCCCACGGGGTGTGATCGGTGGTCATGTCATAGCCGTAAAAGAGGAGCCCGGCTTCGATCCGCACTTTATCGAGTGCTGTGAAGGAGCAGGGCATGACGCCCGCCTCGACCAGCTTGTCCCAGATCTGGGTGATGTGCTCGGCGGTGGCAAAGATCTCATAGCCGCGCTCGCCGGAATAGCCCGTGCGCGAGATCCGGCAGGGATGGCCGAAGAGATCGGCTGAGGCATGGTGGAAGTACCGCATCGACGCGAGATCGATCGAGCAATGGGGGCTGAGGAGGCTGAGTGCCTCGGGCCCCTGGACCGACAGATCGTGCAGATCGTCGGTAAAGGAAATCTGCGCGTTCTTTCCAGCAGCTGAGGCTTCGAGCAACGCCATGGTATCGCCCGAGCCGTGGACGATCATCCACTCCTCTTCACCATTGTTCGAGACGATGGCGTCATCGGCCATAGTCCCTTGATCGGTCAGGACCGAGAGATACGCCGCCTGACCCGGGGCGATCCGGCTGATATCGCGGGTGGTGAGATGATCGAGCACCAGGGCGGCATCGGGCCCGCGCACGAAGACTTTCTTGAGCGGGGACATGTCGAACATGCCTGCCCGCTCGCGCACTGCGTCATGCTCGTCATTGGGGTCAGTGTCATAGCTCCAGGCCGTGCCCATTCCGTTCCAATCCTCAAGCCCGGATCCAAGGGCGCGGTGGCGATCGGCTAAGGCGGAGCTGCGGCTGAGTTCTTCGGTCATCAGGGTCTCCCTCTGGTCAATACCATTCATCGTTCATTTCGGACTTTCGGCGCGCCACGAAGGTGTCGAGCGCCTCGCGGATGGGGTCTTCCATAGGCGGCTGTTCATAGGCTGCGAGCATTGATTTCCACCGTGCATTGGCACGCTGCTCCAAGGTCGGTGATCCGTTCTCGACCCAGGTTTCATAAGGACCAGGCTCTGGGATTTCGGTCAGGTAGTTGGCGTCGCGGAAATGGCGTTGAGTATGGGCTGTGGAGAGGAAGTTCTGTCCCGGTCCGGTCTCCAGATAGGCATCGCGCCCCATCGCCTCGGCATCGGTTGAGAAGCCCTGCAACATCCGCAGCATCGCGCCACAATGGTCGAGATCCATGACGAATTTCTCGTAGGACATGGTGAGCCCACCCTCGAGCCAGCCAGCCGCATGCCAGACCTGATTGGCCCCGGAGAGGAGGGTTGCCCACATGGCGCTGCTCGACTCTTGCATGGCCTGACCGTCTGCACAGTTGGCGGCGGTGATCTGGCCGCCCCCGGACCTGACCGGCACGCCCAGGCGGCGGCCCAATTGAGCGAGGGCGAAGGTTGTCAGACTGGCCTCGGGCGAGCCAAAGGTCAGCGCGCCGGATCTGAGGTTCATCGTCGAGTGGAAGCTGCCAAAGACGCATGGGCAGCCTGGGCGGACCAATTGCGCGAGCGCGATCCCTACCATCGCCTCGGCCAGCGTCTGCGCAGCCACCGATGCGGGGCTGAGGGGACCCATGGCTCCGCCAAAAATCGCCGGAGAGACGGCCACGCATTGGTTGGCCGCGGCATAGGTCCTCAGCACGCCGGACATGGTGTCGTCATAGACCAGCGGGGAGTTCACATTGATGTTCGCCTGGATTGCTGCGTGATGTTCCATGAAGCTTTGCCCATGGACAATCCGGGCCATCTCGATCGAATCCTGGGCGCGCTGGGCCGAGGTGACACCCCCCATGAAAGGTTTCGTAGATAGTGTGAGATGCGCATGAACCATGTCGAGGTGGCGCTTGTTGACGGGTATATCCACTGGCTCGCACACGGTGCCGCCGGAATGGTGCAGCCAGGGCGAGAGGAAGCTGAGCCGAACGAAGTTTCGGAAGTCTTCCAGCGTCGCATACCGCCGCCCCT
>JBCDAS010000298.1:0-4501 GCA_039185235.1 Pseudomonadota bacterium
AGAAATGAAACTGATCTATAATGCGGGCGGCTATGGTCGCGAAATCCGACATGCCGCGCGTCTCGTAATGCCTAATGAGGAATTCCTGCTGGTCGATGACACTCCAGAAGGAGAAGCGATTTCTTTCGAAGAGGCCTGCCGGTTGCGCGAGGCCGAGGGTGCCGAGATCACAGTCGCTTTCGGCGATCCTGCGCTGCGTCGCCGCAAGACTGAACAAGTCCTTGAGGCCGGGTTCGAGCTGTTCTCGATCGTCGCGCCGAATGCTGTGATCGGCGATAATGTGACGTTTGGGCCGGGTGCCCTGCTGATTCATTCTACGATCCTAACAGCGGATTTGACGATCGGAATGGGCTTTCATTGCGGCGTGTTCAGTTTCGTCGGTCATGACAGCGTGGTGGGAGACTTCGTGACCCTCGCACCAAAAGTTGCCGTGAATGGGCGCTGCTTGATCGAGGATGACGTCTATATCGGGACGGGGGCCAGCGTCTTGCCGGGCCAAGATGGCAAGCCGACCCGGATTGGCAAGGGGGCCGTGGTCGGTGCGCATGCGCTTGTCACAAAGGATGTCGCGCCCGGAACCACGGTGGTGGGTGTCCCTGCGCGTCCCATGGTCAAGTGATGCTGGGTGGCCCGTTCAGCCCATGGCCAAGCTTCGATGCGGAAGAAGCCGAGGCGGTGAGCCGGGTCTTGCTCTCCAACCGTGTGAACTACTGGACCGGCGAGGAGGGGCGCGCTTTTGAACGCGCATTCGCCGAGTTTGCTGGGACGGATCACGCAATTGCAGTTGCCAACGGGACTTTGGCGCTGGATCTGGCGTTGCACGGCATTGGCATTGGGCCAGGCGATGAGGTGGTTGTCACACCGCGCAGTTTCGTGGCCTCGGCCTCGGCGATTGCCAATGCTGGGGCGGTGCCGGCCTTTGCCGATGTGGATGCTGAGAGCCAGAATATCACGCCAGACACGGTGGCCCCTCTGATTACCGAACGCACGCGGGCGATCCTCTGTGTCCATCTGGCGGGCTGGCCCTGTGACATGGCAGGGTTTCGAGATCTGGTCCAAGACCGGGACATCCGGCTGATCGAGGATTGCGCTCAAGCCCATGGTGCACGGCTCGATGGCCGTCCGGTCGGCGGCCTCGGCGATGTCGCCGCCTGGTCCTTCTGTCAGGACAAGATCATGACCACCGGCGGCGAGGGCGGCATGGTCACCTGCAATGACCCGGAAATCTGGAAGCGGATGTGGGCTTTCAAAGATCACGGTAAGGATTGGGACGAAGTGCAGCGGCGTGACCATCCACCTGGGTTTCGCTGGTTGCACCAAAGCCTCGGTAGCAATTTCCGGCTGACCGAGATGCAATCCGCCCTTGGGCGCATCCAACTTGGCCGGATGGCGCAGTGGCACCGGGCGCGCACCGAAAACGCGGGTGCGATCATGGCGAGCGCCCGGGATCTGGACGTCTTCCGCGTGCCGGAGATCCCGAACCGGGTCGCCCATGGCTTCTACAAGCTCTACCTCTTTCTCTCGGATGCGGCGATCTCTAAAGGGGTCGATCGCGACGGGCTGATCGCGAAAATCAACAGAGCCGGGGTGCCCGCCATGCAAGGGATCTGCCCGGAGATCTACCGCGAGGCTGCATTTCCCGACCAGCCGCGCCTGCCCGTTGCCCGCAAACTGGGCGAGAGCAGTGTCATGCTGTTGGTCCACCCAACCCTGACCGAAAACGAGATCGCCAAGACCTGCGAGGTGCTCGACGCGGTTGGGCGGCTCTGATCACTGGGCAGGCTGGGCGCTGGTGCTCAACGCCTCCCGCCGCTCCTGTCGACGGCGGTTCTTATAGGCGATCACCATTGTCAGCAGGATGAACAGCGCCGGGATCATCATAACTTTCTGGCGCAGCGCCAATCCCAGATTTCCGACCGTCTGGGTGAAAATCGCCAGGAAAATCAGCATGAAGAACACATGGAACCGCAGCATTGCAGAGTTCTTCATCAGGATCAGGATCAATTGGAAGTGCCAGGCGAGGTACCCGAAGATCAACAGCAAGAACAGGTTTTCGACCGATGCCGCCAAGCCAAAGATGTTGATTGCGTCGAAAAAGAAGGGACGGAACATGGTGGTTAAAATCCGTTCGACCGGGTTGAGCAGGACGAGGTCGAAAGAGCTGCCACCTCGGAACGCGATGTTCTGGCGGCTCTCGACATAGGTCTGCACATCATCGACGCCTTTGCCATCAATCCCGACAAAGCCGAAGACAAAGGGCAGCATGATCAGGAACAGAGCTGCCGCACCAAACCCGAGGAGACGGGTGCGCCGGGTTGATTGGCCTAAGATCGGCAGGAAGGCCAGCATCATCGCCGCCACAAGTTCAAAGGCGATATGCGGGCGGATCAGGAAATAGATCAAAAGCCCCAAGCTGAGATAGAGCAAGTTGACTTCCCGACGCATCACCGCGATCGAGATCAGCCCATAGGCAAAAATCGCCAGACTGTCCTTGCCGATCGAGGAGGTCCACATATGCAGCCCCGGTGAGAGCAAAAGCAGGCCCAGGAGCAGAACTCGGGTGTTGAACTCCTCGGCGGCGATATGCGTGGCGGCCCGATGGAGCAACAGAATGCCCACCAGCCCGGGGATCTGGAAGAGCATAAATGCATCGAGGAAGGTGAGGTTCGTGAACTCCCTGATCCAGCCCAGAGTGAAGCTGATGAACTGAGTGCCAAGCGCAAACTCCCGCAGCCACTCAGATTCCGCGTAATAGCGATGCGCATCCGCCGGCGCCCTAAGCGTCAGGGCGTAAACCGCCAGGGAGCCAAGGACATGCAAGCACATCAGCGCCAGATAAAAGCTCCGCGTCAGCCCATTTCGCGCCATCCCCAGCGCCAGCGCCAGCGAGATGAGGAGCGCAATCGCACTGACGAGCGACACTGGGATCTGATTGAAGAGCACCATGGCCGCCTTATAGCACGATGGCGCCTTGCTGCCAGGTGAACGGCTTTGGCCTTGAGCCCGACGCGCGGGCGGGGCAGGGTTGCGCCGTCAAACCACGTGAAGGACATCTCCATGCAGTATCGCCGTTTGGGCCGGACCGATCTCGAGGTCAGCCTGCTCTGCCTTGGCTCCATGACCTGGGGCACGCAGAACACCACTGAAGAGGGCCATGCCCAGATCGACCGCTCGCTCGAGGCGGGGATCAATTTTGTCGATACGGCGGAGATGTATCCAGTCAACCCGATCAGCGCCGAGACGCAAGGCGAGACCGAACGGGTGATCGGGCGCTGGTTTGCCAAGGGCGGCGCGCGCGATCGGATGATCCTGGCCACCAAGATCTCGGGCAATGGCGCAACCGGGAGCCGGAAGGGTGAGCCGATCTCGGGCGATGCGATGCGCCGGGCGATCGAGGGCAGCTTGGCGCGTTTGCAAACCGACTATGTCGATCTCTACCAGCTGCATTGGCCCAATCGCGGCTCCTACCATTTCCGCCAGTACTGGCGCTATGATCCGACCCGGCAATCCCGCGAGGAGACCCGTGCCCATATCCGCGATGTACTCGAAACCGCCGCCGCTTTGATCGAAGAAGGCAAGATCCGCCATATCGGCCTCTCCAACGAAAGCGCCTGGGGGACACAGCAATTCCTCGAGATCGCCGAGGCGGAGGGGCTGCCTCGCGTTGTCTCGATCCAAAACGAATACTCGCTGCTCTGCCGGATCTATGATCTCGATCTGGCGGAGCTCAGCCATAACGAGGATGTCGGGCTATTGGCCTTCTCGCCCCTGGCGGTCGGGCTGTTATCGGGTAAGTATCAGGGAAACCAAACCCCTCCGGGCTCGCGCCGGGCGATTAATCCAAATCTCGGTGGCAGGATGGGCCCAAGGGTTGAACCGGCGATTGGCGCTTATCTTGGGATCGCCGAGCGCCACGGGCTCGATCCCTGCCAAATGGCGCTGGCCTGGTGCTTCTCCCGCCCCTTCATGGCCTCCGCCATCTTTGGCGCGACACGGATGGATCAGCTTGAGATCGCACTCGGTGCGGCGGATATGGTGTTGAGTGACGAGGTTCTCGAAGAGATCGACACCGCCCATCGAGCGCATCCGATGCCCTATTAGAGCAAAACCGGATCTGACTGAAGCAGTCAGATCGTAGGATTTTGCTCAAGCATTTGAATCTGGAAAAGTTCCTTCTCAACCTGATTCAGGTTGAAACGATTTTGGTCTAGCGCAGGCCTCTCAACCGGCGCCAACGCGCCCGAACGGGCGCCATGTATAGGTGTATGCGCGGGCTTGCCCGCGCATTCCGCTTGGTTCACGCGCGCGTTGCCTGGATCCATTCGGAGCAGCGGGCCTCGGGATCGGAGTTCAGCGTAATATCGGTCACGACAGAGACCGCATCCGCGCCGGCCGCAAATGCCCCTGCCGCCCGCTCTACCGTAAATCCACCAATCGCGATCAGGGGGAGGTCACCCACCAACCCCCTCCATTCGCTCAGCTTTTCCAACCCTTGTTCATG
>JBCDAS010000299.1:0-4435 GCA_039185235.1 Pseudomonadota bacterium
ATCAGCGCGGCGGCGGGGAACATGCCAAAGATCATCGGCGTGCCCGCCTGCCATTTGCCGATGCTTGGCAGATACCCGTTGGCCGAGCCCGGCGCGCGCCACTGGGTCTCGCGCATCCGGAACCAATAGCTGATATCGACCCCGCCCAGCGCCTGATAGGCCGCCATCAGAAGGGGCGCCTCGCTCTGCTCCCAAATCGGCGGAACCCAAAGCGTCTCGGGCAGGATATAGGCCCGGCCCACGGGTTGGCGTTGCGCAATCGGAAGGGCGAGAGGATCGCCGAGGATCCCCTCTCCGCGAAACCGATCCCCAGCGACGATCGCCCAACCGTCATAGGCGCCTTGATGCAATCGGCTGACATAGTGGTTCACGCCGACGACCTCGCCCGGCAGATAGCTCCAGCGCTCGAGATCATCCAGCGCGATCGCATCGGCGGTCTTCCAATTGCCAGCGTTGAAGAGCTGGCGCGCCCCGATCTCCTCACGCAGAAAGCGGGCGATCTCGCGATGCCAGTCCCGCATAAGCTGGCTCAGAAACTGCGCCTGATCGCGGATGCGAGCCTCCGCCCGCCCCGTGTTGGCTGCGCGCGTGAGATGCCAAAGGCCAGCAAGTGCAATGATGCCCTGATCCCAATCATCGGCGAGCCCATCGATCGGGCCAGGGGCGGCGGCGTTGCGCCAAGCCTGCCGGGCTTTGGCCAGGCTTCCATATTTCTCGCCTAGGAACATGCCAAGACGCTGGGCGAGCATGCGCATTTCGCGGCCCTTGAGCGTGTTGAGCGTCCAGAACAGAAGCGAATCCTCGTTCTGCATCTGCAGGATTGCCAAGGCCGGATCATCCTTGAGCGCAAGGCCAGTATAGGGGTTCTCCGGCAAGAGAAGCTGTCGCAGCCAAGCCTTATAAGCCTCCTGCACTCTGGGGTCGAAATAGATCAGCCCTGTCATGCCGGGACTGTCGAGGGGAACTGGCCAGCGCGCGGTTGTCTCGCGGCTCACAGCATGGGGAAAATAGGGGCTCAGCGTGACATAGATCCCATGCGACTTCATGGCCGAGATCAGACGCCAAAGCTGGTCGCGCTGGGCTTCGTTGATGGCGTCAATGGGCGCATTATCACGCCCTGATTGCGGGATATGGCCATGAAAGCGCACCATATTGACACCGCGCTTGGCAAGAAATCGCGCATGTTCGCGGAGTGCGGCGCCTTCAACTTGCCAGATCTCGGTATTGACCGCCCAGAACCGGATCGGCTGGCCATCTCCGCGGACAAAGCTGTTTCCGTCGGGGGAGAGCCGGATGAAGCCGGTCTCTCCTGCAACCGCCTCATTGAGCTGGCTCAGATCCAAGAGCGCTTCGGAGGCGAAAGGGTCCCGCAAAGTGGGAAACGCCCAGCTTGCCTCCTCCGCCAAGCTCGGGCTTGCGATGAGCATGGTCAGAAGTAGGAGCAATCGACACATTGCGATGGGGCCTCTGGTTTCGGAGAAGCTTGGCCAGATCAGACGGCGCTGAGTCTAACGAAACTTGAGATCAAGGTGCAAGTCAGCGCAATGCAGCCCAACGACCATCGCAAGCGTCCCTGGGCCCTGACGGGCCTATGGCGGGCCAAGCCCGCCACCCATGCAAGCATGGGCAGGGACGCCCAGCGCCTAGCTCAGAGTTGTGCGAGTGCAGTCCGACTGGGGCCAATGCGCCTGGGAGGGCGCCAAACATAGGTGTATGCGGGCCTTGGCCCGCATTCCGTTTGGTTCGACTCGGATTGCTTGGGTTTATGGCAATGAAAAAACCGCCCGTTTGGCGCGGGCGGCTTTCATGATAAGGGCGGTCGGCTCGATCAGAAGCCGAAGCCTTCGAACTTTTTCTTGAACTTCGAGACCCGGCCCCCTGTGTCGAGCAGGCGTGCACCGCCACCGGTCCAGGCCGGGTGGGCGCTCGGGTCGATATCGAGGGTCAGCGTGTCGCCCTCGGAGCCATAGGTCGAGCGCATCTGGATCATCGATCCATCGGTCATCTTGACCTCGATCATATGGTAGTCGGGATGAATATCGGCCTTCATCGTCTTGCTCCTTGCCCGCTCTGGGCTCGTCCGGGTCAAAAGGCTGCTGCCAGCATCGGCGCAGCGAAATCTCTTCAGAGACGCGGCGTATAGTCGATTGCCGCGCGCTCTGTCAATTCAGTCAAAGCGATAAAACGCCTCGTAGATCGGTCCAAGCTGCTCTTCGCGAAAGAGCGAGCTGACTGATGTGTCATTGGCGACATTCAGCACCGCTTGGGCAAACATCGGCGCGATCGAGACGACGCGGATGTTATGCGCCTCCTTGGTCTCGGGCGTAGGCTCGATCGAATCGGTGATCACCAGCGACTTGAGCGCGGAGTTGGTCACCCGCTCGATCGCCGGGCCTGAGAGCACGCCATGGCTGATATATGCATGCACTTCCTTGGCGCCCTCATCGAGGAGCAGTTGGGCTGCCTTACAAAGCGTCCCGGCCGTGTCGCAGATATCATCGACGATCAGGCAGATCCGGTCTTTCACATCGCCGATCAGGATCATTTCATCGACTTTGCCCACCTCGGACCGGCGTTTGTCGACAATCGCCAGCTCGGCATCGATGCGTTTGGCCAGATCGCGTGCCCGCACCACGCCGCCGACATCGGGTGAGACCACGGTGACCTTGTCGGTCTTGCCGTTGATATGGTGTTTCACATCCAGCGCGAAGACCGGCGAGGCGTAGAGGTTATCGACCGGAATGTCGAAGAAGCCTTGGATCTGGCCCGCATGCAGATCCATGGTCAGCACCCGGTCAACGCCTGCCTCGGTGAGCAAATTTGCGACCAGCTTGGCCGAGATCGGCGTGCGCGCCGCAGAACGCCGATCCTGCCGCGCATAGCCGAAATAGGGCATCACCGCGGTGATCCGGGCCGCCGAGGAGCGCTTCAGCGCATCCGCGATGATCAGGATCTCCATCAGATTGTCATTTGCGGGCTTCGAGGTGGGTTGGAGGATAAACACATCCTCGCCACGGACATTGTCATGGATCTCGACAAAGATCTCGCCGTCGTTGAACCGCTCCACCCGGGCCGATGTCAGCGCGACCGTGTCGCCGCGATAGACCGACATGCGCCGTGAGATTGCATTGGCGAGCGGCAGGTTTGCATTGCCCGCGATGAGCTTCATCTTCACCTCGGTCTTCATACGCCACCCCTCGGTTTCCCCTGACCCGACCGTCACGGATGTGTCATACCGGACCGGCCTGAACGATCAATGATTCTGTGGCAAAAGCTGAGGCTAAGCTGGGAGGAACCTATGGCCGCGATCGACTATTTCTTTTCACTGCTCAGCCCCTGGACCTACTTCGCCGGTGCGCGGCTTGAGGAGATGGCCGCGGCCCATGGCGCGGCGATTACCTATAAGCCGATCGATGCGACGCGGGTCTTCAAGGCAACCGGAGGGCTGCCTTTGGCCGAGCGTCCGGTGGCGCGTCAGGAGTACCGCGCGCAGGAGTTGCGACGGACCTCGGCCAAAACCGGGATGCCCTATCACTTCCAACCCGCCCACTGGCCGACCGATCCCGAGCCTGCCTCGCTCAGCGTGATCGCCGTCGCCCAAGCGGGCGGCCCGGCGGGCGCTTTGGCGCGGGCGTTTTTGACCGCCGTTTGGGTCGAGCAGAAAGACATCGCCGATCCGGCCGTCGTGGCGGAGAAGCTGGCCGAGGTCGGGGCAGAGCCCGGTCCGATCGATCTGGACGCCGCGCGGGCGCTTTATGAAGCAAACACCGATGAAGCGATCGCCCGAGGCGCCTTTGGCGTGCCTTTCTATATCATTGGTGAGGAGCGGTTTTGGGGGCAGGACAAGCTCGACGATCTGGCGACGCATCTTGCCCGGCTCTGAGCATTAAGGCTTCGCTAACCAAATCCCTATCAAATTGCCGAAAATTGAAAGGGCTCCTTGGGCAAGGGGCGACTGGGCGATGCGCTATAGGGTCAAACGGCGGAGGCGGTTGAGCCTCCCACATCTGGTTGCGGCGGGGGCTGCGGCCTATGTGCTGTTCACTGGTATGCGCGCGCTCGAACGACCTGATCCCTGTGTCGCCATCGACTGGATCTCAGAGCGTGCGATCCCCGAACTTGCGGGCGCCTCGCTTATGGCCCATTGGCCGGAACCTTCCGAATACGCAGATCTGATCGCCGGAGTTGGCTCTGGCGCTGTGCAGTTCCGGGGCGAGCTTTCAGGCGAGCGTGTGGTCGAGATCAGCGAGACTTGCCTGATCCTTGATCGCCCCGAGGAGGCCCGGATCCATTGGGACAAGCGCGCCGGCTACTCGGCTTCGCTGGTCTCTGCCGAGGGGCTCGATGTCGTCCAAAGCGACGGGATTGTGGGCACCCGGATCGGGATCCGCACGGCGATTGATGGCCAGATCTGTGCCCCCTCGGTCGATGGACC
>JBCDAS010000300.1:0-4410 GCA_039185235.1 Pseudomonadota bacterium
GCCATGGAGCGGGTGAGCGGCTGGTATACCCGCAACACGCGGATGGTTCTGTTCTGGATCGGTCTCAGCCTGGCAGTTGCCACCAACACCGATCCGATGCGTTATGCCTCGGAGCTGCGCCAGAACGAAGTGTTGCGCCAAGAGGCGGTGACGAAGGCCACTCAGATCGCCGCGTTGAAGGATTTGGACGAGGTGCGTGTAAAGCTGGGGATCGAAAAGGTGGCGCCGGGTGATCTAGAGACAATGACGACCGAAGTCCAAGCCCAGACCGTGGCCCTGACGAGAGAGCTTCAGGGGCTGAGGGCCAATACAGGCTGGGGCCATTGCGGGGCCTATGACGGCTCTCTGGGTAAGGTCGATGCGGGCGCGTTCTCAGTCGCCTGTTTGGTGGTCACGGTGTATCCGAGCGCGGATGTCGGCGGCTATACCCCCAACACCGAGGTCGAAATGCCGCGCCGCCCCTATTTCGGCTGGTTGCTTTTGGCCTTTGGCGTGATGCTGGGCTCGCAATTTTGGTTTGACTTGCTCAAACGGTTCGTCTCGCTGCGCTCGGCGGGCGTGTCTTTGGGAGATCAGGTGAAGGCGCAGACGAAAGGGGGCGGTGGTGGATGAACCGACCAGCCGGATGTTGCATGCGAACCCGCTGGTGGCGGTGGTGGATGGGTTTCTCCCGGCCGCTTCCTGTTCAGAGCTGATCGCGCTTGCCCAGGGCCGGACCCGGCGCGCGGAGGCGGGCACGGATGAGGCGGTCTTGGAGATCTCGGATGAGCGCACAAACAGCGCTTTTGATGTGGCTCCCAGTGCTGAGCCTGCGGTCGCGGCCGTGATGCAGCGCTTGGCGCAGGTCTTGCGGCTGCCTATGGGCCATGGTGAGGGCCTCTCGATCCTGCATTACCGGCCAGGCGAGGAGTTCACGCCCCATGTCGATGGCATCTGGTCCGGTGCCGCCGAGGAGGTGCGCGCCGCATTCGAGGCCGATGGCGGCCAACGTTTGTTCACGGCGATGGTCTATCTCAATGCGGTTGAGGCGGGGGGCGGGACGGCATTCCCGGAGCTCGATCTCTCGGTTGATCCGGCCCCTGGGCGCTTGCTGATCTTTGCCAATACCCAAGCGGGAGAGCGCGATGTGACCCCGCTTTCGATCCATGCGGGCTTGCCTGTGCATGCGGGTGAGAAATGGGCTGCCGTGTCCTGGTGGCGCGAGCGCCCGTTTGGCGTGGCCGCCTGAGCGCCGCTTGGTTGGCAGAGCGGCGCGCATGGACTAACAGGGCAGGAGCGCCCTCGGCCAAGTTTCGGAATCAGAGCCCATGACCCATACCAACCCCCTCGGTCAGCCGATTGGCGCGCCGGTGCCCGGTTGGACCCCGCCGCCCAAGCCCGGGCGCGAGGTTCTGGCGGGCCGGTGGGTGCGCCTTGAGCCCCTGGTGGCCGAGACCCATGGCGCGGATCTGTGGCGCGCCTTCTCGGCCAATGCCGATGGCAGCGATTGGACCTATCGCATGCAGGAGCCGTTTCGATCTGAGGCGGATCTGATGGCCTGGCTGCGCGAGATCGAGGCGCGCGAGGATATGCTCTATTTCGCCTATGTCAGCCAGGAGACCGGCCAGGCGCTGGGCAATGGGGCCTTTATGACGATTGCGCCGACAGCAGGGTCGATCGAAGTGGGCTCGATCATGTTCTCCCGCGCCATGCAGCGGACCCGGATGGCGACCGAGGCGATGCATCTGCATATGCGTTGGGCCTTTGAGGCGGGATACCGGCGGTTTGAGTGGACATGCGATCCGCTCAACCAGGCCTCGATGCGCGCGGCGGCGCGGCTGGGTTTGAGCTATGAGGCGAATTTCCGCCAAGCCTATGTGAGCAAGGGGCGCAACCGCGACAAGGCGGTCTTTGCGGCGACGGATCAGGACTGGCCTGGGCTGAAAGCGGCGTTCGAGACTTGGCTCAGCCCGGAGAATTTCGAAGCTGAGGCGCAGAAGATCGCCCTGAGCGCGTTGACCTCGCCGCTGCTGGCCGCGACCGCGCCCGAGTTTCAATCCGCGCGCAGCAATGCGTTCGGCCAGCCGATCGGCGCGGATGTCCCGGGCTGGAGCCCGCCGCCCCGCCCGGATGACGCGGTTATGGAAGGCCAGTATTGCCGCTTGGAGCGGTTGGACCCCTGCCACGGCCCCGATCTTTTCGAGGCACTGTCCGAGGATCGGGACGGTCGGGTCTTCACCTATATGCCGAACGGCCCGTTCCACGATCTCGAGGCCTATCTGGCCTGGCTGAAGGCCGAGGCCCCCTGCCCCGATCCCCTGCAATTCGCGATCCTGGTCGAGGGTCGGGCAGTGGGAACCGCCTCTTTCCTGAGGATCGATCCTGGCGCGGGCTCGATCGAGGTGGGCTATATCACCTTCTCCCCCCGTCTCCAGCAGACCACCGCCGCCACCGAGGCCATGTTTCTCATGATGCAATGGGCCTTTGAGGCGGGCTATCGGCGCTATGAATGGAAATGCAATGCGATGAATGCGCCCTCGCGGCGCGCGGCAGAGCGGTTCGGCTTCTCCTATGAAGGCATCTTCCGCCAGGCCCAGATCGTCAAGGGCCAGAACCGCGACACGGCCTGGTACGCGGCGATTGACAGCGAGTGGCCCGCCTTGAAAGCCGCGTTCCAGACCTGGCTCGCGCCCGAGAATTTCGACCCAAACGGACGGCAACGCCAATCCTTAAGCCAGCTGACCGCACCCATCCCAGTTGCGAAAGGACAGTGAGATGCCAAGCCCCGCCCCCGCCGCCTTGGAGTTTCTGAAGACCCGGCGCTCGGTGACCGCGAAGACCCTGACAGCGCCGGGCCCCAACCGGGCCGAGATCTCCGATCTTCTGGCAATCGCCTCGCGGGTGCCCGATCACGGCAAACTCGTCCCCTGGCGCTTTGTCGTGATCGATGCCGCAGCACAAGCGGCGTTCCGCGAGGCGGCACTGGCGCGGCTGGGCGCGCTTGGCCAAGATGAGGCAGCCCTTGCCAAAGCCGCTGTCCCGCTCAGCCATGGTGTCCCGATTGTCGCGGTGATCGTCTCGCCCAAACCCTCCGCCAAGATCCCGCTTTGGGAGCAAGAGATGGCCGCCGCCTGCGTCTGCCTCAGCCTGGTCAATGCCGGGCTCGCGGCGGGATGGGGCGCCAATTGGCTCTCCGGCCCGCTTTGCAAGGACCCCGACTTCCTCAGCGAGACGCTCGGCTGCGCCGAGGGTGAGTGGGTCCCGGGTTTCATCCATCTCGGCACAGCCCAAATCGCCCCGGCCGAGCGGGACCGCCCAGAGATTGGCGCACTGACCACATGGCTCTGATCAGGGATCTGTTCAAAGCGCTCGCCCAGATGACCGATCGTCGGTTTCTGGGCGTGCTGCTGATGGCGCTGGCGATCACCATCGGGCTCTTGATCGCAACAGCGCTCAGCGCAGCCTGGGCCGTGAGCTTCCTGCCCGATCCGCTCTTCACCCTGCCCTGGATCGGCGCGGTGAGCCTGTCGCTGACCTGGCTGCAGGGCCTGGCGATAGGCAGCATCCTGTTCGCGTCGATCTTCCTGATGTTCCCAGTAACAGCGGTTTTTATTGGTATCTTCCTCGATCGGATCGCGGATGCGGTTGAGGCGAAACACTTTCCGCAAAACAAAGCGCCCCGTAGCCCAACCTTGCTGGAGGGGATCAAAGATGGCCTCAGCGCCGCGGGCGTCCTGATCCTGGCCAATCTCGCTGCTCTGATCCTCTACCTTCTCTTGCCGCCGCTCGCTCCGTTCCTGTTTTTCGCGATGAACGGCTATCTGCTCGGGCGGGAGTTCTTCCAGATGATCGCGATCCGCCATCTGCCGCTGAGCGAGGCGACCGCGCTCCGCCGCAAGAACAGCTTCAGGATCTGGCTCGCCGGCACCCTGATCGCGCTGCCCCTCAGCGTGCCCATCCTCAACCTGATCGTCCCGATCCTGGGGGCAGCCACCATGACCCACCAATACCACCGCCTGGCCCGGGGATGACACGCGCAGCCAGGGCCAACAGCCGCGATCGGCCCGCACGGGCAGATCGCGGGGATCTCGTATCGCCCGCTTGCGGGCGATTCCGCTTGGTAGGTCTGCGTCTTAACGCAGGCTGGGTGGTGTCGCGATGGAGATCTGGCTGAGGGAAATCAGCTCATACTCGATCACCGAATAGACCAGGGCAAAGACGATGGCCGTCACACCAGTTGTCAAAAGCGCCTTGAAACGCAGTTTCGCATCGACCGGCGCACTCGCCGGCGTGCCGGGCACCACATGTCCATCCTCGGACTGGCTCTTCTGCCAGAGCGGGTTGATAATGTAGAAGACCATCGCCCAGATCACAGCGAAGAGCACGGCGGCAGAGGTGAACGACATCTCAGACCTGCTCCAACTCAACCAA
>JBCDAS010000301.1:0-4400 GCA_039185235.1 Pseudomonadota bacterium
CACCGGATCGACCGAGATGCCGATGATCTTGGCATTGCGCTTGGCGAATTCTTCCGTCATGCCAGCCATGGTGCCAAGCTCGGTGGTGCAGACCGGTGTGAAGTCCTTTGGATGGCTGAACAGGACTGCATAGCCATCGCCAATCCAATCGTGGAAGGAGAGCTCTCCATCCGTGGTGTCCGCTGTGAAATCGGGCGCGGTGTCGTTGATGCGCAGGCTCATCTGTCTCCTCCTTGGGGCTTGTTTGGGCGCGGAGCTTGGACCGATCGATGCGATTCGGCCAAGGGGCAAGGAGGCGAAGATGGCAGAGACTGTGATCTTGGGGGCGGATGCGCTGGGTCTCGAGGCACTTGTGGCAGTGGCCGGTGGCGCACCTGTGGCGCTGAGCGATCAGGGGCGCGGGCGCATGGTCCGGGGCAACGCGATCCTGATGCGCGAGATGGCGGCCGAGACGCCGATCTATGGCGTGACGACCGGGCTCGGGCCCCGCGTTGTCGACAAGCTCGAAGGCCAGGCGCGTGCGGATTTCCCGGCAGCCACCGTGCGCGGTCGGGCCCATGCGCTGGGCAAGCCCCTGGCGCCCGAGATCGTCCGGGTCGCCATGGCCGCGCGCATCCAGTCCATGCTGACCGGCGCCACCGGGGCGCGACCGATCCTGGCAGAGACCCTGGCCGCATGCCTGAATGCGGACCTGACCCCGGTTTTGGGAGAGAGCGCCACGATCGGCGCGGGCGATCTGATGTGGGGTGGGATGATCGGCCTCGCCCTGATCGGTGAGGGCGAGATGGACACGGCCCAAGGCCGGATGCCAGCGGCCGAGGCCCTGTCGCGCCATGGGATCGCACCCTTGCTGCTCAAGCCGCGCGAAGGCCTCGCCTTTGTCTCAAACTCAGCCCCAACAGCGGCAGTGGCTGCGATGGGGCTGGCAGCGCTCCGCATAAACCTGGCCGCGGCCCAGGCGGCGGCTGCCCTATCGCTCGAAGCATTCCGCGGCAATCTCTCGCCCTTGCACCCGGGCATCCTGGCGCTGAGCCCAAAGCCCGGGCAAATGCAAGCGGCTGAGGGGTTGCATGCCTGGCTCGACGGCTCTCTTTTGCATCAGGCGGGCGCAGCGCGGCGCCTGCAAGACCCGCTCTCGCTGCGCAATATCGTCCAGGTCCAAGGCGCGGTCTTCGCCGCTGCCGATTGGTTGGAAGCCGCTGTCCTGCCCGAGATCAACACGCCGACCGACAACCCGGTGGTGCTGATCGAGCAGGACATCGTGCTCTCCGGCGGCAGCTACCTCTCGCCGCAATTGGCCATCGCGGCCCAGGCAATGAATGACGCCGCGCGGCATATGGCGGCGCAAACCGTGGGGCGGATCCAAAAGCTGATCTCGGGTCGGTTCTCGGACCTGCCCATGGGGCTCTCCGCCCAAGGCGTGGGCGGCGTGGGTTTCGGCGCGATGATGAAAGTGGTCGAGACCCTCTCGGCCGAGATCAGCCACCTGGCGCAACCCGCCCCAGTCTACCCCTCGATCTCCGCCGATGGGGTGGAGGATACAATCACCAACGCCGCCATCCCGGCCAAAGCAATGCATGCCATTGTGGAAAAACTCACCTATCTCACCGCGATGGAGCTGATGGTCGCCACTCAAGCCAGCGAGCTGCGTGCGACCCCGATTGCCCCGCGCCTCGCAGCGCTGAGGGACCAGATCCGCTCCCATACCAGCCCCTTGGATCTCGACCGCTCCTTCACTGCCGAGATCGAAGCCCTCGCCCGCGCAATCACCCGCCAAGACCTTAGCATCTAGCTTCCTCATGGCCGGGTGGGCGGGCAGTCGTGGTCCCGCAGGGGCCACGCTGGATGCCCCCCGGCGCTCAAAGACCCGATTTGGCTGGACACCGCGACCATCTTCGCCAACTTGACCCGGTGCGGATTTAAAGGAACGCAAAGATGGAAGCAGACTTCGTCATCATCGGCTCCGGCAGCGCCGGGTCTGCCATGGCCAACCGCCTATCCGAGGATGGCCAGCATTCCGTCCTCGTGCTCGAGTTCGGCGGCACCGATTGGGGCCCTCTGATCCAGATGCCAGGCGCGCTCTCCTTTCCGATGAACATGCCGCGCTATGATTGGGGCTATTGGTCCGAGCCCGAGCCCCATTTGGGCGGGCGTAAGCTCGCCTGCCCGCGCGGCAAAGTGATCGGTGGCTCCTCCTCGATCAACGGCATGGTCTATGTCCGCGGCCATGCCCGTGACTTCGACCATTGGGCGGACCAAGGCGCCCAAGGCTGGGCCTATGCCGATGTGCTCCCCTATTTTCACCGCATGGAGAGCTGGCACGCCTCAGGCCATGGCGGCGATCCCGATTGGCGCGGCAAGGACGGCCCGCTTCATGTCACCCGCGGCAAACGCGACATCCCGCTGCACCAGGCCTTTGTCGAGGCCGGTCGCCAGGCAGGCTTTGAGCTGACCGCCGACTATAATGGCGAAAAACAAGAAGGCTTCGGCCCGATGGAGCAGACGGTCTGGAACGGCCAACGCTGGTCCGCGGCCAATGCCTATCTCAAACCGGCGCTGAAGCGGCGAAACCTCGAGCTCGTCCGCTGCCTCGCCCGCCGCGTGGTGATCGAAGACGGCCGCGCCACCGGGGTCGAGATCGAGCTCGGCCAGAACGCCACCCGCCGGGTGGAAGTCGTCAAAGCAAGGCGCGAAGTGATCCTCGCCGCCTCCTCGATCAACTCGCCCAAGATCCTGATGCTGTCAGGCATCGGCCCCGCCGCCCATCTGGCCGAACACGGGATCGAGGTCAAAGCTGACCGCCCCGGCGTCGGCCAGAACCTGCAGGACCATCTGGAGCTCTATATCCAACAAGCCTGCACCCAGCCGATCACGCTCTTCAAACACTGGAATCTCTTTGGCAAAGGTCTTGTCGGCCTCGAATGGCTCTTGCGCCGCACCGGCCCCGGCGCCTCAAACCAATTCGAAAGCGCGGCCTTCCTGCGCTCGCGCCCAGGCGTCGAGTACCCGGATATCCAGTACCACTTCCTGCCCATAGCGGTGCGCTATGATGGCCAGGCGGCGGCCGAAGGCCACGGTTTCCAAGCCCATGTCGGGCCGATGCGCTCACCCTCACGCGGCGAGATCACGCTGCGCTCGGCGGATCCGAAAGACCCGCCCAAGATCCTCTTCAACTACATGTCGACCGACCAGGATTGGGAGGATTTCCGCCATTGCATCCGCCTCACCCGCGAGATCTTCGGCCAAGACGCCTTCACCCCGTTCCGCGGCAAAGAGATCCAGCCAGGCGCCGATCTGCAAACCGATGACGAGCTCGACGGCTTCATCCGCGAGCATGTGGAAAGCGCCTATCACCCCTCCTGCACCTGCCGCATGGGCCAGGCCGATGACCCGATGGCCGTGGTCGATCCCGAATGCCGGGTGATCGGGGTCGAGCGCCTGCGCCTTGCCGACAGCTCGATCTTCCCGCGCATCCCGAATGGCAACCTGAACGGCCCCTCGATCATGGTGGGCGAGAAAGCCTCCGACCATATCCTCGGCCGCCAACCCCTGCCACGTTCCAACGCAAAACCCTGGATCAACCCGCGCTGGGAGACGTCCGATCGCTAAAACCTTGGTCACCGGGTTCGAACCCTTCCGGCAATGGCGGGTGAACTCCAGCTGGGAGGCGGTGCGCAGGCTCCGCCCCGCACCCGACCTCGCCATCCACTGCCTGCCTGTCGGTCATCGCGAGGCCGCCCGCGAGATCGAGCGCTTGATCGCCAAAATCCGCCCCGATCGCGTTCTTCTCACCGGCCTCGCCGACCGTCCGGTTCCCACGCTCGAGTTGCAAGCCCGTCTCGGCCCAAGCCTCACCGAAGCCAGCGAGCCGACGCGCGTTGGCCGCTGGCCCTTCGACCTATCCCTGGACGCGATGCACCGATACGTCATCCCCAGCCGCCTGTCCTCAGACGCCGGGCGCTATGTCTGTGAGACGACCTATTGGGCAGCCCTCGGCACCCAAACCCCGGACGTCGCCTTCCTCCACTTGCCGCCCATCAGAGGCGCCTGGACAGCCCAGCGCCTTACCCGCGCTGTCACCGCAACCCTCGCGACGGGCCGGGCGCGGGTGGGTGGGCCTGCCGGGTGGTGAGCACCCATGCGCTTGTCTCGCAGGGGAGCGCGCGGCCCGTCTATCGATCCGGCAGCGGAATAAACTCATCCTTGTCATCGGGAGGCAGTTGGAACCGGCCATGCGCCCAATCCCCTTCGGCCCAGGCCTGTTTGGCGGCCTCGATCCGCTCTTTCGAGCTTGCGACGAAATTCCACCAGATATAGCGCGAGCTCCCAAGGGTCTCACCGCCCAGAATCATGATCCGCGCCGCCGTCTTGGCCGTCACGGTAATCCGGTCGCCTGGGCG
>JBCDAS010000302.1:0-4364 GCA_039185235.1 Pseudomonadota bacterium
AGGGTGGCGCGGCAAAACGCGTCTTGAGAGATGTTATCTTGTAACATACGCAGTCACCCTTGGAGCAGAGGCTGTTGGTGCTCTGATCGCGAAGGTTTATATTGGTCGTGCAACAGAGATCCGATGCCGTTGGTGGCCTCATTTTTGGTGGTGATTGTGGTTGGATTGGCTGGTTTCGCAGTCCGGTCCCCAGATCTGGGACGCTGTTTGGAGACGAGATCTGATGGCTGGACTGCACGAAATGTTTGTCCCAGAGCATGTTAACGTAGCCATTGTCGGGGCTGGGCCCGCGGGGCTGGGTGTCGCGCGTGTTCTGAGAGATCTGGCGATCCCGGATGTCTGGGTCTTGGAGCGCGGTGCGATTGGGCAGAATTTTCTCAGCTGGCCCTCCGAGACACGGCTGTTGACGCCGTCTTTTCCCGGCAATGTCTTTGGCGTCACGGATCTCAACGCGATCAGCTATGACAGCTCGCCCGGCTGGGCGTTGAAGTCGGAACACCCGAAGGGCAGCGAGTATGCGCGGTATTTGGACCAGGCCGCGCTGGCTTTTGGTCTGAACGTGCAATGCGATGTGGATATCTACAAGCTGAAGCCCGAGGAGGAGGGTTTCACGCTTTTGACCAATCACGGGGCGATCCGGGCCGATTATGTAATTTGGGCTGGTGGGCAGTTCGGCACGCCATCGGATGGCGGATTAAGCGGTGCCGAACACGCGCTGCATTACGCCTCGGTCGGGCGTTGGCGCGATGTGCCGGGCGATGAGGTCTTTGTGATCGGCGGCTATGAGAGCGGGGTCGATGCGGCTGTTAATCTGACCCGTGCTGGTAAGAAGGTGACGGTGTTTGATATCGACAGCCCCTGGCTTGACAATGACAAGGACCCAAGCCGCGCGCTCTCGCCCTTTACCAATCAAAGGTTGCGAACGGCGCTCAGAAACGGGGCAATTACGCTGGAGGGTGGGACAGAGATCCTCTCGATCGAGAAGGAAAGCGAGGGCGTGCGTCTTTATGGGAGCAATGGGCGCAGTTGGCTCTCGTCCGGCCCGCCAATTCTGGCAACGGGCTTTGCCTCGGGCACGGCGCCAGTGTCTGAGTGGTTCGCCTATGATGAGTACGGCCTGCCGATGTTGACGTTGCAAGACGAGTCGACCGAATTGCCTGGCCTGTTCCTGGTGGGACCTGAGGTCTCTCACAACGGATTTTTGTTCTGCTTCATCTACAAATTCCGCCAGCGCTTTGCGGTGGTTGCGCGTGCAATTGCAGGGCGGATGGGTGCGGATACCTCGGCCCTGGAGCTTTACCGTGCGAACAACATGTATCTCGACGATCTTGCCTGTTGCGATGATGATAAGTGCCTGTGCTGACGGTTGGCTGAGGATGCCGCGCGTTCAACGGAGAACAGAATGACCGATGTTTTGCCTTCTGCAAAACCCGCTCCGGTGCCGGGACTTGGGGTCACGGCGCTGTTTCTGGGCGCGATCGCGATCGGTTCGGGGTTGGGTCTGACTGACCCGGCACTTGGAGCGCGTTTATCCGATGGGATCGACCCCACATTGCTCGCTATGGTCGGGCTCTTGTTCTTTGAGGTCCGGCTCAGATCGGTTGTTGCCGGGTTGGCAAACCTGCGGTTTATCGCGCTGGCCTGGGCTGCGAATTTCCTCGTTGTCCCTCTGATCGGATTTGCCATTGCCTCGCTGTTTCTATCGGGCGCGCCGCTGCTCTATACAGGGTTGCTGATCTACTTCCTCGCGCCTTGCACCGATTGGTTCCTCGGCTTCACCAGGATGGCGCGCGGGGATACTGCGCTGGGTGCGGCGCTTTTGCCGATCAACATGATCACGCAGCTTTTGCTTTTCCCCGTCTGGCTTTGGCTGATTACGCGCAACACTGGCGTCGTGGATTTCGAGGCGATCCCGGAGGTGCTGCTTCAGTGGTTCTTGGTACCGTTCATTGTAGCGCAGGCAGCGCGTTGGCTGCTGGGCCAAGTGGTATCAGCAGCGGCGTTTGTGAGGATTTGCAGTGGTGTGGGCTCCGCAATCCCGTTTGTGACCGCTGCTCTGATCCTTCAGATCTTTGCGGCGAATGTCACAACAATCGCTGCGCATCTCGAGGCGTTTGGCTTGATCCTCTTGGCGATCTTTGTGTTCTTTCTGATGACGTATGCGTTGGGTGAGGGGCTGGCGCGCCTGTTCAAGCTGCCCCATGCCGAGCAGGCGTTGCTCGCTATGACCACGGCGGCGCGCAATGCGCCCTTGATGCTTGCCTTGACCGCGATCGCAATCCCGGATCAGCCGTTGGTTTATGCGGCACTGGTCATTGGGATGTTGGTAGAGTTCCCGCATCTGATTGGTCTGAAACAGGTTCTGCTAGCCAAAGCCGTTCGCGAGCAGATCGAGGCTTGATCGCCAGCCGCTAGGCGATCCGGGCGACAGCTTTGGGCCAGGGGTCGTCAAAGACATGCCCGTCTTTCCACATCTGGACCTCCTCGTCTGAACAGAGGCAGTCTTCGAGAGCATTTGCAAAGGTCTCCAACCCATCGCGGTCGCCGATCACTGTCAAATGACAATGGCGGTCGCCAAACTCGGGCGAGGTTCCATGCAGACGCCTGCGGATTTCCTCGCGTTCGTCAGGCAGGAGGTTCAGGCTTTCATCCTCAAGCGCTGCAATCTTCCAATAATTGACGATCTCGAGACCGACACTGCCCGCGGTTTGGTTCCAGAGGAGTTGCAGCTGATCGCGGGTTGGCAGCCAGAAAAAACCCTTGCTCCGATAGATGCCAACACCGAGGTAATGATTATAGACATCCCAAAGACGCTGCGGATGGAACGGGCGGGGATCAGAGATCACGATGCTGTCGATCCGATAGTCCTCGGCACTTGCCATGGAGCTGGTCCCGTGCTGCTCGTCCCACTCCGTCAGCTCCGCGCCAAGGAGAGCCACCCGCTCGTGGTCATAAGGTGGCATCGCCAGCACATCGCCGATTTTCACATTGCCCCACTGCATTCCCAGGATCTCGGCGCCTGGATTGATCGGGTGGATCGCCTCGGCGACCATGCGCAGTCGCTCCATTGGAACACGGTCCATTTTGCTGAGCAGGATGCGGTTGGCGAACATGATCTGTTCGGCCAAGAGGTTCTCAATACCGCGCTGCTTTGCCGCCAGATTCCGCGAGGCAGCGGGCACGATCGCGCGGCCGAGGTCATGGTCCTGGGTCAGGGTGACCGTATCGACGACCGACAGAAACCCGTGGAGCTGCACCGCGTCGTGGGCCCGAATCGCCTCGAGCAGAGGCCAAGGATGGGTGCTGCCGGAGGTCTCGATCAGGATATGGGTCGCGCCGTTGTCACGGAGTGTCTCGACGGCTGAGGCGAAGCGATCCAATCCCTCTTTGCCGCTGATGCTGCCCGCAGGGATCGACGCGAAGAGCGGATCGTTGCGGGACATGACCTCGCTCGTGTCGAGGATGCGGCTGTCGATGTCGAGCTGGCTCATCTCGTTGATGATCACGGCGAGGTGGATCTCGGGCAACTCCCGCGCCTGAACCAGCAAGCTGCGCAGCAAGGTGGTCTTCCCGGCGCCCAGAAACCCATTCAGGACAGTGATTGGGAGCGGCGGGGCCGTCGGGCTCATTGAGTGAGCCGTTCCTCAGCCTGTCGAAACCACGCCAATGTTTGCCCGTGATGGGCCTCTCCCCAACGCTCGATAAAGCGCCGGGTATGGTGATCAGCCATGTTCTGCATGGCTTCGATCCGCTCGGCCACAAATTCAGCCGTCAGCGGGATACCGCATTCAACGGTTATGCAGTGTTCCCACTCTTCATAGGTTGTTGGGATCATCGGCGTGGTCTCTCGTGTGTTGGGATGCAGTCGGGGCGCATCCGTGGTCATCCGTTCGAGTGGCTGAAAGCTTGTCAAAGCTTAGCAGAAATCCGTTTCATATGTTGGCTTGGTTATGGCTGCGCCAGCCAGCCCAATCAAGGAGCTGACTTGGAGGCGCATCGTCCTACCGTTCGGCCCTTGGCTCTGGCTTTCGAGTCTTAGCGGTTTGTGAAGCTGTTCAGGCACTAGCCTGCTGAGATAGATTTCGCAATGGCCCGATCGATCAGGTGGAGCGTCTGTGCCGTTCCCCATTTGGTGGTCCGGTTTAAGTGTCAGTGCATTTTGGGCCTCTGGTCTATTGGCAGGACGCTTTCCGGCGCGGGGGACGGTGTCCTAATTCGCTGTTTGGTCTGACCGTGTTGTAGTGGACGCGCCATTGTTCGATCAGAATTTGAGCCTCTCGTAGAGTGTAGAACAACTCGCCATTTTGGAGCTCATCGCGGAACCGGGCGTTGAAGCTTTCGCGGTATCCGTTCTCCCAGGGTGA
>JBCDAS010000303.1:0-4338 GCA_039185235.1 Pseudomonadota bacterium
AACTGGGGCTGCCAGATGCTCGCCTATATGAGCCGCCCGCCTGACCCTGCGATCCGCAACGATTGGCATGACCGGTGGGTCGAGCGGGTCGAGACATTGCCCTTCATGGCCGCAAACTGGCTTCGCCATCCATCGCGGGATGATTTCTGGAAACATGGCTCGGTCTGTGAGGATTGGGGCGCGATCCAGGCTGGCGTATTGGCGGTGGGCGGATGGTCGGATGCTTATGTGAACGCGCCTCCCGCCTTGGCCACCAATCTGGCTGCGCCAGTGACTGCGCTAATGGGCCCTTGGGAGCACAAATACCCCCATATCGCCCGCATCGATCCCGCGGATGGGATCGGAGAGATCTTGCGCTGGTTCGACCATCACCTGAAGGGCATCGAGAACGATGCGACCGGCCTGCCTGCCTATCGCCATTTCCAGCAGGAGCATGATGCACAATCGCGCCTCTACCGTTCGATGAAAGGGCGTTGGCTGGCGGAACCCGCGATGCCCTCGCCCAATGTGGCTTGGGAGACGCGCTATCTCTCGACAACTGGCTTGGTGGGCACGCCGCGGGAGGGGCAGCTTTCGCCTATCCCGGATCTGCGCATCGGCCAAGCGGCGGCCTATTTCTGCCCGGGCATGCGTGTGAACAATGAGCTGAGCGGAGATCAGCAAGCCGATGATGCACGCGCCCTTTGCTTCGATGGCGCTGTGTTGGACGAAGATCTCGAGTTGCTTGGCCGTCCAACAGCGCGTCTCGCCATCTCGGTCGACAAACCGGTTGCCCAGATCTGCCTGCGCCTCTGCGATGTGGCGCCGGATGGCGTGTCGCAGCGGATCACCTATCGCCCTTTCAATCTCAACCACCATAAAGGCCATGATCAGCCCGAGGATCTGGTGCCCGGCCAGATCTATCAGATCGATGTGCCGCTGAATGAATGCAGCCATCGGCTGCGCGCAGGCCATCGCCTAAGGCTTGCGATCTCGACGAGCTATTGGCCGATCGTTTGGCCGTCGCCAGAGCTTGCGACCCCGACCCTGCATCTCGACCAATGCTCACTCAGCCTGCCCGTCCGCCGCGCGATGCAGGAGATCGATCCCCAGGCCCCCGCGCCGCCCCGCGAGATTGAGGGCTACCAGTCCGAGCAAATCCGCGCGCCCTCCTCCAGCTACCGCGAGGAGGTTGACGAAAACGGTCGCCACGTCATCGCCACATCGGACGATTACGGCATGGCGCGCGATCCGGATCACGGTCTGATCTGGGGCAGCGAGGTCCACCAGACCTATGCGATCCATCCAGACGACCCGAACTCGGCTTTCCAACAGGCGCGCTGGGTCTTCCGCTTTGAACGCCCAGGCTGGTGGGTTGAGATCGAGACCGAAAGTGAGATGATCAGCACGGTGGACATCTTCCAAATGCGCCGCCGTCTAACCGCGCGCGAAAGCGATGGCAGCACCTGGAGCCGCGATTGGGCCGAAGACCTGCCGCGAGGTCACAACTAGACTTGAAGGGCTCGATCTTTCACATGTCGTGAACAAAGCTGAATGGCGGTTAAGTTTTTGTGCCTTTGATCCGGGATTGGATTGGGGTAGGCGAAGCCCGTCATCGGCTCGGTGACCGGGGGGATGAGCGCCGCTCAGCCTGTCCAAATGATCGGTATTTGAAGCAACTTGCTACTAACCGGTGGCCGGTGCTCCAAAACCTTGGGCGGGTGGCAGACATGCGAAACCGCCGGTCTATGTCGTGGAAGGACGGAGAAACAACAAGGAGCGCACGGGGATGAAGATCGGTGCACCTAAAGAAATCTACGAGGGAGAGGCCAGGGTCGCCTTGACCCCGGAGAGTGCTCAGCGTCTGCAAAAGCTGGGCTATGAATGTCTGGTCGAAACCGGCGCTGGCGTCGCTGCGTCGATCTCGGATGATGCCTATGAAGCCGCTGGCGTGAGCGTGGTCGCGGATGCGGCGGCGCTTTGGTCCGAGGCGGATATCATTGCCAAAGTACGCGAACCGAGCCTGGATGAGGTGAACGCGGCGCCCGAGGGCAAGACGCTGATCACCTTCTTCTACCCCGCCCAGAACGAAGATCTTCTGGCCGCTGCAAACGCGCGCAAGCTGACCGTTCTGGCGATGGACATGGTGCCCCGCATCAGCCGGGCGCAGAAAATGGACGCGCTCTCCTCGATGGCCAATATCGCGGGCTACCGTGCGGTGATCGAGGCCGGGAACAACTTTGGCCGCTTCTTCACCGGTCAAGTGACGGCAGCCGGTAAGGTCCCGCCCGCGAAAGTGCTCGTCGTCGGCGCCGGTGTTGCTGGCCTTGCCGCGATCGGCACCTCGACCTCGCTCGGTGCGATCACATTGGCCTTCGACGTTCGGCCCGAGGTCGCGGAGCAGATCGAATCCATGGGTGCTGAGTTTGTCTATCTCGACTTCGAAGAAGAGCAAACTGACGGCGCGGCCACCGGCGGCTACGCAGCCCCCTCCAGCCCGGAGTTCCGCGAGAAACAGCTTGAGAAATTCCGCGAACTGGCCCCGGAAGTCGACATCGTCATCACGACAGCGCTGATCCCGGGTCGTCCGGCACCGAAACTGTGGCTCGAGGATATGGTTGCTGCCATGAAACCGGGCTCGGTCGTGGTCGATCTGGCGGCTGAACGGGGCGGCAACTGTGACCTGACAGTCAAAGACGAGAAGATCGTCTCACCCAACGGTGTCACCATCGTCGGTTACACGGATTTCCCAAGTCGGATGGCGACCCAATCCTCGACTCTCTATTCCACAAACATCCGCCATATGGTCGATGACCTGACGCCGGAGAAAGATGGCAACCCGGTCGTCGATATGGAGGATGACGTCATCCGCGGCGCGCTCGCCTGCCACGAAGGCGAGATCACCTTCCCGCCGCCGCCGCCAAAGATCAAAGCGATCGCAGCGCAGCCGAAGAAGAAAGAACCTGAGGAGACCGCGGAACAGAAAGCCGCCCGCGAGCTGGCCGAGGTTCAGGCGTCCAACAAGCAAACCGCCAAGATGCTCGCCATCGGTGGCGCGCTGTTGCTCCTGGTCGGCACGGTGGCGCCCGCGAGCTTCATGCAGCACTTCATCGTCTTCGTGCTCAGCTGCTTCGTCGGTTACTACGTCATCTGGAACGTGGCGCACTCGCTCCACACGCCCTTGATGGCAATCACCAACGCGATCTCGTCGATCATCATCGTCGGCGCGCTTCTCCAGATCGGATCCGCGGACAAGGCGGTCCAGGTCTTGGGCGCGATATCGGTTCTCATAGCAGCGGTGAACATCTTCGGGGGCTTCTTAGTCACCCGGCGCATGCTCGCCATGTTCCAGAAAAGCTAATCGGGGGAAAGTGGTATGAGCATTGGTCTTGTCACAGCCGCCTATGTGGTGGCAGCAGTCCTCTTCATCCTCGCCCTCGGCGGTCTTTCGAACCAGGAAAAGGCCAAGCAGGCGATTTACTATGGCATCGCGGGCATGATCCTGGCCGTGGGGGCGACCCTCTTTGGCCCCGGCAGCGGAGCCTATGGCGTGGTTGTCGTCATGTTGGCGATCGGTGGTGCGATCGGCTGGTATGTCGCCAAGAACGTCCAGATGACCCAGATGCCCGAGCTTGTGGCGGGCTTCCACTCGCTTGTTGGTCTGGCCGCGGTCTTCATCGGCTTTAATGCAGATACCGAGATGGGCCGGGCGATTGCCGCGAATGAGGCAGGCACCGCGAACGAGCTCGCGGGCTTCGCGGCCACCATCGCCAAGAAAACCGCCGTCGAGCTCTCGATCCTCAAGGTCGAGCTGTTCCTCGGGGTTCTCATCGGGGCGATCACTTTTACCGGTTCGATCGTCGCCTATGGCAAACTGGCAGGCAAAATCAGTTCCTCTGCGCTGACGCTGCCGTTCCGCCACCAGATCAACCTGGGCGCCGGTGTGCTCTGCTTGATCCTCTTGATCATGTATATGAACGGCGCTGGGTCCTGGACCATGTACCTCGTCGCCATAATATCGGGCGCGGTCGGCTGGCACCTGATCATGGCGATCGGCGGGGCGGATATGCCCGTGGTCGTCTCGATGCTCAACTCATATTCGGGCTGGGCGGCTGCGGCGATTGGGTTCACGCTGGGCAACGATCTCCTGATCGTGGTCGGTGCGCTGGTCGGCGCCTCGGGGGCAATCCTCTCCTACATCATGTGCAAGGGCATGAACCGGAGCTTCATCTCGGTCATCCTCGGTGGCTGGGGCGGTGAGCAATCCGAAGCCCAGGCGGTCGAAGGCGAGATGGTCGCCATCGACGCCGATGGCGTGGCGAGTGCGCTCAACGATGCCGATAGCGTGGTGATCGTGCC
>JBCDAS010000304.1:0-4281 GCA_039185235.1 Pseudomonadota bacterium
CGGCCGCTTCACCGAGGTCGGCCGCGGCAGCCGCATCGGCCATTCCGAGTTTGGCGACTACTCCTATTGCGACCGTTTCGCCGATATCGCGAACACAAAAATCGGCAAGTTCTCGAACATCGCGAGCTATGCCAGGATCGGCCCGACGGATCATCCGATGGACCGTGCCTCGCTGCACCATTTCCTCTACCGCAGCCAGGACTACTGGGAGGACGCCGAGCCGGATCGGGCGTTCTTCGCCCATCGCCACTCCCGCATCACCCAGATCGGCCATGATACCTGGATCGGCCATAACGCAATCATTCGGCCCGAGATCACGGTCGGGAATGGCGCGGTTGTGGGCGCGGGCGCGCTGGTGACCAAGGATGTGGCGCCCTACACGGTGGTCGTCGGCCTGCCCGCCAAACCCATCCGCGAACGCTTCCCAGCCCAGATCGCCGAGCGGATGCAAGCCCTCGCCTGGTGGGATTGGAGCCATGACGCCCTTGGCGCCGCACTACACGATTTCCGGGCGCTCTCAGCCGAGGCCTTCTTGGAGAAATACGGCGGGTAATTACTTCTCTCGAACATTTACGTTCAGTTTACCATCATCCGATTAGACTGTGGCTACCCTATAAAAATATTCATATAACCTAAGTGAGATGGAGATAACTCGTGTATTTTTTTACAAGGATCGCCGTTGTCAGCATTTCCGCGATACTACTGAGTTCACCGTCCAACCCACAGACCGTCTTTAAGGATGCTGGTGCAGCGCAATCGGACATTGCCGACACAGTCAATGCCTTTCGGGAGGCTTTGGGGCCGGAGAACGGTGGTGCTCCCGCTAACGGCGATCCAGATGGCCTACGGGAAATTGACTGGGATGACATACCAAACACGGTGGCTGACCCGAACCCAATACCAGGTGATTTCTTCAATTCGAACGAGAACCCAACGGCATTGGGGATCGAATTCGAGGCGACCGGTACGACCGATAGCTTTTTCGTGAGCGCCAATCCGAATACGGGCATTGAAACCTCTTTTGGTTTCCCGACGAACTTAGTGCCGTTTAGCGATTTCCGTATGTTCACGCCCGGGAACGGTAACACCTTCGATATCAATTTCTTCAATCCAGCCGACCAAACTGAACTGGCGTTATCAGCCGGTATCGGCTTTGTCTTCCTTGACGTTGAGTTTGTCGATCAAACCCAAGTCACCCTGTTCAATCGTGAGGGCAAAGAGATCTTTAGCGATTTTGCCGAGGTGACCGAAAGTGCGGGCTTTAGTTTTTTAGGGGCTCTATTTGAAACCCCTCAAATCTCAAGCGCGAGTATCACGCTCGGCTCTGCGTTCTTCACCGCGAATAACGTTGCATTCACGTCGTTGATCGAACCGGTTGGCGATGCTGTTGTTGTTGATAACGTTATCTTCGGAGAGCCTATTCCGATCAGTGCAGTGCCGCTACCGGGTGGGTTTTGGATGCTGCTCGCGGGTCTTGCGATTGGTGTTAACCTTCGTAAGCGAGCCCTCTGATTGGAAAAGGCGCCGGGATCCTCCCGACGCCTTAGGTATTGCCCCATACCTTCGTCTTCAGAGAGCTTGAGCAAGCTCCTGCACAGCACCACCATGACGCGACTCCAGGCGGTTGCGCATTTTGCGCAGCGCTTGGGCTTCCAACTGGCGGATGCGTTCTTTTGAGAGCCCGAATTTCTCACCCAGGCTCTCCAGCGTCTCTGGCACATCGGCCAGTTTACGCGCCTTAATAATGATCTGTTCACGGTCGGTCAGCGCGGTGAAAGCATCGCTCAGCCAACCTCGCGCAGTCGAGAGATCGCTGTCGCGACCGACGATCTCCTCGGCCTGTGGCCCATCGTCTTCCAGGGTCTCAACCCATTCGCGACCCTCTTCGCCCGCCTGTTGGGCGTTGAGCGAGAAATCTGCGCCCGCAAGCCGCGCATCCATCATCTCCACATCACGGAGCGGCACGCCGAGCTCTTCAGCGATCTCACGGCGGATCTCCACTTCGGTCGGGTCCGCGCCGCTCGCGCTCAGTTCAGCTTCCAGCTTCGCACGCACCCGGCGCATATTGAAGAACAAGGCTTTTTGGCTGGAGGTCGAGCCAGTTCGCACCATCGACCAGTTCCGCATCACATAATCTTGGATCGAGGCTTTGATCCACCAGACCGCATAGGTCGAGAACCGAACACCGCGGTCAGGATCGAACTTCGACGCCGCCTTCATCAGGCCTACACCCGCCTCTTGGATCAGATCCGACATCGGGGTCCCATATCGGCGATATTTCGCCGCCATCGAGATCGCCAGGCGAAGGTAAGCCGTGGTCAGGCGGTGGAGCGCCTGCTCGTCCCCGTGGTCCCGCCAGGCACGGGCGAGATCAACTTCTGTCTCGGCGTCGAGAAGCTCGGCGGCCATGGCGCGCCGCGACACATCGCTTGAGCTGCGTTGATATGCGGTCATTACCTCTTTCCCTTGTAGCCGTCTCTTGCGGTTCTAAGGGAGGGTACGGGCGTTTCGCCGCTGTGGATCACGCCTCACGAAAACTTTTTTGCGTTATTTGCAACCTTTCCGAGAAATGAAAGCGGTTATCATCTCTTGGACGCAATAGTTTCATTGGAATACTGAACTGATGTCAGATAAAGACCGTCCGGTGGGGCGACAGGTCCACATTCAGAACGATCGCGCGCTGCTAATGCGGCTGCGACCCTCTCAGTTGGCCACCGACTCAGCCCGACTTGCACCAAAGAGCCCACGAAACTGCGCACTTGATTATGCAGAAAACTGCGCGCCTCGAGGATACAATTCACCTCCGCCCCATGGCGCATCACCGTGAAGCGGTCGAGGGTCTTCACCGGGCTCTGTGCCTGGCAATGGACGCTGCGGAAGGTTGTGAAATCATGCTGTCCGATCAAAGTGTTCGCCGCTGCCTGCATCGCCTCGGTGTCCAACTCCTCACTCAACCGCCAGACCAGCCCACGCTCGAGCGTCAGGGGCGCCCTTCGGCAAGTCAGACGATAAAGATAGGCCCGGCGCGTGGCATCGAACCTTGCGTGGAACTCATCCGCCACGGGCTCGACATTTAGGATCGCTATCGGGTTGGGTTTGAGGTGGTAGTTCAACGCCTCGCCCAGGCGAAACGGGTCCCACGCCTTGGCCAAATCGCAATGGGCGACCTGGCCTGTCGCATGCACACCCGCATCCGTGCGCCCGGCGCCTTGGATCCCTGGTGCATCCGCCTCGAGCATGCGCAGCGCATCCTCAATCGCGCCTTGCACCGAGGCACCGCTCGCCTGGCGCTGCCAGCCGACAAACGGGCCGCCGTCATATTCAATGGTGAGCTTGAAGCGTGGCATGGCGCCCTGATCGCGAAAATCCCTCTCAGTTGCAAGCACCCCCGTTCCGTCGCGCCAAGGAACGCCCATATACTGGCGCACGACCTCTGGAGGCTTTCTTGGGACTTGGCGATCTCGCAGATGATCTGCTCGACGGGCTGGATGGCGCGAGGCGCGGCATGGGCGGCTGGTTCGAGGGCAGCATGCGCCTCGGCGTCACGGGGCTGTCTGGCGCGGGCAAGACCGTGTTCATCACCAGCCTGATCGCCAGCCTGCTCAATCGCGACCGAATGCGGATGCTGACCGCCCAGGCCCAGGGGCGCCTTCTGGCGGCTCATCTGCGCCCACAACCCGATCCCGAGATGCCGCGTTTTGCCTATGAGAGCCATCTGAAAGCGCTGACCGGGGCCGAGCCGCTTTGGCCGCAATCCACCCGCTCGGTCAGCCAAGTCCGCCTGTCGCTCAGGTACCAGCCCATGGGCATCCTCAGCGGGCTCATGGGGCCTTCGGTGCTGCATCTGGATATTGTCGATTACCCGGGCGAGTGGCTTCTGGACCTCACACTCTTGGATCAGGACTACGGGCGCTGGGCCGAAAACGCCCTTGCGGCGGCTGAGAGCCCTGCGCGTGCCGCGCATGCTGCTGCCTGGCGAGCAGCGCTCAGCCAGGCGGAGCCAGCTGCCGCCCATGACGAGGAGACCGCCACAGCGCTGGCGGAGGCCTACCGCGCCTATCTCTCCGCCTGCCGCATTGCCGGTCTTTCGGCACTCGCGCCTGGGCGGTTTTTGATGCCGGGCGATCTGGAGGGCTCTCCCGCGCTCACCTTCGCCCCGCTGCCCCGGCCCGCCCGCGTGCAGCGCGCCAGCCTCTATGCGCAAATGCAGGACCGGTTCGAGGCCTATAAGCGCGTGGTCGCCAAACCCTTCTTTCGCGACCACTTCGCCCGGCTCGACCG
>JBCDAS010000305.1:0-4277 GCA_039185235.1 Pseudomonadota bacterium
CGAGCCGGTGCAGGAGGCGATCTTCTGGCATATGTGGCCCAATATCGAGTTCTCGATCCTGCCGGGCTCCAAGGCCATCGGCGCCTTCCGCTTCAACCCCGTGGATGCCGAGAATACGGCGATGAACTCGATCATGCTGACCGTGCCCGGCGAAGGCATCGCGCCCGACCGGCTGACCTATCGCTGGGATGTGCTCTGGCCCGAGGACAAGACGCTCTGCATCTCGGTCCATAAAGGGCTCAAATCCAAAGGCTACCGCCAGGGCCGCTTTGTCACCGACCCCAACCATCTGGATGTCTCGGAACACGCGGTGCATTACTTCCAACAGCTCTATGCACGCGCCATGGAGATCTGACGAGAAAGAGAGAGCGATGTATCAAGACGCCCTCAACGCAGGCGGCCTCGCCGTCGTCACCGGTGCTGCCAGCGGCGTCGGCCGGATCGCGGCCCAACGCTTCGCCGAAGCGGGGCTTGACGTCATCCTGGCCGATCTGCCGGGCGAGAAGCTCGAGACAGCCGCAGATGAGATCGCCGCCGCCACCGGTCGCCAAGTGATCGGCCACCCGACCGATGTGAGTGATGACGCCCAAGTCGCCGCCCTCGCCGATAGGGCCTTCGCCACAGGGCCGGTTGCCGTATTGATGAACAATGCGGGCATTGGCGGCACGCCGACCACGCCTTGGGGCGAGATGGCGAATTGGGAGCGTCTGCTCGACATCAACTTCAAGGGCGTCCTGCGCGGTGCCCATGCCTTCCTGCCGCGCATGATCGAGGCGAACCGCCCCGCGGTCGTGGTCAATACCGGCTCGAAGCAAGGCATCACGACGCCCCCGGGCAATCCGGCCTATAACATCTCCAAAGCCGCAGTGCGTATCCTGACCGAACAGATTGCCCATGAGCTGCGCAAGCTTGGCGCCCCCATCTCCGCCCATCTTTTCGTGCCCGGTTTCACCTATACCGGCATGATCGCCCGGGTGATGCCGGAAAAACCGGCCTCTGCCTGGACCAGCGAGCAATGCGTGGACTATTTCCTCGGGCGCATGGCTCAGGGCGATTTCTACATCCTCTGCCCGGACAATGACGTGGATGAAGCCCGCGATCGCCGCCGGGTCGAATGGTCGGCGCGCGATGTGATCGAAAACCGCCCTGCCCTGTCGCGCTGGCACCCCGATTATGCCGAGGCATTCGCGGCCTTCGAGAAGCCTTAGAGCAAAACCGGATCTGACTCAGGACCAAGATTCTTTTTCAACCTGATTCAGTTTGAAACGATTTTGGCCTGGCTCAGAAGATCGACTCCGGCTCCGGCAATTCGGTGCACAGCGCCTCGGCCCAGCGGTACTGCGCGACCGAGGGCCCATTGTCGTGATCGCTATCGGTGAAAACGGCAAAAACCTCGATTGGGTTCTCCGGCAGCTCCCCGAAAGCGCGCTGGTAGTCCGCCAGCAGATTGCGCCGCTCCTCGACCCAGACACCCAGATCCTCGCGGCCACTGCGCACCACCAGGGTGCGCAGGATGCCGGGGAAATAGGGGCTATCGATGATCTGCTCGACCGGGTTGGTCTCTGTCGCCCAAGCATAGCGCAGCGTCGGCACCTGGTCGGGATTGGTCAGCGAGCCCGGATCGCCAAAGGCAAGCAGGATCGAGGCCGCCACATCTTCGCGCTGGCGGCTGGCCAGATCCGCCTCCCTCGGCATCTCATCGACCCGCCAAGACCAGGCCACCTCGGGACAGCTCTGAGCGTCGATATCCACCTCACGCACCAGCGCCGCCGAGGCGCCATCGGTCTCCGCTCGGATCGCGACCGCTTCGCCATCGGGGACCAAGGTGAACTCGGAGTCGCTCCAAACCACGACTTTGCGCCACGGGGTCTCCAGCGCGTCCTCCGCCGTGAAGAGCGGGAGCGCAATGAGCTCCCCCGGTGCCATCTCGGGCGGCGTTTGAGTTCTATCCGTGGGCGTCAGCGCACAGCCCGTGAGCAGCGCCATCAGCAGCAACGCAGCGGGACGGGATCGAGGGGGCAATCGCTCTGTCATCGCCGCTGATCCTACCGCGTTCCGCCGCGATGACCTATAGGGAAAGCGGGGGACCGAAAGTCCCAAGATCTCGCTGCTTTTCCGCCTAGATCGCAAGGCCCAGATCTTTTGTCGGGAAAAATCCCGGATCTGTTAACCTTTCAGATCCGCGAAGTTTGTCCCCTCAGATCCCACTTTTTCCGGGTTTACCCCAGCAAGTCGTGGCAAAGCTCCAGCGCATCCACCAGCTTGTCGACTTCCTCGGTCGTGTTGTAGAGCGCAAAGCTCGCCCGGCAGGTGCCGGTGACACCCAGATGCTCCATCAAGGGCTGGCAACAATGGTGGCCCGCGCGCACCGCGACCCCTTTGCGGTCGATGATGGTCGAGATGTCATGGGGGTGAGCCGCGCCCTCCATGGTGAAGGAGAAGATCGCGCCTTTGGTCTCGGATTTTCCGTGCAAAGTCAACCAGTTAATCCCGCCAAGGCGTTGGCTGGCATAGTCGCGCAGCCCCGCTTCATAGGCCGCGATATTCTCCATCCCGAGGTCTTGGACATAGTCGATCGCGGCCCCCAGACCGATCATCTGAACGATCGGCGGCGTGCCCGCTTCGAACTTCAGAGGGCCAGAGGTGTAGGAGATCGCCTCCTTGCCCACCTCATGGATCATGTCTCCACCGCCCATGAAAGGCTGCATCTCCGCCAACCGCTCCGCCCGGGCAAACAGCGCCCCCGAGCCGGAAGGCCCATAGAGTTTATGCCCTGTCATCGCAAAGAAATCACAGCCAATTTCTTCAACGTTTACAGGCAGATGGACAGCGGATTGCGACCCGTCGATCACCGTGACAATGCCCCGCTCCCGCGCCGCCTGGCAGATGGTTTGCACATCGACAACGGTGCCCAGAACGTTCGACATATGGGTCAGGCAGATCATCTTGGTCCGCGGCCCAATGGCATCCAGCACCGCCTGCGGGTCCAGATCGCCATTCACATCCACATCGACCCATTTGAGCACAACCCCTTGGCGCTCCCTCAGAAAATGCCAGGGAACGATATTGGCGTGGTGCTCCATGACGCTGAGAATGATCTCATCTCCCGCCACCAACCGGGGCGCCGCCCAGGCGTAAGAGATCAGGTTGAACGCCATCGTGGAGCCGGTGGTGAAGATGATTTCATCCTCGCTCGCACCCAGGAAACCCGCCATCTTCGCCCGCACCGCCTCATATTTATCGGTCGCGAGATTGGACAGGAAATGCAGGCCACGATGGACATTGGCATATTCGCTCGAATAGGCCTCATTCACCGCGTCAATCACCACTTGGGGCTTCTGCGCCGAGGCGCCATTGTCCAGATAAACAAGGTCCACATTGCCGTGGATCTGACGGCTGAGGATCGGGAAGTCATCCCGGATTTTACTTATATCATACATAGTTAGCCCTCTCAGCCCGCCATACCGAGGAACAGAAACGGCCCAAAGATCAGCCCCAGCATGGTGAGGAATACCAGCCAGGTTTTACGGAACTGATGCACCTCGGCCACGAAGCTCGCAAAAAGCCAGAACGAGGCGAAGAAGTAGGTATAGATCAGGATCTGAAAGAAGGTCCGATCGCCCGGCGTTAACCGCTCGACGATGGTCGCGAGCGCAAGCATGTCGCCGCTCTCAATCGCTTCGAGCAGACTGCCCTCCGGCAAGATCCTAAAGGCGATCAGCATCAGCGGCCAGATCAGGTTCATCAGGACCGAGAGCCAAGCCGTCGCCCGCAGCGCCTCCTCCCACGAGCCCTTGCCACCAAACATGCGCGGCGGGATCCAGGCGAGCCAAGCCATCACCAGGACCATCACAGACCAGTTCAGCAGCCCGAAAAGATGCAGCAACCCAGCGCCGCCATACCCGCTCACCATCGGCAGCAAGATGTTGAAAATCGCGCCGATCACATAGCCAAGGAGGATCAGCAGCATCACCTCCCGCATCCCATAGCCCAAGTCGAGCATCCGGCGGGCCGAAGCTCTGGGCTGCAAGAGCCCTCCGATCAGGTTCTGGGTAACGGCAGAGTACATCTCAGCTCACTTGCGGGATCAGGGCGACCAAGCCCACTGTCGCCAGCGAGATACAGGCAATCCCGGCAAAAATCGACCAGGTTTTGAGCTTGTGGACCTCGGCAAGAAAAATCGACAGCACCACAACCAGCAGAACAGGGCCCGCTTGGGCGACGATCATCTCAGCTTGGTAAAGCGCATCAGCACCGATCACGGTGCTAATCAGCAC
>JBCDAS010000306.1:0-4258 GCA_039185235.1 Pseudomonadota bacterium
GGCTATCTTTCGGCCTTTATCCAGGCCAAGGCAGCAGGTGTCGAGGCAATCGCCTGGGCTTGCCGGATCTCGACGACCGAGATCGTACTTGATCACCCGGTGACGATCATGGAAACTCCGCGCCCGGGTCAAAGGTAGGACTGATGAAACAACACTCGACCGAGCAGAGGACGGCTGAGGGCATCCGGCTCTATGCGCCGGAGGATTTCGAAGGCATGCGCCGTGCCGGGCAACTGGCGGCGGAATGCCTCGATATGATCGGTGAGTATGTGGCACCCGGCGTGCGGACCGAGGAGATCGATGCGCGGATCCATGCCTTTGTCGAGGATCATGGCGCGACTTCGGCCACGATTGGCTATCGCGGCTATCAGCATGCGAGCTGTATTTCGGTCAACCATGTGGTCTGTCACGGGATCCCCGGGCCCAAGAGGCTGCGCGACGGGGATATCCTGAACATCGATGTGACGGTGATCGTCGATGGCTGGTTTGGCGACACCAGCCGGATGTTTGTCGCGGGCAAAGCCACGCGCAAATCGGCGCGGCTGATTGAGATCACCCATGAGAGCTTGATGCGCGGGATTGCGGAGGTGAAGCCCGGCGGGCGCTTTGGCGATATCGGCCATGCCATCCAAACCTATGCCGAGGGCGAGCGCTGTGGCGTGGTGCGCGACTTTTGCGGCCACGGTCTGGGCCGGGTGTTCCATGATGCGCCCAATGTGCTGCATTATGGGCGGCGCGGCGATGGGGCGGTTTTGAAGCCGGGCATGTTCTTCACGATTGAACCGATGATCAATCTCGGCAGCCCGCAAACCAAGACGCTGGCGGATAACTGGACGGCCGTGACACGCGATAAATCGCTGAGTGCGCAGTTCGAGCACTCAATCGGTATCACTGAGGAGGGCTGTGAGATCTTCACCCTCTCGCCCAAAGGCCGCTTCTTCCCAAGCCTTTAACCCCAAGGCGAACCAAACGGAATGCGGGCAAAGCCCGCATACGCTTATTCTTGAGTGCTGCTGACGCAGCACGGGCGCTCTTGGCCCTGTCGCGAGCCGTTCGCAATCAGCGTTTTCGGGAAAGGCCCGGGTGGGCGGGTGTCGCGTCCGCGCAGCGGGCGCGCAGTTGCCCCCCGGGCTCAGAGTGTTCCCAGAACCGCGGTCCGGAATCGGTGCTTGAGCGCGACGCCATCGCGGATCGGAAGTGCGCGTGGTTGGGATTGAGCGTCGATCTTGATCACGGCCACCAGAGGTCCTTTGCCCGCCTGCAAATCAGCCTGCAGCCTTGCGAGATCCTTTTGAGACACCACCTCGCGTGCCTCGGCAATTCCGCAGGCCCGGGCGATGGCTGCGAGATCGGTGCCTTGTCCCGTGGCGCTCGCCTGCTGGCCGGTCTCGCAATATTGCTCATTGTCGAGGATCACGATCGAGAGGTTTGCAGGTTGGTGCTGGGCGATTGTGGCGAAGCTGCCGAGGCCCATCAGCATCTCACCATCGCCGGTCAAAACCAGCACGGGACGTTCGGGTTGGGCGAGCGCGAGCCCGAGCCCTGCCATTGCCGCCCCGCCCATCGCTCCCCAGAAGTAGAAGTTGCGCTCGTGATCTCCCGCCGCGAAGGCATCATAGGTGGGCGAGCCGAGCCCGGTGATCACCAGCATCTCGCCCCGGTCTCGGAGCAGCATTTCAACCGCGGGGCGGCGGGCGATCTGGCTCATACTCGCATCCTCACTCAGATCGGAATTGAAGTCTCTTCCTACGCGGCCTTGGATCTGCTGTCACGGGGCAGCTCAGAAACTGCGCAGGTAGAGCGCGTATTCCGTGTTTGGCACACGGGCGAGGAAGCCTGCGCGCTCCTGGCGTTTCTGGGCGGTGAAGATGCGACGAAGCTCGGGCCCGAACCAGTGGCGGACGGTCTCGCTGGCTGCAAAGCGTTGTTCGGAGGCCCACCAGGAGAGGGGCAGGGGAAGGCCGTGTTCAGCTCCCGCTTCCCCGACCACCGGGGCGGGCGGTTCTGCCTGGGTCTCGATGCCATGGAGCGCGCCTGCCAAGACCGCGGCGGCCACCAGATAGGGATTGGCGTCCGATCCGGCCGTGCGATGCTCGATCCGCGCCGCCTTGCCCTGGGTTGCGGGCATCCGCAGCGCTGTGCCGCGATTGTCGAGGCCCCAGGCGGCCACGATCGGCGCGAAGGTGCCCGGGGCGAGGCGGCGATAGCTGTTGGGATGCGGCGCGAAGGCGAGCATGAACTCGGCCATGGTCTCGATCATCCCGCCCGCGGCCCAGCGGGCCGTATCGCCGACCCCTTTGGGCGTGGAGAAGAGGTTCTCGCCCGTCTCATCCAGCAGGCTCATATGCAGATGCATGCCTGAACCCGATTGATCTCCATAGGGTTTGGGCATGAAGCTGGCATCCATCCCGTGCTTGCGGGCCACCCCACGGATCGCACGCTTGAGCGTCACCATATGATCGGCGGCGGTGACGGGACAGGCGACATGGCTGAGGTTCATTTCGAACTGACCGGGGCCGAATTCGGCGATCACGGTATCCGCCGGGGCGCCGAGCGCGCGCGCAGCCGCTCCGATCTCATCCAGGATCGTCGCAAAGCTGTTGGTCAGATCCATCTTGTAGATCTGCGCTTCGGACAGTCTTGTGCCCGAGCGCGGATCAAGTGGCGGCAGCGGCTCGGCCGGGTCGATCAAGTAGAATTCGAGCTCCAGCGCCATAACCGGAGTGAACCCGCGCGAGCTGGCCTCGGCCGCGACGCGCGAGAGCACCCAGCGCGGGTCGAACTCGCAATCGCTTTGGCCGTCCTCGGAGGTGATCTGGACTTGGACCTGCGCGGTTGGGCTTTGGGCCCAGGGCAAGAGGCCGAGCGTGCCGGGCACTGGGATCAGCACACCATCGGGATCGCCGCGCTCGAGCGAGATCTTCGCCCCGGCCACATCCTCGCTGAAGATGTCGAGCGCATAGCTGGAGACGGGCATTTTCATCCCGCCTTGGGCGAGCTTCTCCAGCATCTCCAGGGGCACGCGTTTGCCGCGCGATTGGCCGTTGAGATCGACCAGGAAGACCTCGGCCGCGGTGACCTCCGGATGGGCTTCGCGGAATTTTGCGAGATCCTCGGCGAAGCTCATTGGGCACCTTTGCAGCGGGCGTAGAGGCAGACGAGCTCCAAGGCGATTGTCGCGCCCGCCAGCGCCGTGATCCCGGCATGGTCATAGGCGGGGGCGACCTCGACCAGGTCCATGCCCTTGAGGTCGATACCGTCGAGGCGGCGCAGGATCTCTTTCGCCTGCCAGGTGCTCGGGCCGCCGCAGACCGGCGTGCCAGTGCCGGGCGCATAGGCGGGATCGAGGCAGTCGATATCGAAGGTGAGATAGGCGCGGTTGTCACCCACCACCTCTTTGATCGCGGCCACGGTCGCGTCGATCCCGTTCTCCTGAAGCCAGTTGCCGTCGCGGATATGGAAGCCCATTGGATCGTCATTGGTGGTCCTCAGCCCGATCTGGATCGAGCGTGCCGGGTCGATCAACCCCTCCTCGACCGCACGGCGGAACATGGTGCCATGGTCGATCCGATCGGCCTCGTCAGAGCCCCAAGTGTCGGAATGCGCGTCGAAATGGATCAGGCTGAGCCCGTCGCCATATTTCGTCGCATGCGCCTTCAGCGCGGGGTAGGAGATGAAGTGGTCCCCGCCCAGACAAAGCGTATCGGCGCCTGCGGCGTGGATCGTCTCCAGCGCCTCGACAATTAGCGCGGGCACTTTGTCTGGCCGCGCATGATCCCAAACCAGATCGCCCCAATCGGCGACGTTGATCTTCTCGAACGGGTCGAACTCCGAGGGCCAGGCGCGCCCCCAGGCGAGATTGCTCGAAGCCTCGCGCACCGCGCGCGGCCCAAAGCGGCAGCCGGGCCGGTTGGTCACGGCGGTGTCGAAGGGCACGCCCACCACGGCGAGGTCCACGCCCGCGAGACTGCGCGCATAGCGCCGCCTGCAAAAGCTGAGCGCGCCGGAGAACATCGGCTCGTCCGCCGCGGAATGGTTGTCGCCCTCTGCTGTGAAGGCAAAGTCGGCGCGGTAGGGCTCGAAGGGATCGGACATGGTTAACTCACGATTGACTTTGGTGTTTTGTGATCACAAATTGCGAGGCGATGCAAGCCCTGGACGATACTGTACTGGATAATCTGCCGACCCATGAGCGGGTCTATCGGGCTCTGCGTGACACGGTGATGGATGGCGCGCTGGCACCGGGAGAGGTCCTGAC
>JBCDAS010000307.1:0-4256 GCA_039185235.1 Pseudomonadota bacterium
TTCTCTCCGAATCCGAGAGATCGATAAAAAGCGGGCTCACGACCAGAAGGGCGAAGTTGTGTTGGTCCGAGGCCTTAAGCTCCCCTAACAGGTCTTCGATCCTGGCATCGTTGAAGCTGCGTTCGCCGCTGAGATGGACACAGGTTAGTTGCGAATCGATGTCTCGCTGCTGGGCAACCGGATTGGCCTGCCGCCCGCCGCATGCTGCGATCACAGCCAGCCCCGCGACAATCATGCAAGTCCTCAAACGCAACGATTAAAACATCGGCGACATCTCCTTAAGCTTCGGTCTAAACCCTATGATACGAAGAGGATTTTGACCATGAGGTTCATTGGAAAAGCAATTTTTCTCACACTGGCATTGGGAATTGTATCGGCCTGCGCTCAGGGAGCACGACCAACCGCTTTGGTGGCGGAGGTTACCGATGCCACTCTGTTGCCCGAAGGCAGCCCACTGGCGGCATCTGTCGAGCTGGGCACAGTCTCTGGCGGCGAAGAGACCAATCCCGCGTGGAAGTCAAAAGTCTCAACCGAAGCTTTTGAAACCGCTCTCAATCAATCGCTGGCCGTTACGGCACTTCTCGCACCACAGGGCGGACCTTTGAAAGTGGATGCTGAGTTGGTCGACCTGGATCAACCGTTTGGTGGAGTTAGCATGACCGTGACATCGACGGCGCGTTACACGGTGACAAGCAGTGCGGGAGAAGCAGTTTTCGACGAAACGATCGTCACACCGCATACGACTGAGTTCTCCGAGGCTATTCTCGGCGCCGAACGCCTACGCCTTGCCAATGAGGGATCGGTGAAGAAGAATATCAGCCGGTTCATCGAGCTTCTGATCGAGCAGTCCGAGGCGGATCCTGCGAAGTTCTCGTAGCCGCACGTAACGCTCTTTGATTTCGCCGAATTCGGCCCCAGGTTTCGGGGATGGAGACCTCGGTCACATCGCGCTGGCAGCTTTGGGTGGAGTTTGCCGTTCTCTATCTCGGCATTCCCGTCTTGATGTTGATCTATCTGGGGCAATACAGCCTGTTCACCACTGTTTGGCTCTTGGCAGCGCTTTCGATCTTTCTGTTGTGGCGAACGCCTGGATTCCAAATATCCGTTTTATGGAAGGGGTTTAGGTGGCGAGAGCTTTGGATTTTGGTGGCCTTTTCACTGGCGACTGTTGTTTGCACCTTCTCAACGGTCTTGCTGGTGGTACCAGAGCGGTTCTTGGAGCTTCCGCTCAACCGCACCCGGCTTTGGATGATGATCATGCTCCTCTACCCGATCCTCAGCGCCTGGCCGCAGGAGATCATTTTTCGCACTTTGTTCTTCGAGCGATATGGCGTGCTTTTTCCCAGCCCCGCCGTTCTGATCGCAGTGAATGCCTTTGCTTTTGGCTTTGGTCACCTCTTTTTTCAAAACCCGATCACCATCATCATGACCGGCGCGGCGGGGGCGGTGATGGGATGGGCCTACTATCGGACCCAATCGCTCTGGCTGGCCTGGGCGTTGCATTCGATCGGCGGGATGATCGTCTTCACGTCGGGTTTGGGCATTTTCTTCTATCACGGGGCGATCGGGGCCACGCCTTGACTTGAGGGCCTGTTCGGGCTCTATGCGGGCCGCGTATCACCCTCAGGAGCCCTCCATGCATATCTACCGCAGCCACACCTGTGCCGAGCTGACCGCAGCCAATGTGGGCGAGACCGTTCGCCTGTCGGGCTGGGTGAACCGGGTGCGCGACCATGGGGGGATCCTGTTCATCGATCTGCGCGACCATTACGGCGTGACCCAAGTGCTGGCGGACCCGGACAGCCCGGTCTTTGCCGAGGTCGAGAAGCTCCGCTCGGAATGGGTGATCCGGATCGATGGCAACGTGATGGCCCGCGACCCGGAGCTGGTGAACCCGAAACTGCCCACGGGAGAGGTCGAGGTCTTCATCCGCGACTTGGAGGTTTTGGGCGCGGCGGAGGAGCTTCCGCTGCCCGTTTTCGGCGATCTGGAGTATCCAGAGGAGACGCGGCTGACCTATCGCTTCCTCGATCTCCGGCGTGAAAAACTGCATGAAAACATTGTGTTACGGTCGAAAGTTATCTCTTCGATCCGCCGCCGGATGACCGATCAGGGGTTTATGGAGTATCAGACGCCAATCCTCACCGCCTCCTCGCCCGAAGGGGCGCGGGACTTTCTGGTGCCCTCGCGTCTGCATCCCGGCAAGATGTATGCCCTGCCCCAGGCGCCACAGCAGTTCAAGCAGTTGATCATGGTGGCGGGGTTTGATCGCTACTTCCAGATAGCACCCTGTTTCCGGGACGAGGACCCCCGCGCCGACCGCTCTCCCGGCGAGTTTTACCAGCTCGATATGGAGATGAGCTTTGTCGAGCAGGAGGATGTCTTCCAGGCCATCGAACCCGTGATGCGTGGCGTGTTTGAAGAGTTTGGTGGCGGGCGCCCGGTGACGGCGGAGTTCCCCCGGATCGCCTATCGTGACGCGATGCTTTGGTATGGCTCGGACAAGCCAGATCTGCGTAACCCACTGAAAATGCAGGTTGTTTCCGAGCATTTCAAGGGCTCTGGCTTCAAGATCTTCGCGAGTTTGCTGGAGCAGGAAGGCACCGAAATCCGCGCCATTCCCGCGCCGAAAGGCGGCAGCCGGAAATTCTGTGACCGGATGAACTCCTTTGCGCAGAAGGAAGGACTGCCCGGGATGGGCTATATTTTCTGGCGGGAGGACAATGGCGAGATGGAGGCGGCGGGGCCGCTGGCCAAGAATATTGGGCCTGAACGCACTGAGGCGATACGTCAGCAACTCGGGTTAAGTATCGGAGATACCGCGTTTTTCTTGGGTGGCAAGCCTTCGACGTTCGAGGCGGTCGCTGGCAAGGCGCGCGATATCATTGGCGAGGAATTGGGGCATACGGAGAAGGATCGGTTCGACTTTTGCTGGATCGTCGATTTCCCCATGTATGAGTTCGATGAGGAGACCAAGACGCTGGATTTCTCCCACAACCCCTTCTCGATGCCGCAGGGTGGAATGGCCGCTTTGGAGGGCCAGGAGCCGCTGAATATCCTTGGATATCAATATGATATCGTGTGCAATGGGGTTGAGCTCTCCTCTGGCGCGATCCGGAACCACAAGCCGGAGATCATGTACAAAGCCTTTGAGATCGTGGGCCATGACAAGGATTTCGTGGACGCGAATTTCGGCGGCATGATCAATGCGTTCAAGTTCGGCGCGCCGCCCCATGGCGGGATCGCGCCCGGCATCGATCGGATCGTTATGTTATTGGCAGACGCGGAAAATATCCGCGAGGTCATCATGTTCCCGATGAACCAGCGGGCCGAGGATTTGATGATGCAGGCGCCCTCGGAGCCTACCAATGAGCAGCTCCGCGAATTGGGTCTGCGGCTGATCCCGCAGGACTAGATCCGCGTTTTTCTCGAATTTTCCGGGCCTCGGATCTCGCCGGGATCTGGAGGGATTTTCGCTTGAGAAAAAACGGGATCTTTTGTCGCTGCGTCCCGAAGTTTGCGGAAAACCGCAGAGATCGGGCGATCTTGCCACACCCCTGCTCTGAATGGGACAATTGCTCATTGGGTCCACTCATTCAGGGAGGTGCCGTGTTATGTCCGGCCTCGTCTACCTCGATATCGCGATCGGAGTTATCTTCCTTCTTTTGATCTTCAGTCTGTTCGCCAGCGCGATTCAGGAGGCGATCTCCGGCCTCTCGGGATGGCGCGGGAACAATCTGCGCCGGGGGGTGCATTGGTTGGTCGAGGGGGCGGTCAAGGCCAAGTCCCAGGATGGCGATGGGAAGAGCGATTTTGACAAGATCTGGGCCTCGCCCCTGATCGCGAGTTTGCATGGCCCGGCCTCGGCCATGGGCGGCCTGCTGCCCAACTCGACAGGAACGCGTTCGCCCTCCTATGTGCCGCCGGAAGTGTTCGCGAAAGCGGTCTGGACCTATGTGGTCAAGGAGAAGCGGATCCAGTATCTCACCCAGGCCGAGATCGCCAAGCTGGAGAAGTCGGACAACATCCTCGATCAGCGTTTGGCCGCCGTCCTGCGTGGGGTGAAAGGCGGTGCGGAGGAAGCCGAGGCCGCGATTGCAGATTGGTATGACCACGCCATGGAGCGGGTGAGCGGCTGGTATACCCGCAACACGCGGATGGTTCTGTTCTGGATCGGTCTCAGCCTGGCAGTTGCCACCAACACCGATCCGATGCGTTATGCCTCGGAGCTGCGCCAGAACGAAGTGTTGCGCCAA
>JBCDAS010000308.1:0-4195 GCA_039185235.1 Pseudomonadota bacterium
AAGAGACGCCCGAGTTGCGGACCTAAGGGACGGCCAACGGGCCGCCGCGCGCGTTTGTTGATCTGGCGAGCCGATCAGCAAGACGAGATCGGCACGCGCGAGCCCTTGCATCATCGGCTCGCGCAAAGGGCCCGCAGGCATCACTTGACCATTGCCAAACCCTTCCTCTGCATCGACGACCAGGATCGAGGCTTCTTTGACAATCCCTGGATTCTGAAATCCATCGTCGAGCAGGATCAATTCAGCCCCTTCATAGGCTGCGGCACGCGCTCCTGCGGCTCGATCTCGCGCAACCCAAACCGTCGCGGTCTGGGCGAGGAGGAGCGGTTCGTCGCCAACATCTACTGCTTTGTCCCGGGCTGGATTGACCAGATACGGTCCTTTGACCCGTCCGCCATAGCCGCGGCTGACGATAGCAACCTGATGGCCCTCAGCTGAGAGCCGGGCCGCTATCGCCGCTGTCGTTGGCGTCTTACCAGCACCACCAACAGTGAGATTGCCAACGCAAATGACGGGAACAGGGCTTTGCTCAGGCTTCGTCAGGATGGCGCGTGCACCGGCCCCAAGCCGCCACACCAGGCTGGCTGGCGTTAACAGATGGCTGGCCAAACCTGGATCCTGGAACCAGAAGCCCGGCGCCCGCATCAGGCTTGCCTTTGCATCAGCGCCACCAGCTCACGGGTTAGCGCCTTGGGGTCAGGTACATCCTTAAAGAGGATCTGCGCTGCGTCAGTGAGCTCTTCGCGCTTGGTATCATTGGACAAAAGCCCGCCAACCGCGACAGCAAGATCAGCTGCGGATGAGGCTTGCAGCGCGCCCTTCGCCTCAGCCAGTAGTGTATAGGCAGGGCCAAAATTGAAGGTGTGAGGCCCGTGTATAATCGCCGAGTTGAAAAGCGCAGGTTCGAACGGTGTGTGCCCGCCATTGGGCACCAAGGATCCGCCGACAAACGTGACTTTTGCAAGCCTCAGCCAAAGGCCCATCTGCCCGATTGTATCTGCCAGCCACACCCGAGTATCCTCGGTCGGCCTATCCCCCCAAGAGGCGCGAGTGACCCGAAGCGCACGCTTCTCCATCATCTCAGCGACCTCATCGCCTCGCTCAGGATGCCGCGGCGCGAGGATGAGAAGCGAGTTGCGCGGTAGAGACAGATGGGCGTTCAAGACCGCCTCCTCCTCCCCCGCATGGGTTGAAGCCGCGAGCCAGACCGGCCGATCACCCAACGTTTTGCGGATCTGCTCCAGTTCGATCGGGTCCGGCGCCGCCAACCGCGCCAGGGCCTTGAGATTGCCCCCGACCTGCACCAGAGCCGGATCAGCGCCCAGATCACCGAGGCGCTCGCCCGTTTCCCGGTCCTGAGTGATGATCATCTGGAAGAGCGAGAGCATATGTCCAATCATATTCGGCGCCCGCACCCATTTGCGCGCGCTCTCCTCCGAGACGCGTGCATTGATCAGAGCCATTGGGACCCCGCGCTCAGCTGTCTCGATCATGAGCCTCGGCCAAAACTCGCTCTCAACCAGAATGGCGAGATCCGGCTGCCAGTGATCAAGGAACCGTTTAACCGACGCTGCGGTATCCACAGGCACATATTGATGGAGCGCGTTCTCAGGCAACAGCTCAGCCATGCGTTTGGCCGATGTCACCGTGCCTGAAGTGACCAAACAAGCCGCATCCGGGGCGGTTTCCTTGAAAGCCTCGATCAAAGGCAGCATCGACATGGTCTCACCGATCGAGGCGCCGTGCAGCCAGATAACCTGACCCGACGGTCTCTCTTTCCCGGCATAGCCCCGTCGCTCATCGACGCGGTTCGGGTCTTCCTTGCCCCGCATCATTCGGCGCTGCAGCACGCCCCAAGCCAGCAGATCGCTGACCCGGCTCGCAGCGAGATAGGCGGTGAGAGAAAGAGAGTTTCCAGGCATCATAGCGTCTCGATTGGAGCGCCGGGAGGAACACGATCCCGACCGCACAGATCATCTGCCCGATTGGTCACATCGGTCAAAGCGGTTTCAACCGCAAAATGAAAGGCACGCTCTTCTTCCGGTGTTGGGTCGACCGGGGGGCGGATCGGATCGCCATAAACGATGGCGCCCCGGTTGAACGGGCTTGGCACCAGAAACCGATCCCAGTTCCTCAGCAGTTTGCCCCGCCTGACCGAGAACGCGATCGGCACAATACAGCAATGCGTATCGATGGCGAGATGCGCGGTTCCAGGTTGCGCTCGCATGCGCGGTCCACGCGGACCGTCAGGTGTAATTGCGACAGCAGCCTTGTCATCCAGCAGCCCCCGGCGCGCGAATTCGTAGACCTTGGCGCCGCCTTTGTCCCGGCGCTTCTGCTTGTCATAAGTCGAACCGCGAACCGCCACGATGCCCCAATGGGCAACGATATCGCAGATCAGTTGTCCATCGCTGTTGTTCGAGACCACGGCAATCGACTTGCGACGCTCGATCGGTGCATAGGTCGCCGACATGAACAGGCGCCCATGCCAGATCGCGGCTATGATCCCGCGCTCTTCTTGATCGATAAGGGCGTCAATCTGCTCCCATCCATGGGTCTCCCATCGCGTTGTGCGTGCGACCAGACCGATATACTGGGCCGCCAGCCAACTCGAGATCGCACGCCCCTTTGCAGAGTGCCGGAACCAGCGCGCAATCGAGACCCCAAGGGCCATAAAGTCAGTCTTTCTCGAGAGCCGTCGCCTCGGCGCTGCCCTCACGCTCCTCATCACGAAGACGATGCAAATGGGCGATAAAATAGCGCATATGGGCATTGTCCACAGTCCGTTGAGCGGCCGTTTTCCAGGCGTTATGCGCCGCTGCATAGTCGGGATAGATGCCGACGATATCAATTTGATCGGGATCACGGAACTCAGTGCTCTGAGGGTCGATAAGCTCGCCGCCAAAGACGAGATGCAGCTTGGCCATGGGCCGCTCCTTCGCGGGGGAGTTAAACGGGTTCCACCATATCCCGCCGGTCGATCCTGATCAATGCGTTCGCAGTGCAACAAGCTGATCATGCAACTCGGGCGGGGCGACCACAACACCTGGGACTTTCGCGCTTTGACTGTTGAAGATCAAAGGCGCTCCATCGCGATCGGTGATCCGAGCACCGGCCTCTGTCGCGATCAGCGCGCCAGCGGCCACATCCCATTCATAGGCATCTCGCATGGTCACCATCAGATCGAACTCACCCGCGGCGACCAGGCAGAGACGCCATTGCAGCGCATGGCGAAAAGTGCGCTGGAGCGTTGGTAACCCGCGCGGCCAATGCTGTCCTTGATAGGAAGCCGATGCCCCCAAGGCCTGCGCGCCTTCCAGATCGGTCCGGGATGAGGGCAGGATGCTCTTCCCATTGCACATAGCGCCTTTTCCGAAAGCAGCGCTATAGGTCTCACCCAAGGCTGGCATATGAACCACCCCGGAAGAAACCTGGCCCCTTTCGACGACTGCAATCGCGATGGCAAAGCCTTTTTCGCCCTTCAAAAAAGCTCGAGTTCCATCGATCGGGTCGATGATGAAGATCCGGTCCCGTGCGAGGCGGTCGGCATTGTCCTCGGTTTCCTCCGAAAGCAGTCCATATCCGGGTCGCGCAGCCAGCAGGCGCTCGGTCAAATAGGCGTTCACCGCGAGATCGGCTTCCGAGACTGGCCCAGCCTCATCGGCTTTCTCCCATTGCTGCGGATTCTCGCCGAAAAACTGCATCGCTATCGTGCCGGCCTCCCGCGCAACCTCCAGCAGGAGATCTAGATCCGCCTCAGGATCTGGGTCCTCAAGCTCCAACGGTCACCCCATCAACCAGGAGTGCAGGCACAGAAAAGCCGCGATGCGGTTCACGATCATTGGCGCGGATCAGGGTCTTGATCATCTCAGGCAGGGCACCGGCCACCGTGACCTCGTTGACGGGATAGGCGATCTCACCCCCCTCGACCCAAAAGCCCGAGGCACCGCGGGAATAGGCCCCGGTCGTGGGATTGATCGAACTGCCGATCATCGAAGTGACGATCAACCCAGTGCCCATTTCGCGGATCAGGTCGGCGGGGGTCTGGATGCCGTTCTCGACAATCACATTGGTCAGACCGGGGCTTGGCGGGCCGCCGGTGCCACGCCTTGCATTGCCGGTTGTCTCCAGCCCGAGCTTGCGCGCGGTTGCATGGTCGAGCACCCAACTCTCGAGCACACCGTCTTGAACCAGG
>JBCDAS010000309.1:0-4080 GCA_039185235.1 Pseudomonadota bacterium
TCCTATGATGGGCGGGAGATGATGGGGGCGGATCAGACGACGCTCCAAGACGTCCGCGGCAACGATATCAGCTTTATCTTCCAAGAGCCGATGACCTCACTCAACCCACTGCACACGATCGAGAAGCAAATCGCCGAATCGATCGCCTTGCACCAGGGGGTCAAGCGATCTGAGGCACGCCCGCAGATCCTGGATCTGCTCAACAAAGTGGGCCTGCGCGATGCGGAGAGCCGCTTGGATGCTTATCCGCACCAACTCTCCGGCGGGCAACGCCAGCGGGTAATGATCGCCATGGCGCTGGCGAACCGGCCAAAACTCCTCATCGCGGACGAGCCGACAACCGCGCTGGACGTAACCATCCAGGCGCAAATCCTCGATCTCCTGGCCTCACTTCAACGCCAAGAGGGGCTGGCAATGCTGTTCATCACCCACGATCTGGGGGTCGTGCGCAAAGTAGCCCAGCGCGTTGCGGTGATGAAGGATGGGGTGATCGTTGAGACCGGCCGAACGTCAGAAATCTTCGAAAACCCGCAGGATCCGTACACGCAAAAGCTGCTCGCAGCCGAACCGAAGGGGCGTGCTCAACCGCTGCCCACAGGCGCCGATCCGCTACTGGATGCACGCGAGATGCGGGTCTGGTTCCCAATCAAATCCGGCTTCTTCCGAAAAACCACCGGCCATGTGAAGGCGGTGACCGATATCGATCTGAACCTGAAAGAGGGTGAAACGCTCGGCATTGTCGGCGAGTCAGGTTCGGGCAAAACCACCTTGGCCCTCGCCGCGATGCGTCTGATCGCATCACAGGGTCGGATCCGCTTTCAAGGCCGCGATATCCACAATCTGGCCAAGCGAGATCTGCGCGACTTGCGCCGGGATATGCAGATCGTGTTCCAGGATCCCTACGGCTCGCTCTCCCCTCGGATGAGCGTGGCCGAGATCGTTGCTGAAGGGCTCGGTGTTCATGGGCTCGACCACCAAGGGCTGAGCAAACGCGAGGCCGTGGCCCGCCAGCTCGATGAGGTGGGCCTTGATCCAGATGCCATGGATCGCTACCCGCATGAATTCTCTGGCGGTCAGCGCCAACGCATCGCGATCGCCCGGGCGATGATCTTGAAACCAAAACTCGTGGTGTTGGATGAGCCAACCTCGGCCCTCGATATGACCGTTCAAACCCAGATCGTCGACTTGCTTCGGGATCTTCAGGCAAAGTACGACCTAGGCTACATATTTATCAGCCATGACCTCAAAGTCGTGCGCGCATTGGCACACCAATTGATCGTGATGCGGGCGGGAGAGGTCGTGGAACACGGTGACGCGGCAAAGATCTTCGAAGCCCCCCAGACCGATTATGCCCGCGCACTTATGGCCGCCGCGTTCGAGATGCGGGCCGTGACGGGCGCAAGCGATTGATGGTTGATCTAAGTGACCCCCGGCATCTGGCGTTCTGGCACGAGGCAGCAGCCACAAGCCGCTGTCTCTCGCATACCCGGCTCGCAGCGATCGGCTGTTTCGATGACACTCCCGAAGGCGCGCAGTTTTGTGCCGATGCCGTGCTGGATGGGCGAAAGACTGCGACCTCAACGCTGGCCGAGACTGCACGGGCCTATCGGCCAGGAGATCTTGAGATCGTCACACTGTTCGACGGCAAACCGATCGCCCTCATTGAAATCACCCATATCGACGAACGGGCCTTCAGCGCAATCGACACGAGCTTTGCTCTGGCCGAAGGCGAAGAAACGCTGGAGGATTGGCGGAGAACCCATATCCGCTTCTACAGTCACCGGCTCGCACAACGCGGCAAGTCGCTCACGCCCGAGACAAAACTCCTCAGAATCTTTTTCCGCAGAACCTACCCCTAAGCGCCTAAGCGCCAAGATCTCAAGCCGCAGGCGCGCGGGCGGGTGGGCTCTCCAGAAACCCACCTCCCCGCGCCGCGCTCTCAGGGGAGCGCGCCTGCGGCCCCGCTCAGACTTGGCAGCGCCAAGCCTCGACCACCTCGATCACGCCCTGGTCCTGTAAAAGCAGCGCCTCATCGATCGCGCGCTGGGTACTGCTTTGGGGTGGATAGATCCTGGGCGGCACTTGCGGATCTTCGCCCGAACCTGGCTCCAGGAGCCGAAAGTAATCCGTCCCGAGAAGCTCGATCATCATCTCTTGATCGGGCTCGGACCCGGGCACCAAAGCAGGGTTCAGCTTGCGTCTCGGACGCGCTTCAGGTTGTGCCTCAAGACAATCCATGAGTGTTCTATGTGCCCAGAACAGGCTGCGTGGGGCAATCTCGCCCATGCGATCCTCCTAGTGTTCCGGTCAACCGCCCCCCAAAGAGGCCAACCAAACAAGAGTTTGAGTTAGAAGCTGCACGAACACATAAAAGCCAAAGCTTGGCCAAAGGTTTCCAGCCCGCCCTGCAGAGCAAGCTCACAGGGATGCCCCACGCAATCCCTATCACTCTACAGACTTTACGACTGGAAACGCGTATCGAATAACATCTTACGCCAGACCTTAGGCCACGCCTAAGTTGAATCGACCGTAACCTTACTCCCGCATAACGACAAGACCCTTTGCCTTGTTTTTGCCAATTCGTCCCAAACTGGAGCAGTCCTGACGTCGTCGCTGCCTTGCAGGCCTGCTTCGGCTTCTCTATCCCCACGTCAGCTTTCCACCAGGGAGGATCTTATGCTGCATGTCGAAACCGATGGCCCCGTCCGGATCCTGACCCTGGATCGACCCGAGGCGAAGAATGCGATCGATCCGGCCCAGGCAGAGGCGCTTTGCGATGCCTTTCGCGCGATCGAGACGGACGAGACAATCCGCGCAACGGTTCTTACCGGCGCCGGGCAGACCTTCTGCGCAGGCGCCGATCTCAAAGCCGTTGCCGCTGGCGCCTTCGATTGGTCAAAGCTTTTGCATGATGGCCCGCTCGGCCCAACGCGCTGGCATTTCTCCAAGCCCGTCATCGCCGCGGTCGAGGGGTATTGCGTCGCAGGCGGCCTCGAACTGGCACTCATGTGTGACCTGCGCATCGCCAGCGAGACCGCGATCTTCGGCACATTCGAGCGGCGCTGGGGCGTCCCGCTGGTCGATGGCGGAACCGTCCGTCTGCCCCGCCTGATCGGCCAATCGCGGGCGCTGGACATGATCCTCACCGGTCGGCCAGTCAAGGCTGATGAAGCACTCGCCTTCGGCCTTGCCAACCGGGTCGTGCCCACGGGTGCTGCCCGCGCCCATGCCATTGAGATCGGCAAAGATCTCGCAGCCTTCCCACAGGCCTGCATGTTAAACGATCGCGCTTCGGTCTATGAGCAATGGTCACTGCCAATGGATGCAGCGCTTCAGAACGAAGCCAGCCACGGTCTCGACTCTGTTGCCCATGGCACCAATGACGGCGCCCGCAAATTTGCCGAAGGTGCTGGACGGGGCGGCAATTTCGACGAACACTATGCGCCTCGCCAATGAAGAGGCTCCAATGACGACCCAGACCGAGGCCGAGGCATTTCGCGCCGCCCATCCCGATATCACCCATATCGACGCGTTCCTGATCGATCTGAACGGCCATGCCTTCGGCAAACGCTATCCGATCACGGACTTACCCGCCTTGCTTACCAAAGGCAGTTCGATCTGTGCTGCAATGCAGACGACCGATGTCACGGGCGAGGCATGGGACACGATGGGGCTCGGCTTCTCGGATGGTGATCCAGATGCGGCGACCAGTGTTATCGCCAACACCCTCAGCCCTGTCCCCTGGGCCCCAAATCGTGCACAGGTCCTGATGCGGTTTGTTCCACCCAAGGACGGAGGTTCAGTCTGGTGGGAGCCACGGCTGATCTTGGAACAAGTCGTAGAGCGTTTTGCCGCCGACGGCATGCAGCCCGTCACAGCAATCGAAATCGAGTTCCACCTGATCGACCGTGAACGCGGCGAGGGCGGCGCCCCTCAGATCCCGCGCTCTCCCATCACGGGTCAAAGGCGCGAAGCCGGCGAAGTATTCCGGCTCTCCACCCTCGAAGAATTCGGCCCCGTCATCGACGCGATCGAGGCCAACTGCCGCGCCCAAGGTCTCCCAGTCACCACGCTCGCCAA
>JBCDAS010000310.1:0-4049 GCA_039185235.1 Pseudomonadota bacterium
CCGGGTTGTGGCTCAGCATCGCGAAGCGCTGCCCTCGCCCTATCGCCGCTATGCGGTCGGCCCGGTCTGGCGCAACGAGAAACCAGGCCCCGGCCGCTATCGCCAGTTCTACCAATGCGATGCGGATACGGTGGGCACACCAACCGTCGCAGCGGATGCAGAGATCTGCATGATGCTGGCGGATGCGCTGGAACGGGTGGGGATCGCGCAAAGCGACGTGATCGTCCGGATCAACAACCGCAAATTGCTAAACGGGATTCTCGAAGAGTTCTGGAAGATGGATGACCCTTCGAAACAGCCAACAGCCGACGCATTTTCTCAAGCAAGTTTGGACGCGATCCTTCGAAACATCGACAAGTTCGACAAGGTTGGTGCTGATGGGGTCCGCGAGCTCTTGACAGAAGGAAGAGAGGACGAGTCAGGAGCTTTTATTGAAGGTCTTGGATTTCTGGATTGGGAGGTCGACCCAATACTGAATTTTTTGCACGCGAGAAGCGATAGCAATGAGGCAACGCTATCAAAGCTGCGTGAGGCGGTCGGTTCGTCACAAATTGGCCTTGAGGGCGTCCAGGAACTTGAGACAATCGCTGAGTTGGTGAAGGTCCAAGGCTATGAGGGACGAATAGTTGTAGATCCATCGGTGGTGCGCGGTCTCGGTTATTACACTGGCCCGGTCTACGAGGCGGAGCTGACTTTTGAGATCACCGATGAGGATGGCCGCAAACGTCAGTTCGGGTCGGTTGCGGGGGGTGGACGCTATGACGATCTGGTCAAGCGCTTTACCGGGCAATCAGTACCGGCCACGGGGATCTCGATCGGCGTCGACCGGCTGCTCGCCGCGCTCCGCGAGATCGGGCGGGCCGGGCAGGCACAGACTGCGGGCCCGGTCGTCATCCTGCCCATGGATAAGGCGCGTATGGCGGACTACCAGACCATGTGCGCGGAGCTGCGCAATGCGGGCATACGGGCCGAGGTTTTCCTTGGTGGCGGCAACATGGCCAAGCAGCTCAAATATGCCGACAAGCGTTCCTCTCCAATTGCGGTCATTGAGGGGGGTGATGAGCTTGCTTCAGGTCAGGTGACGCTGAAGGACCTCGCCCTCGGCGCCCGTCTTGCGGCCGAGATCGAGACGCGCGCGGAATGGACCGCCCAGCCTGCCCAGATCACGATCCCGCGATCTGATCTGGTCGCCGAGATCCGCGCGATGCTGGCCCGCGCCGACGGGGCCTGAGCGATGACCGAGCCGGATGTTCTGGAAGCCTCGGCTCTCGCTGAGATCGAGGGGATGCTGGTCACCCTATCGACGCTCTTCACCGATGCGGGTTTCGAGCCGGTTCAGCCTGCCCATCTCTTCCCGGCAGAGACGCTGCTCGATCTCTATGGCGAGGATATCCGCGCCCGGGCCTTTCTCTTTCCAGATCCCGTCCAGGGCGATGAGATGTGCTTGCGTCCAGACTTCACCGTCCCGGTTGCCATGGCCCATGGCAAGCGGGGTTGGGACCAGATGGGGCGCTATTGCTACCACGGCCCGGTCTTTCGCCAGCAGGAGGCGGGGATTGCTCGACCTGTCGAATACCTCCAGGCTGGCATCGAGGATTTTGGAGAGCTGGATCAGGCGGCCGCGGATTGCCGGATCTTCCAGATTATCCACCGTGGGCTGGACGCGCTGGCGGCACCGCCATCCAGGACTACGATTGGCGATCTGGGGATCGTCTTCGCACTCTTGGATACGATGGAGATGCCAGAAGGCCGGCGCCAACAACTCCGCCGCCATATCTGGCGCCCGGCCCGGTTCCATGCCCTGCTCGATCACTTTGGCCGCCCAGGGCCTCAGCCAACCCCACGCCGTGCCGCTGTCTTGGCAGCAGCCAGTGAGGGCCGCTTGGAAGCGGTGTTGGCGGAGGCGGGGGAGCCGATCGGCCTACGCTCGCCGGTCAGCATCCGCGACCGAGCCGCGGCGTTATTGGCTGCGTCAAAGGATCCAGTCATGCCATCGGACAGTGTCCGGCTGATTGAAGCGGTACTCGATCTCGAATGTCCGGCGGACCAAGCCCCGGCCCGTCTGAGCGATGTTCTGGAGGCGGGTGGTATCCGTTTGGACGCAGCTATCGAAACGCTTTCTCGCCGGTTGGACGCCTTGTCATCGGCGGGCTTTGATCTTTCCAGCCTGATCTTCGATGCGGATTTTGGGCGGAACCTGGAATACTATGATGGCTTCGTTTTTGAAGTCACGGTCGAGAATTGGTCAGAGGGTCCGCCGATCGCAGGGGGTGGGCGCTATGACACGATCACCGCCCGGCTTGGTGCTGAGGCACCCCGCCCGGCTGTCGGAGGGATCATTCGACCCGAGGCTTTACGGGAGGCGCGCGGCCAATGGCGCTAACCCTCGGTCTCCCCTCAAAGGGCCGCCTACAAGCAGATACGATCGCCTGGTTCGCAGCGCGTGGGATCAAGATCGCGCAGGCGGGTATGGCGCGCGAATACAAGGCCGAGGTTACCGGAATTGCCGGTCTTGAGATTGTCATGCTCTCGGCAGGTGAGATCCCGCGCGAGTTGGCAGCTGGGCGGATCCACCTTGGCGTGACGGGCGAGGATATGATCCGCGAGCGCATCGCCCGCAGCGAAACCCGTACGCGGAGCCTCGCGCAACTGGGTTTCGGGGACGCGGATCTGGTGATCGCCGTGCCGGACTTTTGGATCGATGTGGAGAGCATGGCGGATCTGGACGCAGTCGCCCATGACTTCCGAATGCGCCATGGAATGGCGCTCCGCGTGGCCACGAAATACCACAACCTGACGCGCGCCTTCTTCAAACGCCATGGTCTGGCGGATTACCGTCTTGTCGACAGCCAGGGTGCCACCGAAGCTGGACCGGCCAATGGCTCCTGCGAAGTGATCGCGGATATCACCTCCACGGGCGCCACGCTTGGTGCGAACCACCTGCGCATTCTGGAGGACGGTTTGATTCTGAAGTCGACCGCCAATCTTTGGCAAAGCCTGGATGCGGATTGGTCAGCGGAAACGGCTCAGGTGTTTGGTGAACTCCAATCTCGGATGGCAGGTTTGGAAGTCTGAAACCCGCTCAGGTTTGAGGCGCCTAATCCAGGATTTCATACTGTGTCTCAACCGGGTTTCCGGCATTGACGGGCAGAATGTCCTGGGGACAGTTCGACATCGCGACAATGCAATCCATCTCGGCCCGCAAGATCACATAATCCCCAGGTTTTGAGACAGGCTCCCCCCAACTCGTATTGCCCTCGGCATCTACGGGGATATTCATCCACATGTTGAGCGGTCCCGGGGTTTCATGTTCCTCGATCCCGAGGGCTTTCATCGCCGCCGCCAAGTTGTCCGTGCAATTGTCGTGGTAGCCTTCCACACCAAGCAGCCGATAGCGATGGATGTCACAGGCAGCCATAAGTGTGTCGTGGATCCCGGGCGATGTATCCGCTTCGAAAGTCAGGATTGGGCGACGGTGGTTGGTCACCAAAGGGTCGCCAACCCGCGGCATGATGTGCGTGACCGTCGCGCGCCAATGCTCGACCGAGAAGTACTCGGAGACATCCTCGGCATTGAAGGCCCAGGTATCGACCACCTGATGCCCATGGGTATTGATCATCTTTATTGCCTGGCCTTGGGAGAGCCGAACCGCGTGACCGCGTCTTGCTGGGATCGTGTGGATCATGAATAGGGTCTCCTGGTTAAAGGTTGATCCGTTGCCCGGTTTCATGGCTTCGGTAGATCGCGTCTTCGATGCGAATGACCGAGAGATAGGAACGCGCTTCATTCTCCAAGGGCGAGCCGGTCAGAAGGTGCGAGATGACATGCGATTGCAGTGCGTGGACGCAATCGCCGCCGAACCCGGTCTCTGGGGCCTCGAACTGGACGGTTTCCCACGTGTTAGATCCAAAAACGCGGGTGAAGATTCGCCCCTCTCCGTCCAGCATGGCCGTCATCTTTGTCCCCTCGACCAGGCATTCGCCCATGGTGCGCCGGCGATTGGTTGCGGGATGATCCGCGAGACGGTTGCCGTCAAAGACGGCTCGGCG
>JBCDAS010000311.1:0-4008 GCA_039185235.1 Pseudomonadota bacterium
GCAGCTTGCAGCCTCGGGCGTGACGGTCGCCCGGGCGCCCGAGACACCGATGCCAGCGGATATCGCGGACAAGATCCGGTTTGTCGGCACCACCCTGGGCCTTGAGGCAGAGGCCGACCAGATGGCGGCGGCGTTCCGCGACCGGCTCGATGAGGTGCTCGGCAAGGTCGCCAATCTGCCGGAGACGCCGCGCGTGCTTTTTATCCTCACCGTGCGGGGCGGGGCGCCATTGGTTGGCGGGCGGGATACCTCGGCCCATGTGATCCTCGAGGCCGCAGGGGCCGAGAACGCGGCTGCAGGTTTTGAAGGCTTCAAGCCGATGAACCAAGAGGCGATCATCTCGTCAGCCCCCGATGCGATCCTGATGATGTCCCAGCATGCCGAGCGTGCAGGCGGGATCGAGAGCATCATGTCCCGGCCCGAGATCGCCCTCACCCCGGCGGGCAAGAACAATCGCTTCGTCACCATGGATGGCCTGTTCCTGCTGGGCTTCGGCCCGCGCACGCCCGAGGCGATTGCCGAGCTGGCGGCAGCCCTGCAACCCGCAGCCGCAGCGGCGGAAGGGCTCTAGCATTTGCAAAGCGCCAGCGCCCTGAGCCAGCCGATCGTTCTGCCCAGACTGCTGATCCTGGCGGCGCTGACCGTTGTGCTTTGCTTTGCCGAGCTGATGCTCGGCCCGGTCAGCCTGGACCCGATCACCGTGATCGAGGCGCTTTTTGGCTGGGGCGGGCCGGTCGAGACCGCGATTGTCCAACAGATCCGCTTACCCAGATTGATGCTGGGCTGTGCGGTTGGCGTGGCCCTGGCAGCCTCGGGCGCGGCGCTGCAAGGGATCTTGCGCAATCCTTTGGCGGATCCGGGGCTGATCGGGGTCACGGCGGGCGCCTCGCTGGGTGCGGTTGGCATCATCGTTTTGGGCGGGGCTCTGGTGGTGTCTTTCCCCGAGGAGCTGCGCAGCTGGCTTCTGCCGGCGGGTGCGTTTATTGGGGCCTTGATCGTGAATTTCACGATCTTTGGCATTTCGCGGCGCACGGGCCAGACCTCGGTCTCGACGCTGATCCTGGCGGGGATCGCGCTGAACGCGATTGCGGGTGCCGGGATCGGCGCGATGATCTATCTGAGCGACGACCAGCAGCTGCGCGATTTGAACTTCTGGCTCTTGGGTGGGCTTGGCACTGCCGGATGGTCGCTGGTGACTGTGGTCAGCCTGATCACGCTTTGCACCGTGCCGCTTTTGCTGTTTCTGAGCCGTGCCTTGGACCTGATGCAATTGGGGGAGCGTGCAGCCTTTCATGCGGGCTTGGATGTCGAGGCCTGCAAGAGCCGGGTTGCCATCGGGACCGCGCTCTCGGTCGGGGCGGTGACGGCGGCGGCTGGGCCGATCGGGTTCATCGGTCTGGTAGCACCCCATCTGGCCCGGCTGCTGCTAGGCGCGCGCCATGCCTTGGTGATCCCGGGGGCCTGTCTTTTGGGGGTGTCGCTGGTCCTCGCCTCGGATTTGGTCGTGCGCCTGGCGGTGCCACCGGCCGAGCCACCGATTGGTCTTGCGACCAGTTTGATCGGCGGGCCGTTCTTCCTCTGGCTGATCATCAAGCGGCAAGCGCGCCATGATTGAGGCGGAGGGTTTGCAGGTGATCCGGGGCGGCAAAGCCATCCTGAGGAATGTCTCGCTGACCGCCAAGCCAGGTGAAATCCTCGCCCTGATCGGGCCCAATGGCGCGGGCAAGTCGACCTTGCTCAACTGTCTCTCTGGCGCGATCCGACCGGACCGGGGCCTGGTGCGCATGGATGGCGAGCAGATCGCCGCGCTCACGCCAAAGGCGCTGGCGCATCGCCGCTCGGTCCTTGATCAGAACCCAACGGCAAGCGCTTTCTTCCGGGTCAATGAGATGATCCACCTGGGCCTGCCGCTCGAAGTCACCCCGGCGCAGGCGGACGAACTGGTGGCCGAGGCGATCGAGGTGATGGATCTCTCCAGCCTCCAGTCCAACCGGGTGGACACGCTTTCGGGCGGCGAGGCGCATCGGGCCCATATGGCCCGCGCGCTGGTGCAACTCTGGGCCGGGCGCATGCTGGGCCAAGGGCGCTGGCTTTTGCTGGATGAGCCGACCGCGAGCCTCGATCTCGGCCATCAGGCCTGTGTGCTCGAGGCGGCGCGAGCGGCGGCGGGCCTTGGTGCGGGCGTGATCGTGATCTTCCATGACCTGACGATCGCAAGCGCCCTTGCGCATCGCATTGCGCTGATGCATCAGGGGGAAATCGTCGCGACCGGATCGCCAGAGGAAATCATCACGACCGATCAGCTTGAGCCCGTCTACGGGGTCAGCCTGATCGTCACAGAACCCCGACCGGGCCTGCGCACGGTCTCGCCCAGTTTTTCCATGCCTGCAGAGGAGACCAATGATGTTTGTAGCCATGAACCGATTTCGCGTCGTGAAGGGTCAGGAGGACGCGTTTGAGACCGTCTGGCGCGACCGCGAGACCCGGCTGGATGAGATGGAAGGCTTTAAGAGCTTCAACCTGCTCCGCGGCGCCACCAAGGACGACCACACCCTGTATGCCTCGCACACGATCTGGTCCTCGCGCGAGGCGTTCGAGGCCTGGACCCGGTCGCAGCAATTCCGCGATGCCCATAAGGATGCGGGCCAGAACAAGCCGCTCTATCTTGGTCACCCAGATTTCGAAGGCTTTGAAGCGGTCCTTTGATTGGGGGGCAGATGCGCCAACCGATTGTGAACGCGGGCATCCCGAAATCGTGGTAGAGTATGGCCATCAGCAAGGGAGTTGATCATGGGATCACTTGGATCGAGACGGAGACTGTTGGTGCTTGCCACACTGGCCATCGGGGTCGCGGCCTGTACAAAGCCCACGCCCTATGCGCCTGCCGATGAGCGCTATGGCTATGCCGATCAGCCGATCGAGGAGAACCGGTTTCGCGTGAGCTTTGGTGGCAATACGCTGACATCGCGTGACACGGTCGAGACCTATCTGCTCTACCGCGCCGCCGAGGTTACGGTCGCCGAGGGCTTCGACTGGTTCCGCCTGGCTGATCAGGAGACCGAGGTCTCGACCCGTTATCGCTCCTTCTCCACCGGCAGCGCCTTTGGCCCCTTCTTCTATCGCTCGGGCTTTAGGGGCGGGTTCTTCGGCGGGATTGGTACGACCAGCGCACGGCCGGTCTCACGCTATGAGGCCTTCGCCAATATCCTGGTCTATGCAGGGGATAAACCGGCCGAGGACCCAGATGCCTATGATGCGCGCTCGGTGCTGCAAACGCTCGGGCCGATCATCCAAAGGCCCGCGCCCGATGAAAGCTAGACCGAAAAGCATCTGAGGATTTTGGTCCAGAGTGATATGTTTGAGCAAAATCCTAGGATCTGATTGATTCAATCAGATCCGTTTTTGCTCTAGCGCATCACGAACTGGATCGGGACGATCATCTCGAGCTTGGCAACCGAGAGGTCGTCCGGGAAGGGCGGCAGTTTCCCGACCCTTTCCAGGATCGTCAAAATCTCCTTGTCCAAAAGTTTGTGGCCTGAGCTTTTGCGCAAGGTCGACGCAACGATCGTACCGTTTGAGTCGACCACAAAGTAGAGTTGGCCCGTGCCCTCCTGCCGCCGCGACCGCGCGCGCCTGGGATATTTCTTGTTGCGCTGAAGAATGGCGGCAACCTGGGCCATGTAATCCCGCCTTGCACCTGGATTGCCACCCGAGCTCGATTGTTGCGCGGTCCCGGTGTTTTGCTGCGCTCCGACACTGCCCTCATTGCCCTGCCCATCGGTGTCGCCCGTGTCGATGGCGGCTTGCTGCGCTTCGCCTTCGGTCTTTTTGGGCTGCGCCTTCTTCTTGGCGGGCTGCGCCTTTGCAGGCTGTTTCGCCGGCTTCTTGGGCTTGTTCTTGTTGAGCATATGCGCGGGCGGTTTGGGCTTGGCCTTTGGTGTTGGCATGACCGGGCGCGCTTCGGCATCGATGGTCTCGGTCGGAGTGACCGCGGCGATCTGGGTCTCC
>JBCDAS010000312.1:0-3991 GCA_039185235.1 Pseudomonadota bacterium
CTGAGAGCGGTCAAAGGCGGCAATCTGCTGTTTTCAGTTAAGCTCATTTGATCTGAATGGCAGAAAGACTCGTTTGTTGCAACGCGAAAAGTCCCCTATCTACAGTGCCAGACAAAGAAACAACTGCTCACAGAGTTAAAAGGAGCTTAACATGCAAAACGATCTGGACCTCACCAAAATGGATCTGACCACCGCGATGCGCATTGCAGAGGCTCGCGGCAAAGCAGAGCGTGCCAAAGAAACCAGCGCGTTCTTCAAAGCCATCGCAGCATCGGTTCGTGGCCTCTTCTCCGCCCCGGTTGCTCAGAAGACGACCCAGGCCTAAGCGGCCCGAAATGCCAAGGGCGGCCCAACCGGCCGCCCTCGCACTAAATCGGATCTACCGGCTCAGACCATGGTCCGATAGGCGAGAGCGGGCCACGAAGGCCCAGCGAGCCACGCCTCGAACAGCTCGCGAAATGCGGGCCTGTCGACCTCGATGCCGGTTTTCCACCACCACCAAACATCTGCGCTCTGATCCCCCTCGATCGAGGGATAGACATAGGCGCAGCCAAGATACTGGCCGCCGTGATCCTCGATAATCCAAGCAAAGCTCCGGCGCGCCGTGAATTCGCGCTGATGCCAGCCGAGATCGACGAGGTTGTCCTCGCGCGTCAGCCCCTCCGGCCAGGTGAATTGGGGAAAGGCCGCTTTGATCTCTGCCGCGCTTTCCATGACAGCGGCATAGTCGCGATCCACATCCTCAACCCTCAGCGCCTTCAGAACAAAGGCGCCGAGCTCTTGGATCTCCGGGATCTCCCGATCAGCAAAGGCGGGATGCGGTTTCAGGCGCGCCTCAGCTAAAGAATTGCGCGCCGTTGGCCGAAATCGTCGAGCCGTTGACGAAACCCGCATCATCCGAGGCTAAGAAGGCGACACAGCGCGCGATCTCATCCGGTTCCCCCAGGCGACCCGCTGGGATCTGGGCAATGATGCCTTCGCGCACTTTCTCTGGTACGGCCATGACCATCTCGGTCGCGATGTAGCCCGGGCAGACCGCATTCGCCGTGATCCCCGCCCGCGCGCCTTCCTGCGCCAGCGATTTCACAATGCCGAGATCACCCGCCTTGGTCGCGGCGTAGTTCACCTGGGCGAATTGACCTTTCTGGCCGTTGATAGACGAGATCACCACCACACGGCCGAACTTACGCTCGCGCATGCCGGGCCAGATCGGGTGGACCGTGTTGAAAACGCCGGTCAGGTTGGTGTCGATCACTTGGTGCCACTGCTCCGGCGTCATCCGGTGGAACGGCGCGTCCCGGGTGATGCCCGCATTCGCGATCACGATGTCGATCGGGCCCAGATCCTCTTCGACCTGCTTGGCGCCAGCGGCACAAGCCTCGTAGTCTGCGACCGACCATTTATAGACCGGGATCCCCGTCTCTTCCTTGAACTTCGCCGCCGCTTCATCATTGCCCGCGTAGTTGGCCGCAACCGTGCAGCCTGCGGCCTGAAGCGCCTTGGAGATCGACGCGCCAATGCCGCGCGAGCCCCCGGTAACCAATGCAACCCGTCCCATTTCCGTCTCCTCGTCTTGGGTGTTTGTTGTCTCCCGGCGGCCTTATCCCGGCTGCCGGGGCGTTTCGTTGATCTGGATCAGTCGCGCGCCAGGCACATGGCAACGCCCATGCCGCCGCCGATGCAAAGCGTCGCCAGGCCTTTCTTGGCATCGCGGCGCTGCATCTCGAACAAGAGCGTGTTCAGGATCCGCGCGCCCGAGGCACCAATCGGGTGGCCGATGGCGATGGCGCCGCCATTCACGTTCACGATCTCCGGATCCCAACCCATATCCTTGTTCACCGCACAGGCTTGGGCGGCGAAGGCCTCATTCGCCTCGACCAGATCCAGATCCTCGACCTTCCAACCCGCTTTCTCCAGCGCCATGCGCGAGGCTGGGATCGGGCCGGTGCCCATGATCTTTGGATCGACCCCAGTGGTGGCAAAGGACGCAATCCGGGCGAGCGGGGTGATCCCACGCTTCTCGGCATCGTCAGCCGTCATCAGCAGGGTCACAGCCGCACCATCATTGATGCCGGAAGCGTTGGCGGCGGTCACGGTGCCTTCCTTGTCAAAGACCGGGCGGAGTTTCTGCATCGCCTCCATGGTCGCGCCATGGCGGATGTATTCGTCATTCTCGACCACGATGTCGCCCTTGCGGTGCTTGATGGTCACCGGAGTGATCTCATCGGCGAACTTGCCCGCTTTCTGAGCCGCCTCGGCTTTATTCTGCGAGGCAACCGCGAACTCATCCTGCTCGTCTCGGGTCAATTGCCACTGCTTGGCGACATTCTCTGCCGTCGAGCCCATATGATAGCCGTTGAACGCGTCCCAAAGGCCGTCCTTGATCATCGCGTCGATAAATTTCACATCACCCATCTTGGTGCCAGCGCGCATATGCGAGACATGGGGGCAAAGCGACATGCTCTCCTGCCCACCTGCGATCACCATTTTCGCGTCGCCCAGCTTGATGTGCTGCGCACCCAGCGAGACCGCGCGCAGACCCGAGCCGCAGACCTGGTTCATCCCCCAGGCGGGTGCCTCGATCGGCAGGCCCGCATTCAGCGCCGCTTGACGCGCCGGGTTCTGGCCCTGGCCTGCGGTCAGCACTTGGCCGAGAATCGTCTCGGAGATCTCAGCCGCTTCAACGCCTGCACGCTCTAGCACGGCCTTGATGGCGACGGTGCCAAGGTCATGCGCGGTCGTATTGGCAAACGATCCGTTGAAGCTGCCCACCGGCGTCCGGGCGGCAGAGGCGATTACGATATCTGTCATGGTGGGATGTCCTTTCCTGGCGGGCTGGCACGGGAGGCTTTGGCCAGCGGCATCTTTACACGGTTTCCACCCTGTGGGGTTAGTTTTCTTTCGCGATGCTGCAATGCACAAAAACACACTGCTCCGGAATGCGGAGCAATGCCGCACCTATCTGGGGTACGGCATCTGCCCACGCAACTCAAAACGGGCTCAATCGTCGTCGGTGGTCATCACTTTCCAAATCAACGCGCCGATCACAGACCCGGCCAGCGGCGCGACCCAAAAGAGCCAAAGCTGAGCCAGCGCCGGTCCCTCGGCAAACAATGCAACTCCCGTCGACCGCGCCGGATTGACCGACGTGTTGGTCACCGGGATCGAGATCAGATGGATCAGCGTCAATCCCAGACCGATCGCAATCGGCGCAAACCCCGCAGGCGCTCCGGCCGAGGTCGCGCCCAGAATGATGATCAGGAACACCGCTGTGAGCAGCACCTCGATGACCAGCGCCGCCACCATTGTGTATCCACCCGGCGAGGCCTCGCCATATCCGTTCGAGGCAAACCCGCCGACACCCGCGAAATCTGGCGCGCCAGAGACAATCACGAACAGCGCCACGGCAGCAGCAATCGCACCCAGAACCTGAGCAACCCAATAGGGCGCGGGCTCCTTTGCCTCAAACCGCCCCGCAACCATCAAACCAAGCGATACTGCGGGGTTGAAATGCCCACCCGAGATATGGCCGACCGTATAGGCCATGGTCAGCACGGTCAGGCCAAAGGCAAAGCTGACCCCTAACCAACCGATGCCCACATCCGGAACGCCAGCAGCAATAACTGCGCTGCCGCATCCCCCGAACACCAACCAAAAGGTCCCAACAAACTCCGCAATCAATTTCTTCGTCATCATCTGTCCTTCCCTTGTTTTCATCCCCCCCTCGCGCGGAATCCCTCTCGCACAGCATGCCACGGTTTGTCGAATTAATTTCAAATCAGGACGAACTCTGGAGGAGGTTTTTCCGGGACGCCCAGCAACCCTTTGAATACAAGCGATCTTCCGCACGCGTTTGCAATCGCAACATTTGTGTTGCAGCACGGCATTAGGGGTGCCAAGTTAGCCAAACGACGGCGAAAAAGATCGTTGGGGGAGACCAAAGTGGCGGGACCGAGGAAAGCCGACAAGAACGGCGATGGACCGATTATCA
>JBCDAS010000313.1:0-3947 GCA_039185235.1 Pseudomonadota bacterium
GCGTAAGGGTGAGGAGCCGCGTTACCTCCTCTCCGGCGGTCGCGGTGCGGTGATGCCTGCGGGGGATCCGCTGGCCGGGCAACGGCTGATCGTGGCTGCAGATCTGGAAGACACTGGACGCGAGGCAACGATCCGACTGGCGGCGGCAATCTCGGACGCGGATTTGCGGCGGGCGCATGGTGACCAAATCCACTGGGTTGAGATGGCCGAGTGGTCCAAGCGCGCTCGTCTGGTTGAAGCGCGGCGGCGCGAGATGCTGGGCGCGATCGCGCTGACCGACCAGCATTGGCGTGATGTGCCGCCAGAGGCGCTCGGAGCAGCTCTTGCAGATGGGGTGCGCGAGCGTGGCCTCGAAGCCATACCTTGGACCACCAGCGCGACGGCGCTGCGCCACCGGATTGCCTGGGCGCGCAAGGTCGATGCAGATCTGCCAAATTGCTCAGACGCGGCGTTGGTTGACACCCTTGATGATTGGCTAACGCCGCATCTTGCGGGCCTCACAAGGATTGAGCAGATTGAGCGATTGGATCTCCACCAATTGCTGCTGGACCGGCTGGATTGGGACGCACAGAAAACGTTGGATCGGATCGCACCAAATAAGTTCACAACGCCTCTCGGCAGCCAGGCGCGGATCGACTATGGCAGTGAGACACCAAAAATCTCGCTGAAGGTCCAAGAGCTCTTTGGAGTGACGCAGCATCCCCAGGCTGCGGGCCAGCCGCTATTGATCGAGTTGCTTTCCCCTGCGGGTAGACCGGTCCAAACCACGCGAGATCTGCCTGGCTTTTGGCGCGGCTCGTATGGGGATGTCGCCAAGGACATGCGCGCCCGCTATCCGAAACACCCCTGGCCAGAGGACCCGGCCGCGGCAGCACCCACGAGGCGGGCGAAAAGAAGGGCCTGATATGGACGAGTCAGCGCGTGTGCTGCTTGGTCATCACGCTCGATTTTAACGCTCGTTGCGCAGGCGACCATCTTTAGATCGATGGCGCTCCGGCTGGAGTTGAAACCGACCTTATCCGACTGCGCGTTGTGCATGCAGGGCTGCGGGTATCTTTGCCACCTCGTTTTTGGCTCTGTTTGATGATCCTGATCAGAAACCGAATACACCGTTAATCAGTCGTGCTACGCTTTCTGCCTAAAGTATACGCAAATACTTGAGTCGGAGAGAATGCCATGAACGAAGCCGTGACCGGGACAGCGCTGGAGCCAAGCTTCCGCGAGAGCGTCAATATCATGTTCGACCAGGCGGTCCAGTTGATGGACCTGCCCGACGGATTGAAAGAGAAGATCCGAGTTTGTAACTCGACCTACACGGTTCGCTTTGGCGTGAAGCTACGCGGGAAGATCCAAACCTTCACCGGCTACCGATCCGTGCATTCCGAGCATATGGAACCCGTAAAGGGTGGCATCCGTTTTGCCATGGGTGTGCATCAGGACGAGGTCGAGGCGCTCGCGGCGTTGATGACCTTCAAATGCTCGCTGGTTGAAGTGCCGTTCGGCGGCTCCAAGGGGGGTCTGCGCATCGATCCGCGCGAGTGGGATGCCGATGAAATGGAGCATATCACGCGGCGTTTTGCCTATGAGCTGATCAAGCGCGATCTGATCAACCCATCGCAGAACGTGCCGGCGCCGGATATGGGCACGGGCGAGCGCGAGATGGCCTGGATGGCTGATCAGTTTGCGCGAATGCATACGACAGAACTGAACGCGAAAGCCTGTGTGACGGGTAAACCGCTCAATGCGGGTGGCATAAGGGGCCGGGTCGAGGCCACGGGGCGCGGTGTCCAATACGCCCTGCAGGAGTTCTTCCGCCATCCACAAGATGTGGCCCGGACTGGTCTTGGAGGGGATCTTGGCGGCAAACGTGTCATTGTCCAGGGCCTGGGCAATGTGGGGTATCACGCCGCGAAGTTCCTGGAAGAGGAAGATGGCAGCAAGATCATCGGTGTAATCGAGCGCGATGGTGCGGTTTGGAACGAGGATGGGATCCATGTGGAAGATCTCAAGCAGCACGTCATCGCAAACGGTGGGGTCCAGGGCTTTGCTGGCGCAACCTTCACCAGCCAGGGGTCAGCTGTCTTGGAGCGAGAGTGCGATATTCTGGTGCCTGCAGCGCTCGAGGGTGTGATCAATCTCGAGAATGCGAGCCGGATCAAGGCACCTTTGATTATCGAGGCCGCGAATGGTCCGGTGACGGCCGGTGCGAATGACCAACTTCGTGATCGCGGAGTGACGATCATCCCAGATCTCTACGCCAATGCGGGCGGTGTCACGGTGAGCTATTTCGAGTGGGTCAAGAACCTCTCTCATATCCGGTTTGGCCGGATGCAGCGGCGCCAAGAGGAGGGTCGGCACGAGTTGTTGATCGCCGAGCTCGAACGCGTGATCGGGAGCGAACTGGGCACGGATTTCAAGGCGAAGTATCTGAAGGGCGCCGATGAGTTGGAACTGGTCCGCTCTGGCCTCGACGACACGATGCGCACGGCCTACCAAGTGATGAGCGAGACCTGGAACAGCCGAGACGATGTCCCCGATTTGCGGGTCGCGGGGTACATCAACGCGATCGGCAAGGTTGCGGACAGTTACATGTCGAAGGGGCTCTAGGCTTTCGGCTTCGAACGAGCACCCGCTTGATGCGTGAGGTGGGAACACTGGCGGGAGGGGTCGGGCTTTCTCCTCCTGCCCGCGACCGGCCCCGCCGCCCGCCCCCACCCGCCCCCCGGCGCGCAGCGGAGCCGGCCGCGGGCAGGAGGTGCGACGGTTTAAGCCGCGCGGGTCTCTGCCGCTCGACCTGCAAACTTTGCGATTCGGGTGAGACTATCGGTCAGCAAGTCCTCGGCCACCGTCAGGGCGATGCGCAGATGGCCTGCCGAAGCTTGGCCGAAACTCTCGCCAGGCATCACGCAGATCCTCTCCTCCGCCAGAAGCCGCGTTGCAAAGGCGTCACCTGAGAGCCCGCTCTCACGGATATCAAGCATGATATACATGCCCCCTTGCGGCGGGGAGACCTGGAAGCCCGGGCCATTGCCGAGTGCCTTCAGCGCAACGTCCCGACGGTGGCGATACCGCGCGACCACTGCCTGTTCTGCCGCATGCGCCTCGCGAAGTGCGAATTCGGCCGCGTCTTGGATAAAGCCCGGCAGCCCGTAATTGGTTGCGATCAGCAGGTCCGCGAGACGTCTTTGCACCGCCTCTGGTGCGACAACCCAACCCATTCGGCTGCCCGTCATCGCATGCGATTTCGAGAGCGAGTTGATCACCAGAACCTGATCGGCCATTCCGGGCAAGTCGCGGGCAGAGAGATACTCGCCGTCCCAAATCTGGGTGTCGTAGACCTCGTCCGAGATGATCCACAAACCATGCTCGCGGCAAATCTCGGCCAGTTGTTCGAGCCGGTCGCGGCGATAGATGGTGCCCGTTGGGTTGTTAGGAGAATTGATCAAAATCCCGCCAGTGTCTGGCCGGATGGCGGCGCGGATCCGCCCCGCATCTGGTTGGAAACCGTCATCGGCCTCGCAGATGACTTTGATGGGCTCAACCGAAGCTGCCCGCATGGTTTGCTCATAGGTCGCATAGTACGGATCGAGCACAATACAGGATTGGCCTGGATCCATTGCGGCCAAAGTCGCAGAGTAGAGCGCGGACTGCCCGCCCGGGGTGACGACGACATTGTTTGGCCCCGCAGGTGTCGCCGTGCGCCGGGTCACCCGCTCGGCGATTGCTTCGCGCAGACCAAGGCTGCCTGAGACCGCTGAATATCCCAGATTACCCGCATCCATCGAGGCCTTCATCGCATTCAGGATCGAGGCGTCGGTTTTGATATCATGATCGCCGATTGAGAGCATGATCACGTCTTGACCTGCACGGCGCATCTCCAGCGCCTTGTAATAGACGCCCCAGCCGTCGTCCCCGCCAGTGACGATACCTTTGATACGATCCGACGC
>JBCDAS010000314.1:0-3907 GCA_039185235.1 Pseudomonadota bacterium
CAAAGGCTCAGCCCTCACTCGCTGTCAGAACAGCAACCGCACCAGCGGTCGCGCAAATCTTCTGGCGCTCGACCCGCAGGCTTTGCACGGTCATGCTCGCGCCCGCCTCTGCACCGATTGTGTCAACCGCTACTCGGAACTCCTCGCCATCGAGCCGACGGCAGCGCGCCAGAACGGCGCCCGAAGCCCCGTCCAGCGCCCCGAGAATTCCGCCGCTCTCAAATCCGGCAACCGTCTGCGGTGCAACCCGCTCCAGCGCTTCACAGCCGCAGAGCAGCCCCGCGATTGCAAAAATAGCAATATGTTTCATGGTCTTTCCCCCTTTTGTTAAACCGCTCCCGGAGCGGCGATGGATTGGTAATGAATGGCGATGCGCAGCTGCCCTGCGGTGAAGCTCCCGCCTGCTGCGGTGATCTCAAGAGGCGTGCCGCCATAATAGGCCTGAGGTTGCCCGGTGACCCCTTCTGCGCTGGTATTCAGCGCGGTGCCGAACCCAGCGCCATAGCGATCCGGGCTGCCCGAGACGCCGAGGCTCCACGCAGTGGCGCCCGCTACTTCAGTGATCACCCGCGCCGTGACGCCCAGCACCACCGCCTTGTCAGGGATCTGACCAGAGGTCGTGGTTGCGCTGCCCGAAAGGGTCTGGTCAAACTCCAACACCCGTTCGCTGGTGACAGCGCCGCCGGATGACATCGCCACAGCGCCCGCCCGCCAGCCAGAGCCATCAAACACATAGATCTCGCTTTCGGCCAGCGCCCAGACCGACCAACCGGCCCGCGGGGCATAGAAGCTCCAACCCCCATTCGCACCGATTGCCAGCGCCATATCCTGCCCGGCCCAGGCATCCGTCGCGCCGGAACCCACGATATGGACCGCACCGTCTTGAACCACTGGCGGCGTGGTCTGTCCAACCGACGCAACCGCACCAAAGCTCAACGCATCGACGCGCGCCAAGGCTTCGTTCACCGTCACATGTTTCTGCGCCTGCGCTGCATCCAACAGCGGCAGTGCTAGGTTTGCCGTATCAGCCATTGATCTGGATCCTCCTCTCAGGCCCGTAGCCGACTGCGTTCGAGAGTTGGGCGACGGCGATCTCCGCCCCCGGTCCAACTCCGTCCAACGCCTGCTGGGCGGCGGTGTAAGTGAAATTGGGCTGGCTCACGGTCTCGGAGCGCAGGACAGCCGTGCCTTGCAAGACCCGCAAGCGATAGCTCTCCACGTCCTCGCCCAGCGGCACCTCGACCTGCTCCCAAGCATCGCCATTGACCCGGGTCTGGCGGATCCACGAGATCGCGACATCTGCCCCCAAAGCGCCCTCCGCCTCCAGCCGCGCCGGGGCAAAGGGGCGCAGGCCAACGCCGTCGAAAGTCTGGACCGTCTCGATATAGCTCGGATGAGCAAAGCCAAACTCTGCCGGTCCCACCCGCCAGGTCCGCTGCAAGCCGCGCAACGAGCCCGAGAGCAAAATCGGCACAATCGCGTTGTCCAGCAGAACCATCTGGGTGCCGGTTGGCAGGGTCACCGGCTCCAAGGCCTCGGTCCCCCGTTGCCCGCGCAAAAGGGTCGAAAGGCGATAGATGCCCAGGCCCACCAACTCGCCAGATTGGAATTGAATGATCTCCCATTCGCCATCTGGGCGGCGCAGCGCTGCCGTGTTCGCACCATTGAGCACGTTCAGCCGATCAGCCGAGGCAAGCCCGGCCCCTGCAAGCGACACATTCACACTCACCCGCTGCCAGCGGTTCGGCGCGCCCGGCTCCAAATCCTCGGCCAATTGTCCGAGAGAGGCCGGTTGCCGCGCCTCCCCGGCAACCTCAAACCCGTCCGAGCCCGGCGAGACGTAAATCGCCGCTTGGCCCGGCCAGGGATCCGCTCTGACCGCAAAGGCCGGTGCCGCTTTTCCATCCTCATCGACAATCGGCAGATCGAGGAACTCCGCCTCGATCGGACCGGGAACCAAGGGCAGTTCCGTCTCCCGCGTGTCCGAGGGCGTCGCCGCCGGCACAGTCAATGAACGCTCAACCCGGATTGCCGAGATCTCGCGGACCGCACCATCAACGATCGTCTCAATCCGGTAAGGATCCGCGCCCCCCGGAAGCTCCACCAAATCGCCCGGCTCCAAAGCAAGCTCAGAGGGCGGCAGCGCAAACCGCACCGTCTCCTCTGTCCGCATCGAATCAGCCAGAAGCTGCTGTGCCAGCAACCGTGCCTTGGTCGATGACAATGCGATCGGCAGCGAGCTTTCCGCGACCCGGCTCGCCAAAGTGGCGTTCTGCCGGGCATCGACCGCGCCCAGGCGATAGTCGCTCTCCGCCTCGACAAAGCTCAGCCGGACGGCGTCAACAGTGGTTCCCGCACTGGTGCGTTCGCGCATCAGCGGTCCCTCGGTCGGATCGTCATTCTCGACAAACCGATCCGCCGGGATCGCGACCGAGGGCCTCAGATCGCGCATCACAAAGACAATCCGATCCTGCGCCTCGAACGCATCAAACCCATAGGTCTGCATCAGCGATTGCAGCGCCTGACGCGCACTCAAAGTCTGGTCGATCTGATACCCGTCGACCGAACCAAACAGGCGCGAGACATCAAACTCAGCAATCCCGCGGCTGAGCAGAATGTCCGCCACCACCTCGGCCAGCGACGACGCACTCACTCGACCCGTCAACCAGTGCCCAAAATCATAGCTCGGCCCATCGGCCCAAACGCTCTCGCGCGTTGGGAAGTCCGGGAAGGGGCGGGCATCCCAGGTCCAGACAAAGACCCTCTCATCTGGGATCATCTTCCCGCCGTAAACACCTGAAAGCGGGTTATTTTCAGCGTCTTGCCAATAGGCGAGTTTCGCCTGCAGAAAGCGCCGTTGCATCTCATCATCCCGTGCCCCGACAGAGCCGAACGGGATCGCACTCTCCGAGCTTTTGGGGTCATAGAACAAGTTCGGCTGATTGCCGCCCAAATCGATCGCAGGGCAGCCGGTCTCGGTCAGCCAAACCGGCTTTGATTGTGGCACCCAACCGGTCGAGCCCGCCTCGCGGACCCCGCCAGTCCGGTTATGGTGGGCGTTCTGCCACCAGCCCCGGATATCCTTGGGCCGGAACACCCAATCCTCGCCATGGGCCGTGTCCACGATCGTGGTCCGGGTTTGCAGCGTCTTGGCCGCCTCATCGGCGTAGAAGTAATCGTAATACTCCCCACCCTCGACATTGCCGCTGAGATACGGGAGCGAGTAGACCGAAGCCGCTCCCGCAGTCCGGTCCAAGTGATCGGTCTGATACCGCCAGTCGCTTAGCGGCGTGTAATCGTCGATCCCAACGAAATCGATGTTCGGATCGCTCCAGAGCGGATCGAGGTGGAAGATCACATCATTCGATCCATCCTGCGGCTGGTGCCCGAAATACTCCGTCCAATCCGCCGCATAGCCGATCTTTGCGCCGGGCAAGAGGGTACGCACCTCGCCCGCGATCCGTTTCAACTCATCCACAGCCGGATAGACCGTCCGTGCCGAGCGCAGCGTGGTCATGCCCCGGAACTCCGATCCAATACAGATCGAATCAACCCCACCGGCTGCTTGCGCCAGGGCCGAGAGATGCAGGACAAACCGGCTCCAGGTGAACTCAGCCGGGCCGGAATAGCTCACACCGCTCCCGACCGAGAAATCGCTCGCCGTAACCGTGCCAAAGAAGCTCTGCACCTCAGCCGTCATCGCAGCCGTCAAATCAGGCGAGCCCACCTGCCCCGGCGCCACACTCGCGGTAATCCGCCCACGCCAAGGAAAGACCGGTTGGTTAGCGGCGCCAGTATAGGGATCCGTCAGCCCATTGGCCTGGGGCACATCCATCAGCAGGAACGGGTAGAGCATCACCCGCTTGCCCCGGGAATTCAGCTCCTGGATCAAGCGGATAACCGAGCC
>JBCDAS010000315.1:0-3893 GCA_039185235.1 Pseudomonadota bacterium
CATCTGATCCCAGCGCCAGCGCCATCCGGGCGTCAGCGACAGCAAGAGGATCGCAGGCAGCATGGCAAACGCGTTGCGATAAACCGCCAATTGCGGGGCCGGGTAATCGACGATCAGCACTTTGACCAGCGCTGCCATGATTTCCAGCAGGAAGATCCCCGAGACACTGACCGCAATCGCGCGCCAAACCGGATTGGCGGTGCTCACGCAGTCCACCGCTCGGCATTGCCGCGGATGGCGGCCGCGCGCTCGGGCACCGGCGGGTGCGAGGCCAGCCAATTGTCGCTGATCCGCTCGGCACCTGGGACCAGCTCGATCAGCTTCTCCAGCATCCGCGCCTGGGGCTCGGCTCCAAAGCCTGCTTTGATCATCAGTGCGGTCGCATAGCTGTCGGCCTCGAACTCATCCTTGCGGCTCAGCGCCGAGACAAAAAGCGAGCTTAGAAACCGCGCGATGTAATAGCCGACAAAGGGGATGACCCGGGCGATCAGCCCGCCCAGGATCACCACCAGCAAATGCGAGCCCGCCACATCCCAGATCCGCCGCTTGGTATGGCCATGGGCCAGATGCCCCAGCTCATGGGCGATAACGGAGACAAACTCCGGCATCGAGACCTTGCCGCCGCGCAGCTTGTCCACAAGCCCGCTGGTGACATAGATATCGCCTTCCGGCGTCACCAGCCCGTTGATCTGAGCTTCATCGAATACCCTGACACGGATATGGTCGATCCCAGCGGCTGCGGCCAGCCGGGTCAAAGCCCGCTCCACCTCGTCATTTCTCAGCGGGCGCGATTTTGCCCGCAAGCTCCGGCCCGAGAGGACCGCGTTCACCCGGAACATGGTGATCGCGATGGCCAATGGGATGAGGAGGGTCAAGATCTTCGACATGCCCCGGATATAGCGGTCTGGAGGTTTGGCGCAATGGCCGAGCGGCACTGTTGCGCCGCAAGCAAAACAGTTTGTCGCAGCTCCCCCTCGCCGGGGCGGGCTGGACCCGCTATCTTGAGCAGAGCGCAAAGGAGATCCGCCCTTGAAACCGCTCATCCCGGCCGAGCAGCCAACCCCGCCAAGAACCGCGATTGGACATATCCATCTGAAGGTCTCGGATCTCGACCGGGCGATTGGCTTTTATTCGGGCGTCCTCGGCTTTGACGTGATCGCGCGGCTGGAGAGCGGGGCTGCGTTCCTGTCAGCAGGCGGCTATCACCACCATATCGGGCTGAACACCTGGGAGAGCGCGGGCGCCACCCCGCCACCGCCTGGGCATACGGGCCTCTACCACACCGCGTTTCTGTACCCGACCCGATCCGACCTCGCAGCCGCCCTGCGCCGGGTGCTGGAGGCGGGCCACAAGATCACCGGCAAGGCTGATCACGGCGTCTCGCAGGCGGTCTATCTCGATGACCCGGACGGCAATGGGGTGGAGCTTTATTGGGACAAGCCCAAGGAGCAATGGCTGATGAACGAAGACGGCACGCTCAATATGATCAACGCGCCGCTCGACCTCGACGCCCTGCTGGCCGAGGCCTAAGCCAGATCGAACCGGATGTCATGGGCGCCGCTCCAAAGGGTCGCGCGCCCGATCTCGGCCAATCTATCCAGCCCCTCGGTGATTGTGAGAAACGGATTGCCCGCGATCTGCCCCGCCTTGCAGGCAAAGCAACAGGGGCCATAGGCGATCAGGATCTCGGTCTCGCTGATCCCACCGGGATAGAGGATCACCTGGCCAGGCGACGGATGACTGGTTGCATCCTCAAAGCCGACGCCAAAATCCAGATCCCCGAGCGGCATCCAAACCGCCTCGCCCGACCAGCGCACATGCACGATCTGGCTGACAAAGGGCAGGGCGGCGAGGAACGCCTCGCAGGTCTGGGGCGCCACGTCACGCTGGAGCGTCGCCGGAAACTGGTCTTCGCCGATTGTGACTGTGATATCTGTCATACTCGATCCGGGTCTCTCCGGGCTTTGCGGAAGAAGGCTGGTTGCCTGCAACCCTTATCAGGATCTCATCAGTCTTTGCACATATTTGGTCAATCCAAACAGGAGCAGCCCGACAAAGCTGATCAGCGTCAAGATCCGATTTGCCAGATACTCGATCCCGACCGAGGTTGTTACATGGCCAGAGTCGGGGTCAGAGAGGAGCAGCACGGTCTCACCACCAATATCGCCGATCACAAACAGTTTCAGCGTCTCGGTCTCTTCGGTGACAAGGCTTCGGATCTCGACCGTGCATCTGGAGATGAGACTTACCTTCGTCCGGCATTCCGCATCCTCGATCTCATAGTCATAAGAGATGTCGAGCGTCTGTTTGTTGGCAACAAGGTCTCCCAGGATATCGGGGCCATAATACCAAACAAGAAACCCTGCGAGTAAGGAAACGACAGCAATTACAAACGCATGCTTCACGGCGCACCTAAATCAAATAGCTTCGAGTCATAACTATGTGTCGGCCACATCTGAAATTCAATATGCCGTCTCGCTGCTTGGATGCGGGTTCGCAGCCGCGCCGCCGTCTAGCGCATCACAAAGGCGCCGAGGGATTTTTCGGTGAAAACCCGGACATAGTCGCCCGGCGATGACCCGGCCCAGAGGACCCAGAGACGGTTGGGGTCGTCCTCGTCGACCCAAACGTAATCGCCTTGCTCCAATCCGCGCAGCTCTGGGCTGATATAGGTTACCGAGGTATTGGCGAGAAAATCGGTCGCGGCCATCGTGTCCTGAAACGCAGCAACCCCCAGGATCGGCGCGTCAAAATCCACATAGCCGTACTGCACGCCCGCAATGCTGTCGAAGAAGACATAGTGACTGGCCACCACAGTCTGAGCCGGGATCACGCCATCTATGCCGCCAATGTCGACGCGGATCGCCTCCTCCAGCGTGATATTCTGATCCTCGTCGAAGGCATAGAGATGCTCGGTATCGAAAGTGTCATGGCCAACGGCGAAAGGCACATCCGTCTCCAGCTTCACAAACTGGCCCTGGCCGTTCTGCCGCAGGATCGCCCCATCGAGCACGATCGCTGCGGCTGGCAATGCCGTGAGCGCCAGCCCAGCAGCCAGTGTCAGATGTTTCAGCATCGCCGTCCCCCTGCGAAGATCACCCCTCAGATGATAGGCGGCCGGGCGCAGGAGGCCAGCGTGTTCTCCTCTGTTCACGAGAATGCGATGCCGGCGCGGATCAAAGCACCGCATGATCCCCGCGGTCATCCGAGATCTCTCCCCGGATTAGCCGGAGGTAGTGATCCTCCAGCGTCTCAGTGCCGAAAGCGGGCGTGGCCTCCGCATCATAGGTCTCGGTCTCGGCATTCCAGACCAGCATCGACTCGGTCGCGTAGTAGCGCCCAATCCGCGCAAGCTCGGCTTTGGCCTTCAGGCTGGGGGAGATCCGCCCGGCCAGGTTCAGCCCGCCAATGATCCCAGTCAACAGGGCGATCGGAAGGCGGCGGTAGCGGGCGGGTTGACCCAGAAGACGAAACAGCATCTCCCCTTGATCCAGCGGTGTGATCGCTGGACCAGGGCCGCCAATGGGCAAGATCCGGTTCTGCCGCTCCGGATCGGTCAGGCAGGAGGCCAGATACGCCCCCAGATCCCGGTCCGAGATCGGCTTGCACGCTGTCAGCCTGCCATCGCCGATCAAAAGATACGGCTTGCCCGCCTGCACCCGGGCCACCTGGCCAGAGAGCGATTTGAAATAGGCGGTCGGGCGCACGATCGACCAAGCGAGGCTGGAGGCCATCAACCGATCCTCAAAGGCCAGCTTGGCGAACTGAAACGTAAGCTCGGGTTTCTGCACACAAATCGCCGAGAGCTGGATGAACCGCGCCACCCCAGCCGCCTCCGCCGCCGCCAGAACGCTGAGATGGGCATCCCTGTCAATCGCCCGCGCATCCTCTGG
>JBCDAS010000316.1:0-3782 GCA_039185235.1 Pseudomonadota bacterium
TGGCCTGCATTGGCCGCCCGCCACGCAGGACCGTGGGCGCGGAAGATATCCGCGACCTCCAGCTTTGTCCCACTGCCCGGCAGTCGCTGCTTGCAGCGATGAGAGGGGGCCAAGGCGGGTTATAGCGCGCCCACCTTGCCCTTAGTCGCCGGGCTCAGGTTGTCCAGCGGGCTCTCCACTGCCGAGATCATACCCGTCGCAACGCTGGCATACCGCGCCGTCGTGGTCAGCTTGGTATGTCCCAGGAGCGCCTGTATGACCCGGATGTCCACGCCGCGTTCCAAGAGATGTGTCGCGAAGGAATGTCGTAGCGTGTGCAATGTGACCGGCTTGGTAATGCCCGCCGCCTTCGCCGCCTGTTTGAACAGCCGCGAAATTTGGCGCGGCGACAGATGCTTGCCATTATAGCCGGGGAAGATCACACGGTCTGGCCCTGCCAGGCCCCTGTCCTGCCCGGTGGGGCGTTCCTTCCACCAGTCCTGCAGCAGGCCCAGAACATCGCCGGGCAACATCACATTGCGATCCTTACGGCCTTTGGATTGCACGATGCGGATGATGTTCTGAGCGCTATCGATGTCGCCGACCCTCAACCGGACAACCTCGCCTGCGCGCATCCCGCATCCATAGGCCAGCGACAGCATCACCCGCGCCTTTAGGCTCGGAGCCATGAGAAGGATGCGCTTGACCTCGTTGCGGCTCAGCACCAGCGGAACCTTGACTGGTTCTTCGAGGCTGAAAATCTCGGCGACCAGGTCGTGCCGTCGCAGCGTCACACGGAATAGAGACTTCACTCCGGTCATCGTGCGATTGCGCGTGCAGATGCTGGTGCCGGTCTCAATCAAATGCCGCTGGAAATCGCGCACATCGTCCGGCTCAGCCGTCTCAGGCGACTGCCCCAGCCACGCCGAAAACCGCTTACAGGCGCGCAAATGACCAACCTGCGAAGCCGGTCCCAGATTGCGCGCCGACATATCCGCGATCATGCGTGCGCGCAGGGGGGTGATATCTGTGGAATGCTGAATGTTCATGGGAAAACCCTCCGTCAAACGAGGCAAAATCACCTCGACCAACAGGAAACTCCCAACTCAACAAACCGCGAAACATATCACGCCCAAGCACAACGCACGCCACATGCGCCCTATCGCAAAGCGATTTAGTGCTCGAGCGCTTATCAGACGCCAGGCAGCCACCGCGCTTCGTCCCAAACCAGGCGCATGGCATCTGAGAAACCTGCATCGATTGAGACCTTCGCTGCGCCCGGAACGAAGGTCAGCTTAAAGCTGCAAATTCACCTTGTATCACAGGGAAGTCCACGAGGCTCTCGCGAGGCATAGAAGTCTGAGGCAAGTCCATTCTGCATGTATGGACGGGATTTCTCTCAGACATGATTGTCACCATTTTCATCGCAACCGCCTTGTGCGTGCCATGAGGGTCGCGGCGCAGGCCGTGTCACGATATGAGGGGACCAAGTTCGAAGCCGATGCCATCCGTAGATTCGAGAGGCTCGAGCGGGAACATGCTGACCGCCAGCGCCTCTCTGATGCAAAGCTCAGAGCGAGACAGCTGCTCGGAAAGTGAGTCTAACTTTGCTCTCATTTGCGCCCTGACCGAGGGTGGCAAACACACTGGCAAACACGATGAAAAACCAAAGCGCCGAGGGCCTCAAAAAAGTCATTGCGCTTCAATAGCTTACTAGGTGCGTCAATTTGACTCCCACGCATCCCCGGTGCGCCATCTCACATAATCCGGTTTCGTTCATGCCTAACGCCCTGAAGGGAAAGGCTATTTGTGGGGTTCGAAACCCGCTTTCGCGGCTATAGGCAATCCGCTCGCAGAAGGCCAGTCTGAGCACGCTTCGCTTGAGGGCCAACCCACCAGAAGCCCATATTTTCCAGGGGTTTGCGAGGAATGTGAGCGCGAGTTCGAACAACTCCTCCAGAGTATGGGTGGGCTGGCCGGTTTTTTCGAGTTTTTCAGCCAGCAAGACCTTCTCGCTCTCCAGCTTGCCGATGCGTTTCTCATAGGCTCCGATCATAGTCGGCTGATTTGACTCGACGATCCGATCGAGAAGTTTGTCGATTTCCTTCTCGACGCGCTTGAGATCGCTCTGCAGCTGCTTGCGGGTCTCCCCCGATTTGGCCCGCTGCATGTCCCAGGCGTCCGCCAGCATCACCTTGGCCAACCGGAAGAGATTTTGGCTCGGCTGCAATTTGCGCAGGAGCGTCTCGAACGCGCCCTCCAGCGTGTCGCGCCGGATCGACTTGCGATAGCTCGGGCAGCCCTTGGTCGGGCAGAGATAATAGGGATGCTTCTTACCGGTCTTGCTTTTCGACCAACAGGCCGTCAGCGGTGTGTTGCAATCATCGCAAGTGATGAAGCCTCGCAGAGGAAAATCCGCGCTGATGTCTTTGCGCGCTGGCGCTTTGGCCGTGCCTCTGAGCCGTTCCTGAATGCGCAGATGGGTCTCGTAGCTGATCAATGGCTCATGATGGCCCTTGCGGAGCGAGACCTTCCATTTCGGCGCCTCTACATGTCCGGTATAGACCGACCGTGTCAGGTAGTCATGGATGCGCTGGTTGCGGATCTCTCCATTGGGCAGACATTTTGGAAAGGCTGGCTGGGCTTCCAGGAAGCGCTTCACCTCGACCTGGGTCTCAAAGCGCCCACTGGCATAGCCCTCTAACGCCTCTTGCAGGATCGAGGCGATGGGTTCATCGCGGACCAGCAGTTTGCGACGGGCGCCCAGCGCCTCGTCCTCGAGATAGGCCTGGTAGCGCGCCACATCGATCTCGACGCTGCGGCCTTGACCATCACGACACCGGATGCGCTGAAGCTGGCCTGTGAAACCGCTGCGAACTGCGACCGGTACGACAGCCTGAGTAGAATATCGAATGGAACGAACACAGGTGCTGGACGCCATGGGCCAACTGAAGCTCTACGGCATGCGGACGGCTTACGACGAGATCATCACAGCGGCGATCAAGCGTCAGCATGAACCGCAACAAATCATCGGCGACCTTCTCAGTGCTGAGATCACCGAGAAACAGGCGCGACCGGTCAAACACCAGATGACCATTGCCAAACTGCCGTTGGCCAAGGAACTGAACGAGTTTGACTTCGAAGCGGCTGAAGCCAACGATACTCTAATCCGTGATCCGGCATCCGGCGACTTCCTCGATCATCAGCGCAATATCGTCCTGATCGGCGGAACCGAAACGGGAAAGACACATCTCGCTGTCAGCATCGCGAGAGCCTGTATTCGGAACGGTCGTCGAAGACGGTTCTTCAAGGTCGTCGATCTGGTGAACAAGCTCGACGCCGAGGCCCGTGCAGAAAAGCAGGGCAGGACCGCAGAACTAACCTCACGCCTGGACTTCCTCGTCCTGGAAGAACTGGGCTACCTACCGTTCGCCCAGACCGGCGATCAGCTCCTGTTCCATCTCACTAGCAAACTCTACGAACGTACCTCGATCATCGCAACAACCAACCTGGCATTCGGCGAATGGCCAACCGTATTCGGAGACGCCAAGATGACCACGGCCCTTCTGGATCGTCTGACCCACCATTGCGAGATCGTCGAGACCGGCAACAAAAGCTGGCGCGTCAAGAACCGCGCCTAAAGCAAACCTCAGCGCAAGGCCGGGCGCGCGCCGAGTCTAGGTCACCGGCTCATAATTCCGCAACCAGATGCGGATTGAAGCGAGTTGAACGGATGCGAGGAAGTTATCGTCTCGTTTGTCGTATCGGGTTGCGATGGCGCGGAAGTGTTTGAGTTTATTGAA
>JBCDAS010000317.1:0-3753 GCA_039185235.1 Pseudomonadota bacterium
GCAAAGACCAAGTTGAAGGAACTCTGCGAGAATGCTTCAGCCGCTTACCAACCCAATCTACGCCAGGCTTTTTTCGGCGCAGGTTATCGCGTTGGTTGGGACTGGTCTGACGACCGTCGCGCTTGCCCTGCAAGCCTATGCGCTCGCGGGTGAGAGCGCTGGACAGGTCCTGGGGACCGCGCTCGCGATCAAGATGGTTGCCTATGTGATCCTCGCACCAATTGCAGGCGGTCTGGCGCCCGCTGTGCCTCGGCGAGCGTTTCTGATTGCCCTTGATCTTGCTCGCGCTGCAATTGTGGTTTGCCTTCTGTTCGTCACGGAAGTTTGGCAGATCTACCTCCTGATCTTTCTTCTTCAAGCCTGCTCGGCAGGCTTCACGCCGGTCTTCCAAGCCACGATTCCCGACATCCTCAAAGAGGAGAAGGAGTACACGAAGGCGCTCTCTCTCTCGCGCCTCGCCTATGACCTGGAAAGCGTCGTGAGCCCCGTGATCGCGGCAATTGCATTAGCGTTCGTCAGTTTCAACGCGCTCTTTGCGGCGAATTCGGTAGCATTCCTAATCTCGGCGATCTTGGTCTTCTCAACTACACTACCCGTTTCCGCGGCTTCGATCAGACACCGTGGGGCCTTCTCTCAAATTACCTTCGGACTCAGAGCTTATCTGAGGACACCACGGCTGCGTGGATTGCTCGCGATGTCGATGGCGGTTGCAGCAGCCGGAGCGATGGTCATCGTCAACACTGTGGTTGTCGTGCGCACGACGCTCGGGCTCGGTGAACCGGAGACAGCCTTGTTGCTGGCCGTGTTTGGAGGCGGTTCAATGGCCGCTGCGCTGATCATGCCCCGCGTTCTTGAGCATCTTGATGATCGTACAGTTATGCTCGCAGGTGGTTGGACAATGATGGCAGCTCTGTTCTGCGGCACGACCCTGCCTGGCTTCGAGGCGATGGCAATCCTCTGGTTCCTCATAGGCTTCGGATACTCGGCGACGCTCTTGCCCGCCGGACGCCTGTTGCGCCGGTCTTCTTCTGAAAGCGACCGTACAGCGTTTTTTGCAGCCCAGTTTGCATTTTCCCACGGCTGCTTTCTTGTCACCTATCCATTGGCGGGATGGCTCGGCGTCAGCTATGGCTTGGTTGCAGCTTTTGCCGTTTTGGGTGCGATTGTCTTACTTTCCACCCTTACGGCGTATGTGATTTGGCCGATGCGCGATCCCGCGGCGCTGGACCACGTCCATTCTGGGTTTGACCATGCGCATTTACACATACATGACGAGCATCATCAGCACGAGCATGAGGGATGGGAAGGTCCGGAGCCCCATGCCCACCCGCATAGCCACAGGCCACTCCGCCATCGACATGCATTCGTGATCGACGAACATCACCCGGACTGGCCATCGCAGGCTCGCACGCTTTAGTATCAGCCGCCAAATCTCGACAATTGTGCAGGGCAATGCATAGTGTCCGGTAGCGAGCCGACATACCTATCCCATCGCAAGCTTCAAGCACGGTCGATTGCCCGCCTATCCGATGCGCTCCAAAGCGCTCTCTGGCGGAGAGTCGCCAACTAGGAATATGGAGCGCTTGCATCTGTTCGGCTGGCGCTTTCCTTGAAGCAACGGAGGGGGACATGACGGATAGGTTGGTTGATCAGGATTTCACGGGCACGGAACTGAGCCGCATCGACAAACGCAACTGTCAGATGAATGTGCCAGGCGAACTTAACCGCGCCGTGAGACCAAAGATCCATTGCCAAAAGGTCGGCGAGATCTCGCATGAAGATATCGCTGATCTGTCCCATCGCTTTGACACAAAGTATCAGGGGCATGCGCCAAGGTCATGCAGTGGCGATCGACCGACCTTCCGGGGATACCTTTCCGCTCAATCATTGAGTGGCGGTCTTTCGATGGGAACCAGCGACATCGTTGCGCTGACCGACACGCATCAATCGGCGATTGTCCCACGCTCCCTAAGCATCGCATTGCAGATTGGCGGAGATGATATCAGCGCGCGGCTACAAGGCCGCGAAGCGATGAACCTGAAGCGTTCATCGGCACTGGCAGTTGGCCTTAGCGGTTCTTCTCAAATGAGCACTGAAGTGGCGGCAGGAACCGCTGCGAAAACGGTCGTCGTCCAGTGCAATCCTGATATGCTGCAAGATGATGAGCTAATCTCGACGGTAGATCATCTCACGCAATCGACATGGGTGAACGCGTTGCCTGTCCCACCTCGATGGAACCTGATGGCGGCCGAAATGCTCGCGCCGAAACTGGACGGCCTAAGCCACCGCCTGATGGCGGAGAGCTTTGCGCTCGATATGGTTTCGACCATGGTTGACTACTTTTCTGTTAGAGGTCACCGGTCCCTGGAGCTTGGTGTTCGAGACAAGATACGACTGCAACATGTCCGCGACCTGATCGAAGCAGATCCTCAGTTTGACCACTCCTTGGCGGGTTTGGCACGGCAAGCGGGGATCAGCGTTGCGACGCTGAAGCGCAAGTTTCCGATCCTCTTTGGCACATCTGTGATTGCGTATCTTCGCGACCTAAGGCTGGATCGAGCTCATAATGGCATCCGTAAGCAGGGTTGGACAGTCGCCGAGGCCGCGCACTTCTCCGGCTACGCTCATGTCAGCAACTTCACGACCGCGTTTCGCCGCCGCCATGGTGTCACCCCGGGCGCGATTTCAACCACTGAGCCTTACGCATAAGACTTTGCGCAGCTCGCATAATTGTGGGTCGTCGACACTGAGTTCCGCGTTTTGGCAGTGTTGCTCTCAAGAAGTTGGAGGGCGGACACGGATGAGACATACGAGAAAGTGGAGCTTGATGCTCTCCGGAGCCCTAGCATGCCAGGCGGCACCCTTTGCCACCACACAGACGCTCGCTCAGACGAATGAAGACGATGTCGTGTTGGCCGATCCAATCGTGGTCACCGCGCGGCTGATCGAAGAACCGATCCAGCGGATCCCCTTTGGTATCACCGTGATCGACGGATCTGATGTGGAAGATCGCAGAATTGACGGATCGCTCAGCATCTCCCGGGCGACACCGGGCCTAAACAGCGCGGGCTTTGGCGTGCGAAACGGATTTTTCCCCAATGTCCGAGGCGTAGGCTCGTTCTTTCCACTGTCAGGAGATGACGCATCGGTTCCGGTCTTCATCGATGGTGTGCCCTTGGCAGTGCGATCGCAGGACCGGGATCTTTTCGATGTTCAACGCGTCGAGGTCCTCCGCGGACCGCAGAACACGCTTTACGGCAGGAATGCTCAGGCAGGGGCCATCAGTATAACCTCGATCGCCCCCAGCTTCGTGCCCGAGGCTCGGCTGAACTTTGAGGCAGGGACCGATGGCTATGGCCGGGTTGAGGCGGCAGTGAGCGGTCCGCTCCACGAAGACATCGCGGGGCGCCTCGCGGTCCGAGTGAATACGGAAGGAGGTGATGTTCCGAATGATGCAGCACCTCAAACACAGCGATCCGGGAACGTTGCAAACCTAGCAGGATCACTGCTTTGGGATGCCTCTGAGAAAACCGAGGCGCGGTTAAATCTGCGCTATGGAAACTATGACGAGACGCCCCTCGGGCCTCTCTTCGCGGATCTCCCGGGCTTCCCGCGTGCGTTTCAGGACACCTCGCCGATCTATGAACTCGAGACACTGGGTGCCAGCATCACGGTTGAACATGAGTTTGAGAGCGAGATCAATCTGACATCGGTCAGTGGATTTCAGACCTACCAAACGTTCTTCACTCAGGA
>JBCDAS010000318.1:0-3726 GCA_039185235.1 Pseudomonadota bacterium
CGCCCCTCGGACCAGAACCTCCACATCGTCGATGATAAAACCTTCGGGCAGATCCTCGGAGGCTTTGGCGACATCGGACGCCATGGCGGCGTAGAGATCTTGTGTCGGGATTTTGGTGCGCGTTGCGACCCGATCAGCAACATCCTTTTGCAGCTTCTCGATCAGCGCTTTCATGCCGGCGACTTGCGAGCTGAGCTGGACTTTATCAAGCTCCAGCTTGCCAATCTGCTCGGCTGCACGGGTTGCTTCAGCCGAGGCAAGCCCGCTGGTCTGAGCCTGTTCCAACAGAGCCCGCAGTCGGCCAGCTTCCGCCTCGGCTTGAACACGCGCCTCGGTGGCGGCCTTCAACTGCGACGCCTGCTGGTCGAGCTGGCGGCTCAGCGTGTCTGCCTGGGTCGAAACCCGGCGCAGCGTCGATTGAAGCGTCGCTGCTTGTTCGTCACGGGTTTCGATCTCTTTGGCAAAATTGTCCGTCGCCTTACTCAGTTCCGAGCGCAGCCGGTCGGTTTGCAGATTTTCGACCCGAAGCCTTCGCAGGCGGGATACTTCACGCGAGGGCATCGGCTCACTCCGAATCCGCGTTGGGCGCCAACGAGATCGGCGGTGGACCTGGTGCGAATGTCATTTTCAGGGTCGAGGAGCCGGTGCCGGAGGTCTTGCGCACAGCCTCGGTCTTTGCACTCACTGGAGACGAGAAGAGCCGCCATTTGCGTTTGCGTCCAGGCTGGGTCTGCTGCTCTTCACGCTCGATTTGCAGCGTCATCTTCAACTCTACTTCGACATTTTGCATGTGGTAAAATGAAGGAATGACGCCCGCATCGATCAGCTCTTGCGGGACGGACTTATAGGCCTCGACCTGGGCAGCGTTCAGGCTGCTGGCAGCCTCTGCGACGCTCTCACCGACCTCGCTGATCATCGAGGCAACCGGGGTCACCAAAATCTCTTGAATGTTGTTCGGCATGTGTATTCGCTTGGTCAGTTATCGCCTGTGGTTGAATTTTATCATCGATTTCGCTGGTCCGAAAGCGAAACACGCAAGAATTTGCACCATAACGAAACGGCATCCAGCGGCTCAGGTAACCTAAGGTCTGCGCTTGCAAGTCCGTCTCATCTGACTACTGTTCTGACCAAATTTGGGAGAGAGACGATGCCGATCGCAAACTTTGACACCCCTTGGATGGATGAAGGCCACCGGATTTATGCCGAGAGCGTCAGCCGGTTCTTGGCCGACAAATGGGTTCCCCGGATCGATGAGTTCAACAAAGGCTCGATGATGCCTCGGGAGACCTGGAACGAGGCGGGCGAGAACGGCCTGCTCTGCTCGATGATCCCCGAGGAGTATGGCGGTCTTGGCGGGGATTTTGGCCATGAGGCGATCGTGACCATCGAGGCTGGGCGCGCAAATCTGAGCTGCTTTGGAGGAGGAATCCATTCCGGCATCGTCGCGCCTTACATCGCAAACCACGGCACGGAAGAGCAAAAGAAACGTTGGTTGCCGAAACTGGCGACCGGTGAGTTGGTTGCAGCCCTTGCCATGACCGAGCCTGGCACAGGCTCCGATGTCCAGTCGATCCGGACCAGTGCGGTGCGGGAGGGCGATTACTTCCGGCTCAACGGCTCAAAGACCTTCATTACCAATGGTCAGAACGCGGATTTCATCCTGGTTGCCTGCAAGACCGACAAAAGTGCCGGCGCCAAAGGTGTCTCGCTATTGGGTGTTGAGACCCACGGGCTGAATGGATTCCGCCGTGGTCGCAATCTCGATAAAGTCGGGCTCAAAGCGCAGGACACCTCGGAGCTTTTCTTCGAGGATTGTTTGATCCCAGTGGATAACATTCTGGGAGGAGCAGAAGGTGCGGGTTTTGGTCAGATGATGGAAGAACTGCCGCAGGAACGCCTGATCATCGCGGTCGGCTCTGTCGGGGCGATGGAGCGGGCGATTGACGAGACCATTGCCTATTGCAAGGAGCGCCAAGCCTTTGGTCAGCCGATCATCAACTTCCAGAACACCCGCTTCAAGCTGGTCGAGTGCAAGGCGCATGTACTCGCCGCCAAAGCTTTTGTCGACCAGTGCATGGTCGAGCATCTTGCGGGCAAGTTGACCGTCGATCGGGCCGCGATGGCCAAGTATTGGGTGACGGATGTGCAGGGCAAGGTGGTTGATGAATGCCTGCAGCTCTTTGGTGGTTGGGGCTATATGATGGAATATCCCATCGCCCAGCTCTTCGTCGACGCGCGGGTGCAGCGGATCTATGGCGGAACGAATGAGATCATGAAGGAACTGGCATCGCGGTCTTTGTGATCTGACGGGCGGCTGCCCCGGCCGCCTCGAGCGCGCCTTCGATGAAACCACCCTGGCCGGGAGCGACCTCGCTGCCAGCAAAGATGAGGCGGTTCTCCATCAAGCCCTCAAGTGCCTTTGGCAGACCATAGGCAGGGTGATGGCCCAGGGGAGCGTGATCGTCCAAGGTGGCCGTTTCTGCCTCCTCCGCCCAGTCATGCAAGAGAAGCGCTTCGGGGTCAGCGGCTGAAGGCCCGAACATGTCTGCGAGTTGGGTCAAGATCGCCGAGTGGAGGCCGGAGGGGTCAGCGCGGCGATCCCGCGCGGGTGTGCCGATGAAGCCGAAGAGTGCGCCTTGGCCGCCGGTAGCGGGGCTGGCATCGTGGATCTCAACCAGCGGTCCCTTATGGCTGATCCCGTCGCCGGAGAGGCCTTGGTCCCGCCAAAATGGATGCTTGTAGACCGCAACTGCTTTTGCTTGACCGGCCATCCAGGTGGGAATGCCAGCCATCTCGGTATGGGCCTGGGCCGGCAAGTTAGGTGAATAGTTGATCCGCGCGGCTAAGCGAGGCGGTAGGGCTAGGATTACCTTTCGCGCCATGAGCTCCCAATTGGGCCCCGAGACGCAAAGACTGGACCCTTCGGCACGGATATGGGTTACCTTTGCGTTACGCTGCAACCGCTCGTGCGGAAGCAGATCTGCGAGACCATCGGTCAGTGCAGACATCCCACCCGCGATCCGATAGAATCCTGCCATGGGTGCAAACTCGAGATCTCTTTGCACGCGGCCCGTAGTATCCTGAAAGACCAGCCGGCCCGTTGCGTGCTGTGGGAAGACGGTGAGGCCCAGGCTTTTCGTTAGCTCTAGCACCAAGGGATTGTGCGGCCAGATCCAAGCCGGACCAAGATCATATCGGGCGGTGGCGTCTGGGCCGAGATCGACGCTGGAGGACAGTATCCGCCCGCCGAAACGGTCCCGCGCCTCGACCAGTTGCCAATCGAGGCCTGATTGGTCGAGCTGCGCAGCCGTTGCCAAACCGCTCAGCCCGCCGCCGATGATGGCGATATCGGTCTCCATGCCCGGTCCCGTCGCTCAGACCATATCAGCGAGATGGCCCGCTTTGATCCAGACGCGTGCGCCCGTTTTACCGGCCGTAGCCTCTAGCCTGGCGCCATCGGGAAGGCGCAGCCAGTCCCACTCGGTCAGCGTATCCGCACTTTCGATAAAGCCACCTCGAAGGACAAAGACTTCGAGCCCATCGGTGACGTCGAGGGAGACCGCGGCGCTAGGAGCCCACTCCTCGATGCGCACGGTCTCGCGATGATCTTTGAAGAGCGGGACTACCTTCACACCGGGGCGACCAAACGCCTCGACCGGATCAGTCTTGTTGGTTGCGATCCGCACATGGGTCCGGTCTTCGGGATCGAATTGGTGCAGCTTGACC
>JBCDAS010000319.1:0-3692 GCA_039185235.1 Pseudomonadota bacterium
ATAGCCGATGCCCCACTTCTCCATCGAGCCCGCCTTGAAGTTCTCGATCAGAACATCGGCCCTTTCGAGAAGCCGAAACAGCACCTCTCGCCCGGCCTGCTGGCGCAGATCCAGCGCCATCCCCCGTTTGTTCCGGTTCACACCCAGGAAATAGCTCGCAGCCCCGATCTCCTCATCAAAAGGCGGGCCCCATTTGCGCACATCATCCCCCTGGGGCGGTTCAACCTTGATCACCTCGGCACCGTGATCACCCAACCATTGGGTGCAAAACGGCCCGCCCAGAACCCTGGTCAGATCGATGACCTTTATGCCGTCAAGCGCGCCCATGCGATTCTCCTGATCTCAGATGCCCCAGATCCGCTTCGCGAACTCTGGATAAAACGCCGCCACCTTGGGCGCGACACTGCGCTGGATCAAGTCCTTGCGCCTTTGGTCTGGGGTTGCGGCGGGCACTGGCGCACCTTGCTCAAAGGCAAAGCCGGTTAGGTCCCGGATCCTTTCAGCATCCTCTCCTGGCAAGATCTGATCCAAACGGAACTGGCCACGTTGTCGATCAAACCCAAAAACTGCGCGCCCAGTGACCAAGGCATGGCAACCGCCCGGGCGCCAGACTTGGCTCTCGCTCGTCCCCGGGGCGGAGATGAAGTCGACCTTTTCCACCAGCGTCCTGGGACTGTGTTCTTCGCGAAACAGGATCACCTTGGGCACGGCGAAATACATCAATGCAGAGCCAAAGGAGCCAGAAAAGCGTTTCTTGACATGGGGGTACTGCCCCGTACCTACTAGATTGATGTTGGCTTGTCCGTCAATTTGCACGCCCCCCAAAAAGAAGGTGTCGATCCGCCCTTGGGCGGCGGCATCAAACAGTTCCCGAGAGCCCGAGGTGAACATGTTCTCAGTGCGCGATTGGATGATCGTCACATGCAGGCGACGCCCTGCCAAACGCGCTTCCTCTTGTGCCAGCAGGGCTGCAGTGCCAGGGATAGGCGAAGCCGCGCCCACAGCGACATGCCGATCCTGCGCCATCATGTCGGCCAGGATCGAGATCAGAAGCTCTGGCTGGCTCACGCAAACACTGCCAAGTGATCGGCCAGCCACTCGGCGAACCCATCCTGGGTGCACGCCGCCTTGGCATAATCCGAAAGCGCGGCGCCATCGGGTTCGTATATCGTGCCAAGGCCACAGGGCCAGGCCCCGCGCGGGGCCACCGCGATGCCGTCAATATAGAACGCCGCCAAAGCGCCCGCCGCAGTTTCTTCGTCGTCAAAGAAGCTGGCATCCACCACCTCTTCAACCGTGACAAAGACTTGTCGCGCTGCATGGGCCAGCGTCGCCAGCTCTCGCCGCCGTCCGATCCATAGATTGCCATCTCGATCGGCCCTTGGCGCATGGAACACGGCGATATCCAGATGGGTTGCGGGCACCAGGACCACCGGGTCGGGCGTGTTCCCAAACGGAGTGTCAATCACCCGCCAATCCGCGCGATGGGCGAGGATATCCGATCCGATCAATCCGCGTTGGGGCATGAAGGGCACGGCTTTCTCAGCCGCTTGCAATTGCGCGTGCAACGCTGGGCAGGTCGAATCCCGCATCTGGATTGTGCCTGCCTCGACCGCGCGGCAGAAACGCGGCGCCTGCCCAAACTCCCCAAGAGTGACCGCCGCCGCCTCAACCGAGGCAACAGCACCCACGCCAATCAGCATATCTGCCTGGATGGTGGAGTAGGGGAGGCAAAACAGCCGAAGATCCCGAACCCCGCGCCGGATCAAGGCCCTGGTAAAGGCCATAGGCACGCCTGAATAGTCCGCTGGCACACCCAGAAGCGCGCTATCGGGAACCGCCGCGGCGATCTCGTCGACCGTGAGCATTGTGAACTGTTGTGCCAACTCGATGCCCTCCTCGCTCATGACCATGCCTCGGCACAACGAGGCAAACAAGCCGTTGGCCGGTTCTCGGCTCCATCCGACGTTGCAGCTAGGAGAGCTTCGTAGCACTTTCCTGAGAAGACCTCACGCAACTGGTGATCGGCTACACGCCCGGCGTCTCGAGCATCAGCGACTTCATAACCTTGTCTGATGAGGGCGGCCATGCGAAGCTGACCATTGACCGAGACGGCACGGGTGCCGGAACCAGCACCGTCTCCGTGACGCTAGAGGGCGTACAGAGCTCAGCCGTGAACCTGCAAACCTGGCTCGATGATGGGGAGTTGTTCGTGTGAGGTGCAAGTTCAGAATACATCCTGTGGCTGCCTGCTCCAAGATGATTGGGCTTTTGCCGAAAGCAACGCTAGTTCTATTGTCAGGCTGCTCGACATGGGCATTCCCAAGTGGCGATGTAAGATTCCTCCCTCTGAATCACAAACAAAGCACGCCCATTACAGGACTTGCTGGCCCAACAAGCCCATCTTATTCGCCGAGTATTTCTAATACATTCGCCGATCGATTGAAGAGTTCTCTATTCAAGGACCTGGAAGGAATGAATAGAGATCAAGCGATCGCATACTTTTCTGATAATGGATTCCACTGTATTCGAAGTGTATGCCACCATGCATCCCTTTATAGGAGGAAGTTGGATGAGGTTCGATTTGTATCATCCTTTATTATAGTCGATTTGTTCTCTCCAAGAATTGAGTCGATGGCTGATTTTACGGTCACGGCTGCGTCAGAAATGTTCATGAGGAGGTAGAAATGTGGTCTATTGAAATGCATCAATCTGCAATACCATTTGGCGCAGACTCTGCGTCTACCGATTTTACTCACAACTACTGGGTTTTGCGCGATGGGAATGGTTTCGTTGCGGCTGAAATGCACGGACACCCAACGGTAAATGGCGTGGCCTTCGGCTCACCTCAGTCAAATGATCAGATCAACATCCATCTTCTCACTCGCGATAATCAGACTGGGCAGAACAATTTTTTTGATGAGGCTGTGTCAAACGTACACGGCATAGGTTTCTGGTCGGAGCACCCTAGCAATCAGTCGCGGCCGTTTGAGGTTACCTTTCAGGGAAGTGCTGCCGATGTTCAGGCGCGTTGGGCAGCAGCCGCTGCACAGATCAACATCGTGAATAATCAACAATTTGACTATGAGCTGATTGGCGTATTCTCGCCCGGACAAAACAGTAACTCAGTCGCGTTTTCGATTGGTCGCTCTATGGGGTTTGATCCGCTTCTCTTACCTTTGCAAGAAAACGGAGAGCTAACAAACAGTCCCGGATGGGGAAGAGATCTGATAGAGCAATCAATCGAAGCGATAGATGATCGAATTTCAGGTTTAAACCCGGATGACCCAAGCTATGACTCGAACCTAATAGAATTGCTTTCTGAAAAGGCGGTCCTAGAAAATGAATTTTACAACAATAGAACTACAACTTCCGGCAACATTACGATTGATATTGGAAATGGCCCCGTTACCCTGCCTAGGCACCAAGCCATTAACATTCTAGAAGACGGAGGTTGCTTCCTCCCCGGTACCAAGATCTCTGAATGGGGTGGCTCCAGCAAGCCCATCGAGGAAGTCGAAATCGGCGACCAAGTCACCTCTTACGACCCGCACGGCAATCTTGTTCCGGGGAAGGTCACCCGAGTCTTCCGAAACCGGGTCAAGCATGTCCTTGATGTCTTTGGGCTTCATGTCACGCCTGGGCATGTCACTCTCTGCGGAGACGGGCCCTTTGCCGGGCGGCATGTGCCG
>JBCDAS010000320.1:0-3602 GCA_039185235.1 Pseudomonadota bacterium
CCGTCAGCGGTTCGATCCTGGACGACGTCGTAGCTCCAGACATGACTGGGCCGTTCCGGCCCGAGCCGGACGCATGATCCATCGTTCAACCAGAGCCGACCTTTCTTCTTCTGCTTTTGCGGGACCTTCAGCCCTTCACGCCGCCGCTCGCCGTCGCCAAAACGAGACGACAACTTCCTCGCATCGGTTCAACTCGCTTCAATCCGCATCTGGTTGCGGAATTATGAGCCGGTGGCCTAGTGCAAGCAAAGATTATGAAGTCAGGCAGCATCAAGCTTTCGGGCTCAAATAAGTGGTTTCAGCATGAGTTGCTGGCTTGATGGTCGGACTTCACCTTCATCGATTCAGGATGTGATCCGCGGTCACGCGACCTCGCTTTCGGCGCCGTTCTCCCGGATAACTCCGCCAAGTATGGCGGGATCGACTTGGTCGCTAGTCCAACCGTTTAGGAGAGTTCCGATCTAACAAGACAATGTCGCTGTTTGGTGGGCACGAACCGTTGGCTGATTGCCTTGCCCAAATGGCAACAGGATCGGATGGTCGATCGGGATTGCCAGGTGGAACAGATGACTGGTCGTTCACCGTTGATGAACTATTGCGGGTGACTGCGTCGAAACCGATAGTGCGCAGCAGCCCATCGACAAAACGCGGTAACACCAATGTGGTGGCCTTGGTTGTAGACACCACAGATGAAGGCGATGGCGATCCCCCCAACAGTTACTGGCGGTGATTGGCCTGAGGGTCCGATCAGCACGGTCCATCTTATGTTTGGCCGAATCGAATAGGTTTCCCGACCGCAGTAGACAAACGCTTGTTGTCTAAGGTCTTGCAAGTCTTTTTCTTGGTCTTGGGCTGGAGCGGAACCCGATCTGAGTGAATCGCGAGGGGTTCACATCGGCTCTGTTTCTTGTTTCATAGTTCTGACCGGAGAAGTTTTGCTTTAAATGGGAGAGCTAGAGCCGATCGTGAAGCACCAATCAGGCCGCTTTTTCGATGCCCTGGCGGATGTTGAACCGCGCAATGTGTTGCATCAACTCGTCTGCCTGAGACCGGAGTTCCTCGGCGCCACGTGCACTGTCATCGGCGACGGTTGCATTTTGCTGGGTCAGCGTATCGAGATGCGAGGTGGTACTCGAGATCTCTTTAGCGCTTTCAGCCTGCTGTTCCGTGTTCGATGCGATCGAGGCGATCGCCTCGGTGAGGCCGTTGATCGACTCGTTGACTTCATCGATCGCAACCTTGGTACGCTCCATCAGGTTCACGCCGGTCGAGACATTCTCCGTACTCTCCGAGATAAGGCCACGGATTTCGCTCGCCGCATCGCTCGACCGCTGTGCAAGACTTCGAACTTCGCTCGCGACAACTGCAAACCCGCTACCGGCTTCGCCAGCCCGTGCTGCTTCGACCGCCGCGTTAAGAGCCAGCAAATTGGTCTGGAAAGCGATCGAGTCGATGACCGAAACGATATCCACGATCATTGAGGAGCTGTTTTCGATCCGGCTCATCGCATCGCGTGTCTCGGCCAGAACGCCCAGCCCCGTTTCAGCGCGCTCCAGGGCAGTCGAGGACAGGTCGGTCGCGGTTCGCGCACCATCTGCGGTTTGCACAATCCCTTCTGACATCTGTTCCATAGTCGCGTTGACTTCTTCGAGGGCAGCTGCCTGTTCCTCAGCCCGCTCGGCCAAGTTGCGGGCTGATCGCGCGATCGGACCGGCCGTTTCGTGCACCACGGTCGCACCATTGCGGACCGCGGCGACCATGTCGACGAGGCTGTCGAGGTTAATGTTCACATTGTCCTTGGCGCGCTCGAAATCCCCTTTGAAGTCCTTGGTGATCCGGCAGGTCAGATCCCCCTGAGCCATCGATGCAAGCGACTCGTCGAGAGCTGTCATGAAGTTCTGGATTGCGTCCATCTGACCGTTCAGGCCGCGCGCCGTGACCGAGGTGAAGCCAAGGTTGTCGATCTGGCTCACCCTTTTGGTGAATTCGCCGTTATCGATGCTCTCGATCATGTCGACGACCTCTTCCTCGAGCTGGCGGATGCTTGAGACATCCTCGAGTTGGATCGTCACGCCAATCTCTTGCCCCGAGGCGCTGAGGACCGGGCTCAGGCGCGCCTCGAGGATCAGGTCGCCTCGCTTCAATTCGATCGCCTCTTCACCGCGAGACTTCTGGATCACATCACCGGCGTTCTTTGCGCCCTGTAGTGCGCGGATCAAGCCATTCGCGTCCAAACGACCGTCGGACTGCCGGGGCGCAAGCTCCGCAAACTCCCGATGCCAGTGTTTTATCAATCGCTCCATTGCGATGTTCTTGAATGCCTCAGTATTGTCAGCGCCAACAATTAGGAAAGGCGTGTCCGACCCAGAAATAGCCGAGCGCACTCGCGCACCATCCGCCCCTTGAGAGCTGATCTTGCTCAAGGAGCGCGCGATATCGCCGATCGCGTCTTTTCGGTCTTGCATTGGGATCTCGATGCCTTCTTCCTCGCGCTCGATCTGTTGAATCGTCTGCTGGATGCCCCGCATGCCCGAGACCATCGCGTGGACATAGGAGTATCCGAAGAAGAGGAAGCCCAAGACGGCCACTAGGATACCCACGGCCCATCCGATAGCCTGGTTCCACGCCGAGTCCGCCTTTTTCAACGAGTTCTCCTGGATCGACGACGCCACAGCACGCTCAAGCTGATACAACTCACTCAGAAAAGCGGTTGATGCATCGAACCATATAGGGGCCGTGATCTCCTGGGTGCTTCCGGTGTCGATGCTCTGAGCAGCAATTTCCCGCAGCTCCTCAAGGCGAAAGTTGGCTGGACTGTTCAGGGCGGCGTCCAGCAGTGCAATCTCCTCTGCCGTTCCCAATTGCCGGATCCGAGCAATAAGATATGCCTGCCGCGCTTGCAGTCCCTTGTACCAGATCAGCGTTTCGCGATCGAAGGCAACCCTGCCGAAGCCAACGGCGCCCGCCGCCCGCTCGACCCCAGCAAATTCCTTCAGCATAAGAAGGTCTTTGTAGACGGTGTTTTGCCGAGCCATCTCATCAAGCTTGCCCTTGATCAGTGGATCATCTGGCATACTGAGTAGGTCCCGGATTGCGCCCGTGTAGTATGCGGCAACATCTGGTACTTGGATCGACAATTGATCGATCCGGCTCCGCATTTGAGTAAGTGCAGCAAAACTAGAGGACATACGATCTGATCGGGCATTATAACGTTCAGCCCCTAGCGCCAAGGCATCCAATCGGGTGTTCAGACTGGCCACGACCTCGCGCATCACGGCATCTGTTGTTGCACGCTGGTCCCGAAGTTGATCGCGGAACTGAACCCCGTCCGAGCCGACAAAACCCGCGGACAGGCCGCGTTCCTTTTGTAACTCTGCGGCGAGACTACTCGCGTCAGTCGACCTTGCGATCGTCTCAAACAGCTCCTGACCCTGGAACTTTTCTTGCATTGCACTGGTGACTAGAATGGCACCGAGGATGATAATCCCAACGATTGGAGCCAGCATTGCCAAGTATATTGGCAGCGACCCCTTGCGATCCTTCGACGTAAACTCCGACATCGTGTCAGCACCCCTTAAATTGGCTTGCCACAATTCGGTATC
>JBCDAS010000321.1:0-3493 GCA_039185235.1 Pseudomonadota bacterium
CAGACAAGCTAGCGTGTTCGTCCCATCAATGTTCATGGAACACGATCCACAGATTCCCTCGCGGCAAGAGCGGCGGAAGGTGAGTGTAGGGTCAATCTCGTTTTTGATCTTGATGATCAAGTCGAGGACCATGGGGCCACAGGTGTCGAGATCGACGAAGTAGGTATCGAGCCGCGGGTTCTCACCTGAGTCCGGATCCCAACGATAAACCTTGACCTTTTTCAGATTTGTCCCGCCCTCGGGCTTCGGCCAAGTCTTACCGACCTTGATCGTCGAGTTTTTTGGCAGCGTGAATTCAGCCATGTGGCACCCCTTTCATGCAGCTCTTCTATTCGTCTTACCTTAAGACCTCATTGTCCAGTCCCTCAGCGGCAAGACGGGTGTGGTCCGTCGCCGCTGGGTGCCACTCAAGAAAAACATCCGGAAGACCCTCCTCATTGTCGCCATCGGTTTGTCGCGTCTCGACAAACCCCTCGCGGGAATAGAAAGCGCGGGCGCCATGATTGGCCTGAAAGGTCCAAAGCGAGAGGCCCTTAGCACTGGATTGTTTGGCCAGATTGAGCAGGCGGCGGCCGAGGCCTTTGCCGCGACAAGCCTCTGCGAGATAGAAGTCGGTAACTAGACCAACCGGGTCTAAGGCAAGAAACCCAGCCATGCGCGCACCCTCTCCGGCAATCCAGACCTTGCGTTGGGCGATGACATCGTCGCGGAAATGGGCGGCGACACTCTCCCGGCTGTGGCAGCGAGGCATCCAATCGGTGGCATCGATCCAGGCGTTCAGAATCTCGGCACACCCTTCGGCATCGCTCAGCCGAGCTGAGCGGATCTCGATCAACATGGCTTGACCCCAATAAAGATCCGCTCACCGCGATGCAGCGCGTAACGAGAAACATCCGGTTCTTTGGCCACGAACATCGCGAGATTGAAGCCGGCCCGCGCTATCCGCTCGCGAATATCCCTGCCGTAAAAACGCAGATGAGTTGGGTCACCATAATGGAGGGTTCGGGCCTCTTCGCTCGCGATCGTAGGGTCCTCGTAGCTCTCATCCCAGCCTTCGATCATCGGAACGGTGATGACCGCTTGCCCTCCCGGGCGGAGGATCCGATACATCTCAGCCAGCGCTTTCGCATCATCGACATGCTCAAGCACGTGGTTCGCCATCACAAGATCATAGGAAGCGTCAGGCAAATCCATTGCGGTGATATCAAGCTGGAGTTCAAAATTGACGTTGAGATCGGCCGTCGTATAACGCGCACCTCGGTCTTCGAACCAACCGCGCACCCATGGTTCCGCAGCGAAGTGGAGAACTTCTGCATCTTCGGGCAGAAGCATCTCCCGATCCATCCAGAGCTTGAGCAATCGGTGGCGCGGGCGACTGTCACACTTCGGACACCAAATCTCGGGCTTGTGGCGAACCGGTGCAAACATGCCCTCATAGCCGCAAATTGGACAGGATCGGGGGGTTCTTCCGGGTGCTACTTTGGCAAAGTAATCAATTGCGCGCTCTATGCGGTAGGCGAGGATCTCCTCGACCTCGTCCTCCGTCCGCTCTGTCCATGGCTTTGTAAACTTGGGCTTCAAGGCGAAATCGGCTTTCTTGCGATGAAGACCCTTTCGCCAGGGATCAGTCCGTAGCGAGCACAATCTGCAGGATCAGCCGCGAATTCGACGAGGTCAAAACCAGCCTCTCGAACAAAGCCGCGGAAATCGCGTCCGAAAAGGCGAGTGTGATCGGTCTGCTGGAAGTGCAATAGCCGCTGAGACGGCTCGGTGATCGAAGGATCCTCGTATGTCGTGTCGAGACCTTCGACAATCGGCACTGCCAGGTAGGTAACACCACCTGGCCGCAGGATCCGGTAGAGCTCGGCAAGCGCCTTGTTGTGATCGACATGCTCCAGGACGTGGAAGCAGATAATGGTGTCGAAATCCTCGTCGGGAAGACCAGTCGCCTCGATGTTGATATTCAGATCAACCGTCTCAAGCTGCAGATCGGCTGTGACGTAATCGCTGCAATAGGGCTCCACCACACTGCGTGTCGACGTCTCGGGCGCAAAGTGAAGGCACCGTCCACCGGGGGTCATCCCGTCCTGCTGAAGGCATAGTTTGAGTAGCCGTTGGCGCTCGAAGGCCCCACATTCAGGGCAGATGACATCCGGTCGGCGAAAATAGAGGCCGAAAGGTGCAAACTCGCCTGTGTAATCGCAAATTGGGCATTCTCGATCGGCGACGTTACCGTCTTTTGGATCATAGACCAGTCGCGCAGGACCTTGGATTGCGGTTGCAACCCGGTAGCGAATGCCCATCCCTTAGTAGACCCGAGCTTTTGGCGCCATCTTTGCAACCGGGATGCCGCCTTCATTCTCGGGCGTAAGTGGGTCGGTGATGACCGGGCGATAGGACATCTTCACGTCCTTATCGATCCAAGCCAGGGAGTGAACCCGCCAATTCTCGTCATCGCGATCAGGGTAGTCTTCATGCGCATGCGCCCCCCTGCTCTCTTGGCGCGCTTCGGCGGAATACACCGTCGCGAGCGCGTTGGGGAGCAGGTTGCCAAGCTCCAATGTCTCCATCAGATCCGAGTTCCATATGAGCGAGCGATCAGAGACACTCACATCGTCGAACATCGCATCGATCCGGCTGACCTTGTCGCAACCCTCTTTCAGCGTGTCGGAGGTTCGGAACACAGCCGCATCCTCCTGCATCGCCTTTTGCAGCGAAGCGCGCAGGTTCGCGGTTGGCGTGGCACCATCGGCGTAGCGCAGGCGGTCGAAACGATCCATCGCCTCGTCCACCGAGACCGGGTTGAGCCGCGGGTTTGGCGCATTGGGATCCACAACCTCGCCTGCCTTGATCGCAGCCGCGCGACCAAAGACCACAAGATCGGTCAGGGAGTTCGAGCCGAGGCGGTTCGCCCCGTGAACCGAACAAGACGCCGCTTCGCCACAGGTCATCAGGCCAGGGACTAGGGCATGGGGGTCATCGGCAGTTGGTTTGACCACCTCGCCCCAATAGTTCGATGGCACGCCGCCCATGTTGTAATGCACGGTTGGTAGAACCGGGATCGGCTCGCGGGTGAGATCGACACCGGCAAAGATCTTTGCGGTTTCAGAGATGCCGGGCAGGCGCAGCGCCAGTTGCTCCGGCGGCAGGTGATTGAGGTTGAGGTGGATATGGTCGCCATCGGCGCCCACCCCACGGCCCTCTCGGATCTCCATCGTCATGCAGCGCGAGACCACGTCACGCGACGCGAGATCCTTGGCCGAGGGCGCATACCGCTCCATGAACCGCTCCCCTTGGGAGTTGGTGAGGTAGCCACCCTCGCCACGAGCGCCCTCGGTGATCAAACAGCCGGCACCATAGATGCCAGTCGGGTGAAACTGTACGAACTCCATGTCCTGAAGCGGGACGCCCGCCCGCGCTGCCATACCACCGCCATCGCCAGTGCAGGTATGGGCGGAGGTGGCAGAAAAGTAAGCGCGCCCATATCCACCTG
>JBCDAS010000322.1:0-3465 GCA_039185235.1 Pseudomonadota bacterium
CCAAAGGTCGTGCCTGCCTTCACAGTGCCCGGATTGGCTTTCGCAAACTCCCAGAACGATGCGAAGTCGTTGAACGGGGTGTCCTTGTTGGCACCGACGATATCTGGGGTGACGGTCAGGTTCGCGACCGTCTCAAACCCATCATAGTGATAGTCGATCCGACCGTTCAGGAAGCTCGTCATCGCGGATTGGTGGATCGCGAAGAGCGTGCAACCATCCGGCTTCGCTTTCGCCGCCTGTTTGGCGCCTTTGTTGCCGCCTTGACCCGGCACGGTCACGACTTTGATCTTTGGTTGGATGTCCATTTCTTGGATGGTTTTCTCAAAGATCGAGAAGATCACGTGGGTCCCGCCCCCGGGCTTCCATGGAACGATCAAGGAGGCGGTGTCGCAAGGAATGTCCGCGGCATGGGCCGGGCCGGACAGAGTGAACCCTGCCGCGATGATGCCCGCGCTGACGGTTGCGAGAAGTTTCTTCATTGAGAGAGCTCCCAGTTGGCGCGCCTTCGTGGCGCTGGTTGATTGCGCGGCTGACCACCGCAGTTATTATTGTGGAATCACTATAATGCGGTCTCCGCAGCCTTCAACCGTCATGCCCACTCGAAAGGAGGCCTCTAACATGGCCAACACAATCGCAATTCTAATGCCAGGCGATATGGGCCACGGGGTGGGGCAAGCGCTGGTTGAACGCGGGCATCGGGCAATTGCGCCTTTGGCAGGGCGAAGCGCGCATACCAAGGCGCTTGCCAAGCGGGCGGGGATGGAGGATGTGGGCGGGATCGAAGATGCTGTTGCAGAAGCCGATCTTATGCTCTCCATCCTGCCGCCAGATCGCGCGGTTCCTCAGGCCGAGAGCGTGGCCGCGGCGATCAAGGCGACCGGCAAGACGCCGCCCTATGTCGATTGCAACGCGATCTCGCCGCAAAGGGCGGCCGAAGTCGCGGCGGCATTTGAGGGGACGGGCGCCACCGTTATCGACTGTGGGATCATCGGGCTTAATCCGATCAAGACACCGCCGACCCGCTTCTTTGTTTCAGGACCCGATTGTTCCGCGGCAGAGATGCTTGCATCAGACGCGATAAAGCTTGCCAAGGTTGGAGATCAGATCGGCCAGGCCTCGGCACTCAAGATGGTCTATGCTGCGGGAACCAAGGGGATTTGGACCCTGCAAACCGCCCTCTTGATGACGGCTTCTAAGCTGGGGGTTTTGCAGCCTCTGCTTGAGGAGCTCGACTACTCCCAAGCGCGGGAGCTTGCCGCGATGCGCTCCCGCGTGCCTTTCCTGCCTGCGGACTCAGCGCGCTGGGTGCCAGAGATGGAGGAGATCGCGGCAACTTTCGCCTCGGCAGGCGTCACGCCCGGTTTTCACGAAGGCGCAGCAGATGTTTTCCGTGTTCTCGCACAGACGCCCTTTGCAGAGGAGACGCGGGAGAGCTTGGATCGCTCGCGAACCCTGGAACAGGCGCTTGCGGAATACATCAAGCATCTGTGATCGCATCTCAGACGATCTGCAAAACTTGCTCTTTACAATCCAGAATGATCGTTCTAACCAATCAGAACCACCATTCTGATCGAGACTCACTTGGCCCTCACCGAACGCAAAACGGATGCTGTTGCAGCTGCTCTCGAGCTCTTCTGGAGCAAGGGTTATGTGGAGACATCCATGGCCGAACTCGTCACCGCGACGGGGATGAACCGCTATGCGCTCTATTCGGTCTTTGGCAACAAACGCGAGATCTTTCTTGCCGCCCTCGAGACGTATTTCGAGGAGGGCAGGCAGACCTTTGAACCGCTCCTTGGAAACACCGAGATGCCGCCATTGGCTCGGATCGAGGCGGGTATGCGCATCTTCATAGAGAAGCTAAGTGAGAAACCGAACGGTTGCTTCATCTGCCATGTCGCAGCGGAGCATCGCTCGGACGACCCTGAGGTCGACAAGGCCGTCAACGACTACTTCACAAAGATCCGTGATGTGATGCGCATACCGCTGGCGGAAGCGGCGGCGGCGGGGGATCTGAACCCCAACCTCACCCCCGATTGCGCGGCGCAGCTTGTCTTTGATGCAAAGATGAGCCTCGGCGTTCATGCACGCGCCGGGGCGCCGAGCACAGATCTCGAAAAGATCATCCGCGCGACTTTGGCTGCGCTGCGCGCTTACAAACCAGCTTGATCTGGTGCTGCGATGACCCGCCGGATCAGAACCCTAGAGACCAAAACCGTCAATCTGATCGCCAGAAAAGGATCCCCGAATGAAGCCCTTCTTTGATCGATTGGACGGATTTGCCGTAGGGCTGGCCGAGTTTGTAATCAAATGGCGTTACGCCACGATCGCAGTCTCGCTGATCATCACGATGTTAATGGCCATGAATGCCTCTGGCCTTGGGATTGCGAGTAACTACCGGGTTTTCTTCTCCGAGGAAAATCCAGAACTGACCGCGTTCGAGACGTTCCAGGCAACCTACACCAAGAACGACAATTTCCTCTTTGTCGTGGCGCCTAAGAACGGGGAAGCCTTCTCCGCCGGGACATTGGCAGCAATTGAAGAATTGACCGAAGAAGCTTGGAAAATCCCCTTTTCGATCCGCGTCGACAGCGTCACTAACTTCCAGTCCACCCGCGCCATCGAGGATGATCTGATCGTCGAGGACTTGGTGAAAGGCGGCGCTGAACTCGACGCCGAAACCCGAGCCGCGAAACAGGCGATCGCGCTGGCCGAGCCCATCATCCGCGATCAACTTCTCACCCAAACCGGCGATGTCACGGCAATCAATGTCGTCCTGCAATACCCCGAAAAGAGCACGGCCGAGGTCCCCTCTGCCGTTGCCGCAGCGCGGGAGCTGAGGGCGCAAATCCTCGAAAAGCATCCAGAGCTGGTGATCTACTTGACCGGCGTCTCCATGCTGAACAACGCTTTTGCGGAATCTGGGATGGGCGACATGATGAGCCTGGTGCCGCTGATGTATCTGGTGGTGCTGGTGGTCGCCGTGATCGCGCTGCGTTCCGCCTTCTGGGTCATAGGGACCTTGGTGGTCATCACAACCTCGGTGATGGTCGCGATGGGGGCAGGCGGATTGATGGGGGTCGACCTCACGCCGATCTCCTTCAGCGCGCCCACGGTGATCATGACTTTGGCGGTGGCCGACTCGATCCACATTCTGATCTCGTGGCGGAGCGCACTGCGATCAGGCATGGAGAAGATCCCAGCCCTGGTCGAGGCGATGCGCATCAACTTTCTCGCGGTATCGATCACATCGCTGACGACAATTGTTGGGTTCCTCGCGCTGAATTTCTCCGACGCGCCGCCGTTCTGGCATCTCGGCAACATCTCAGCCGTTGGCATTCTGGCGGCTTGGTTCTTCTCGATCACGTTGCTACCCGCATTGGTGAGCTTCTTCCCAGCCAAGGTGAAGGTTGCAGAGCCAGGCGATCGCCGCGCCATGCTGCGTTTGGCCGATTGGGTCATCGC
>JBCDAS010000323.1:0-3463 GCA_039185235.1 Pseudomonadota bacterium
ACCCGCGATGGCGACACGGCGCGGGACTTCACCAACCGGATCAATATCGGAATGGTGGGGGTGAATGTGCCGATCCCGGTGCCGCTCGCCTATCACACCTTCGGCGGCTGGAAGAAATCGGTCTTTGGCGATTTGAACCAGCACGGGCCCGATGCGTTCCGTTTCTACACGCGGACCAAGACGATCACGGCGCGCTGGCCTTCGGGTGTGAAGGAGGGGGCCGAGTTCTCGATCCCGCTGATGCAATGATTGGACGGCTGATCACGCTGGTTGCGGTGTTTGCTGTCGCGGCCTGTTCGGTGGATCGGCGAGCAGCGCCGGTGCCGATCCCGCCGCCCTCCTCAGCCTCGAAAGGCTTCGATCACGTCGATCAGGATGGCGATGCGGTGGTCAGCCAGGCCGAGTGGGATGGGCACGCACAGACCACTTTCACCACCCTCGACAGCGACGCGAGCGGCATTCTGACCGATGTTGAGATGAGCGAGGGTTTCAGCGCGTTTGACATCGACGGCGACGGTGTTTTGACCCCCGAAGAGGTCGACGCGCCGGAGCTTGATCTGGACGGCGACGGTGTGATCAGCCGCGAGGAATGGGTGCAGGCCAATGTGATCGACAAGTACGACACCGATGGCGATGGCCGGGTGTCGGATCAGGAGTTTCGCAAACGCAGGACCTCGGCCTTCGAGGCCTATGACGCGGATCTCAACCAGACCGTCGATCGGATCGAACTGGACCCGGCCAGCCGCCGCTTTACGGTCTTCAAGTTCTGAGGAGGCCCTGTGGCCGATATCCTGACGCGCATCGAAGGGCGGGCCGGGCGGATCACGCTGAACCGCCCGCAGGCGCTGAACGCGCTGACCTATGACATGCTGCGCGAGATCGAGCGCGTCCTGGATCTGTGGCGCAACGACCCGGCAGTGGCGCTGATCCTGATCGATGCGGCGGGGGACAAAGCCTTTGCCGCAGGTGGAGATATTGTTGATCTCTACAACACAGGCCAGGCGGAAGACTATGCGTTCGGGCGCACCTTTTGGGCCGATGAGTATCGGATCAATGCCAAGGTTGCGGGCTATCCGAAACCCTATGTCTCGGTGATGACGGGCTTCACCATGGGAGGCGGCGTCGGCGTCTCGGCCCATGGCTCGCACCGGATTGTGACCGATGGCAGCCAGGTTGCGATGCCGGAATGCGGGATCGGTCTGGTACCTGATGTGGGCGGCTCTCTACTGCTCGCCCGTGCACCGGGCTTCGTCGGCGAGTATCTGGGCATGACCTCCACCCGCATGGGGCCAGGAGACGCGATTTTCGCCGGTTTTGCAGATCGTTACGTGCCGGTCGTCCATTTGGAGGGAATGAAGGCCGGGCTGATCGAGACCGGCGATCTCGACATGATCACCGATTTTGCCGAACGCCCGCCTGAGAGCCCTTTGGCGGAGCTGTTGGGCGCCATCGTCCCGATCTTCTCGCGCCCGTCTCCGATGGAAATTCTCGAGAAATTACAAATGGTTGAGGCTGATTGGGCAGTGAAAGCCGTAAAGGCGATCCGGCGCAATGCGCCGCTCTCGGTCGCCTCGACCCAAGCGATGATCCGCAATTGCCGGAATATGGCGACGATCGAGGAGGCTTTGGCGCAGGAATACCGCTTTATCTGGCGTTGCATGGAGGAGGGCGAGTTCCTCGAAGGGATCCGCGCCGCCGTGATCGACAAGGACCGCAATCCGCAATGGGCGCGTCCGAGGTTGGAGGATATCAGCCCAGACGATGTCGCCCATATGCTGAGCCCGCCGCCTGGCGGGGATCTGGAACTCTGAAGGGGAGGAGATCATGAAGATCGGATTTATCGGGCTGGGCAATATGGGCGCGCCGATGGCGGCGAACCTTGCCGCTGCCGGGCATGAGGTTATGGGCTTTGATGTGGCTGGTACGATCGCCGAGGGCGTGAGTTCGGTCACCTCGGGCGTCATTGCGGCAGGTGGCCAGGATGCGGTGATCACCATGCTGCCCAATGGCGAGATCCTGCGTGCGGTCTATGCCGAGATCGTGCCCGCCGCCAATCCGGGCACGGTGATGATCGACTGCTCGACCGTGGATGTCGAGAGTGCACGGGTTGCGGCGGAACTTGCTGAAAATGCAGGGCTTTTGCCGGTGGATGCTCCGGTGTCGGGCGGCGTGGGCGGGGCGTCTGCGGGCACGCTGACCTTTATGGCCGGTGGCAGTGAGGCCGCGTTCTCCAAGGCCGCTCCCCTGTTCGAAATCATGGGGCAAAAAGCCGTCCATTGCGGCGCCTCGGGCGCCGGGCAATCGGCCAAGATCTGCAACAATATGATCCTGGGCGCGACCATGATCGTGACCTGCGAGGCCTTTGCGCTGGCGGATAAGCTGGGGCTGGATCGCCAAAAGATGTTCGATGTGGTCTCGACCTCCTCGGGCTATAGCTGGACGATGAATGCCTATTGTCCGGCGCCGGGTGTGGGGCCGCAGAGCCCTTCGGACAATGGCTACCAGCCAGGATTTGCCGCCGATTTGATGCTGAAAGATCTCCGCCTCTCGCAACAGGCGGCTGAGGCCGTGGATGCGCCCACGCCGATCGGGGCAAGGGCGACTGAACTCTACGCCAAATTTGTCGAGGAAGAAGATGGGCGGGGACGCGACTTCTCTGCCATGTTGCCACGGTTCGAGGCGAAAACCAGAGGGGAGTGAGCCGGGCGCTCGGTCGCTAGATCAAAAACGGATCTGATTGGATCAATCAGATCCTAGGATTTTGCTCAAGCTCAAGTGATGCAGGCGAACTGGTGGCGAATGCCGATGTCGACTCACAGGCCCTCGGCATTCGGTTTACGGAGCGAATGCGAGGCTTCTTTTCTGATCGAGAATTGGATGATTTTCGAGCGGCCGCCGCGGAAGGAGAGCAGCGAAATTCTATCTGTCAGTTTACCCTATTGGTTGAGGCCGAGAACCTCGACGAGTTTCTTGGCGATCCCAAGCATGCCGCCACTCTTGCCGGCACTGTTTCCTGTCCATTGCTGGACGCGGAGCCCTTGGTGGTGGTGGATGGGCGATTCTCCCTCCTGGTGGATGATCCCAGCGCGGTAAACAGGAAAAAGATTTCGAGGTGGTAGACGGTGCCACCTTCGCCATGAACGCTGCCCCGTAAGCTACAAAGCACAGCAGCTGCAGAAAAATTAGACGCATATCCTCGACCTGGCTCAGCAGCACACGGCAGGAATGGCACGGAATGCACAGATGTTGCGATGTTTCACCCGATTGTAAGCAAAAGAGAATACCCGGACAAAAAATTACGGAGAGGGTACCCGAAAAAACGACACCGACTGGCAGAGCCCCTCCGCGGCGGCGTTTTTTGGCCCGCTGTTTGCCTCTTTAGTGTACCAAAGGACAAAGGCGGTGTCGGTGTGTATCAAAGGTTATGGATTTGTTCCGCTCGTTGAATGTGGTATTTGCTTTA
>JBCDAS010000324.1:0-3361 GCA_039185235.1 Pseudomonadota bacterium
GCCGGTCATCGAGATGTTCTGGAAATCCGTGTAGACGATACCGATATCCGGGTCGCTCTCGATCACCGGCAGGGTCTTGGCCAGCGCCTCTTCATGCAGCCGATCATCGCTGTCGAGAATGCCGAAAAAGGGGCTCTGGCTCTGCTCGATCGCGGAAATCAGGGCCCCGACCCGCCCTTGGTTCTTGTCACTAAAGACCCGGATCCGGTCATCGCTGGAGGCGTATCGCCGGGCGATCTGAAGCGTGCCATCCGTCGACCCGTCATCCCAGATGATCAACTCGAAATCCGGATCGCTCTGTGCCAAGGCGCTTTCAATCGCCTCACCCACCAAGTCTTCGCGGTTGAAGACTGTCATGATGAGAGAGCTGCGCGGCATGCAAAGGCTAGAGCTGGGTACCCGGATCACCGCAGAGCAGGGGCTTCTTGTCCCGCCGGGTGATCCTCAGTTCCATGCCTGCATTCTCCGCATCCCCCAAAAGCCGCGCAATGATGTCATCGCCATCGCGCAGCATGCGCCAGCAAAGAACACCCTGGCCGTCGCCGTAATAAAAGCACACCTGCCCGCCATGGGGCCTCCACGCCCCGTCGACGCAGGAGCCATCGCGATAGCGCCATTTGGTCGAGCCATCTGCCGCGAAGCTCTCGGTGCCAAACGGCTCCCCGCCCTCTTCGAAATAGAGCGTGTAGCCCTCGGCGTATTCGCGGAAGGCCTCAGGCGACATAACCTCCTGCGCGCTTGCAGATGTCGTGATCAGGGCGGCGATGAGAACTGCGGTTCGCATGGCGAAAGTTTGCCTCGCTAGGAGGCTGATGGCAAACGGAATGTCACCGAGATCGGCTCCAGGCAGAGCGCGTCGGAACAGGTCTGGAGATGCAGGGTGACCGGCCCGCTGATCCCGGTGAGGGCAAGCCGGAGCTCGCCTTGATAGATCCGGATGGTCTCTTGGCTAAATCCAAGTGTCACCGCATCGCCCTTGGGCCATTGCACCTCGGCGCCCTCGACCCTCGCGCCACTCAGCCAGTCCGGGCCCGGTTCGGCGGCATTGAGATGCCAGCCATCCGCGATCTTCAACCGCAATTCACCCGCAAGGGTCAGATGCGCGGTCAGGGTGCCATCGGCCAGCACCCGCCTTAGGGTCGAGGCGCCGTCATCGAGGATCCTGGACCCTGTGATCGCGTCCGGCCGCAACAGCGGAACCTCGGTCATCGGGGCCGAGATCGCAGCGCGCAGTTCCTCGGCCCGGATCCGCAGCTCAGCCTCTTGGGTCAGTCGGGCGGTTCGGATTAGGAACTCGATCGCCGAACTCTCGCCCGCAGGCGTCGCCCCATCCGAGCTTTCATAGACAGGCCCGATCGGGCCATCTTTGGCCGCCATCTTGAGCCGCCCGGCGCCATCATCGAGCTGGGTCAACATCGCCTTGGCGAGCATTACAGCCCGCGCGCGCCAAACCACCGCCCCCGTCGCCTCAAACAGCGCGGCAAAGCCAAGGCCAAGCCAAACGTAATCCTCGAGCATGCCATCCTCGAGCGCCGCGCCCCCGGCCCAGAGACGGTGGAGATGATGCCCTGACCAAAGCCGCGACCAGAGCGTCTCGCCCGCTTTGGCCGCCATCAGAGCATAGTCCGGCGCCCCAAAAACGACCGCCCCTTCGGCCACCGCGCGGATCATCAGCCCGTTCCAGCCGGCGATGATCTTGTCATCGCGCAACGGCCTAGGCCTACGATCCCGGGCCAAACGCAGCGCTTCCAGCATCGGATCAAGCCGGTGGTAATCGATCTTGGCGCCCTCGCGCAGATGCACCACCGGGCCCGCCTCTATGGTGGGCGGTTCCGCCAGGCCCAGGGTCTCGATGACAAACTTGGCCTCACCCGGCAGCACCTCATGCACCAGGCCCGGCGCGATCACATAGAACGCGCCCTCTTCCAAGACGCCATTCGGATCGAGGCTATCGGCATCTTCTGCGGAATAGAACGCGCCCTCGGGATCGGTCATATCCCGGGCGATATAGGCGAATGTGCGCTTCGCCGCGCGGGCATAGACCGGGTTGCCGGTGGCCTCCCATCCCTCGACAAAAGCACGCGCAAGCTGGCCCTGATTGTAGAGCATCTTCTCAAAATGCGGCGTGCGCCAATTGGGATCGACCGTATAGCGATGAAACCCACCCCCCAAATGGTCATGGATCCCACCATGAGCAATTGCATCCAAGGCCGCGGCTGCAACCGAAAGCGCCGTCTCATCGCCGATGCGCCGCCATTGGTCCAGAAGGAACAGGATGAAGCCTTCCTGGGGAAACTGCTTGGACTGGCTGAACCCACCTTCAGCCTCGTTCTGCATCTCCACCAGCTGCGCGACGGCGGCGTTGAAATGCTCCGGTCCAGGCGGTGGCGTCTTGATCAGCCGCGCCGCTTGTTGGCGCTGGATTGCTGTGGCGATCTGCGTCGCTACCTGCTCGATCTCCGGGCGCTGGCCCGGCATCGCCCAAGCATTCGCGATGGCTTGCAAAATCCCCATAAACTGCGGTTTCGGAAAGTAAGTCCCGGTGTGGAAAGGCCGCCCATCCGGCAGCAGCCAGATCGAGTTCGGCCAGCCCGCATGGCCCTGCTGCAATTGGGTCGCGGTGATGTAGATTTGATCAAGATCCGGGCGCTGCTCCCGGTCGAGCTTCACCGGGATGAAATGCGCGTTCAAAAGCGCTGCGACCTCAGCCTCGTCAAAGCTCTCCTCCTCCATGACATGACACCAATGGCAGGTGGCATATCCGACCGAGAGGAAGATCGGCTTGTCCTCATCACGCGCCCGCTGCAAAGCCTCTGCGCCCCAGGGATGCCAGTCGACCGGATTATGGGCATGCTGGATCAGATAGGGAGAGGGCTCCAGGATCAGCCGGTTGACATATCTGGCGCGGCCATCCGTGCCTTTGAGATGCGTGCGCGGCGCGTAATCCGGCCCTTTGGCGGCGTAGGCAGCCTCAAGCTGAGAGCGCAAATCGGGCGAGCGCTGAAGGGCAGGGGGGTCGATCGGCATAGCGGTGCCTCACTGGCCAAGGATGTTCTGGAGGGATCTCCAGCAAATGCGGCGCGCAAGGCCCAGCCAAAGCCCCCGCATCGCGTCCCACCTAGCCCAGGCGCGATGCGAATCCAACACAGGTTCCCAATCTCGCCCTGTCCGCGAATTGTCTCCGCCACCAAATGCGCCTATCATCTCCCTCGAAGGGAAAACGCTGATGCGCTCTGTCGTTTTTGCACTTGCGGTTCTGATCGCCGGGCCAAGCGGGGCCGGTGAGTTCATTGGCGTCGTTCAACTCGGCACCAAGGGCTTCTCCGCGACCACCGTGGTGAACTCGGGCTCGCAGATCGCC
>JBCDAS010000325.1:0-3361 GCA_039185235.1 Pseudomonadota bacterium
ATGCCTGCGGGCCCTTTGCGCGAGCCGATGATGCAAGGGCTCGCGCGTGCCGATCTCGTCTTGCTGATCGGCTCGCCAGATCAACAAACGCGCGCGGCGGCCCGTTGGCCGTCCCTTAGGTCCGCAACTCGGGCGTCTCTTGAGCCAATACAAACCGGCATCGATCTAGCCGGACAACCCGTTGTGGCCTTTGCCGGTATCGGGCGGCCCGAGAAGTTCTTTGAGACGCTGCGCGGCCTCAACGCAAAGCTGATCGCGACACATAGCTTTCCCGATCACAATGTTTATGGCGAGCGCGTGCTGGCGCGTATGCAGCGTGAGGCGGCTCAAGCGGGTGCGATGTTGGTGACGACCGAGAAGGATGCGATCAAGCTGCCTGAGCGCTACCGCCGCGAGGTGCTCGCCCTGCCGGTTCGGCTGGAGCTGGAGGATTGGTCGCTGGTAGATAGCCTCATCGTCCGTCTTCTCGGGCAGAAGAACCAGAGTGGTACCGCCTCCCTGGCTTGAACAGGGGACCTCTGGATCCACAATCCAGCGCTCTAACCAACTGAGCTAAGGCGGCCCAAACAGGTGCGGACATGATCCGCTTGGAAGCCGTCGTTTACTCTGGGCTTGGTTGGGATTCAAGCCGCCAGTTGTGAGAAAAAGGTCATCTTGGGGCTGGCGAAGGCCGATGGAGACTCTAAACTGCCCCGAGATTTGAGGGGAACTGCATGAGTATAAATCGCGAGTCAGACCAGGCTGCCAGTCTGGTCATTGGGCCGACCACATTGGGAATGGTGCGGATCTACATCGAGGGGGATGGCGTCGATCTGCCGCTGGATTTCGACCCGGATGAGGCGCGGGAGATTGCCGAGGAACTGATCGCGGCCGCGGACAAGGCTGAGGGGGCCAACGCCCCGCCTAAAGGCAAGGTGCGCGGGGCCAAGGCGCGCAAGAGTTGACGCGTTTTCAGGGCGAGCCGGACGAAGCCCGCGGCGCCCTTGCTGCGCCTGTCGCGATTGCGGCAATCTCGGTCGATGGTCGCTGTCGTGAGCGTAGCCCGGCGGATATGGCCCTCTTTGGTCCGGCACGGGACCAGCTGATCGAACGATTTTGCGAGGCTTCTGAGGGACAGGACTTGTTGGTCCGGGCCACTGCGGATGGCTCGGCCGAAACGCTTGCCGAGCTTGAAACCGCCGCAGGGCCGATGCCGTTTCGGATCTCGCTCTGGCGTCAGAGAGGTGGGGACCGTATCCGCCTTATCGCCGCTTTTGCCAAAGTTGCAGCTGAGGCAGCCATCGCCCGCGCGCCCGCGCCGAAGCCAGATCTCGACCGGATGAAGGTCCCTGTTCAAGCGCTCATCGCGCTGGCAGAACGCGTCCGAACTCAGGGACCGGACGCGATTGACCGTGAGACCAGCGATCTCATCTCTGCGGCTTGGAGATTGAAGGCGATCTTGGATGATCTCGAGGGAAGTCGGTCTGGCTTGTCCGAACTGCCATTGGCTGAAATCGATCTCGCCCGGCTCACCCGCCGCGTCACCCGGATGGCGGAGGCGGCTTTGGCGGTGCGGAAGATCTCAGCCGTGTACGAGTCGGATCCAGAAAGCGTTCTGCCAAATGTCCTTGGGGATGAACATGCGCTCTGGGATATGCTGGACCATCTTGTTGCGGGTCTGGTTGATGGCATGGGGGAGGGTGGACGGCTTGTGTTTTCTCTCGCGTCTCCAGAGCGGGGCTGCGCGGTATCATTAACCGCGGAGCGGGCCTTGGCCCGAGCCGATTTGCACCCTCGGTTGGAACTGGCGCGGCGTGTTGCGGTCACGCATCACGCAAAACTCTCGCTTCGGACCGAACCAGAGGGCCGCGTGGTGGTGGAGGTGATCTTTCCCCCAGGCCGGTGTTTGGCGGCATTATAGGGGGGCAAGAGGATGGATTTGCCGGACTGGATGCCCGAGGGGCCCGCAGCGCGTATCTCAGCAGTACTTGGAGCCCGTGCCGCGAACACCACCGATGAGCTTGCAACGGCGATAGAATCGTTGGTTGGAGAGAACCAACGGATCCATGATCGCGACTGCATCAATCTCAACCCAGCGGCAAATGTCATGAACCCGGCGGCAGAGGCGCTGCTGGCGCGTGGACTTGGGACCCGGCCATCCTTGGGCTATCCGGGTGAGAAATATGAGATGGGCCTTGAAGCGATCGAGGAGATTGAAGTGATCGCGGCGATGCTGGCCTGCGAGATCTTTGACGCGCGGTTTGCAGAGATCCGCGTTGGCTCTGGTGCCTTGGCGAACCTCTACGCGTTTATGGCCTGCTGCCAGCCTGGAGATGCGATCATCGTGCCACCCGCTGCGATTGGCGGACACGTGACCCATCAAGCACCGGGAGCTGCGGGCTTCTATGGCCTCGAGATCCATGAAGCGCCTGTGGATGCGGATCGCTACAGCGTTGATCTTAATGGGCTAGAGGCGCTTGCTGCGCGGGTCTCGCCGAAACTGATCACCATTGGGGGGTCTTTGAACCTGATGCCTCATCCGATTGCAGACATTGCCGAGATCGCCCGGCGGCATGGCGCACGGGTTTTGTTCGATGCAGCGCATCTCTGCGGGATGATCGCGGGTCGGCAATGGAGCAACCCTTTGGCGGAGGGTGCTGATCTGATGACAATGAGCACCTATAAGAGCTTTGGTGGACCGGCGGGCGGGCTGATCGTGACGAACGATCAGGAGCTTTACCGAAGGTTGGATCGGATTGCCTTTCCAGGGCTCACGGCGAATTTTGACGCAGGCCGGGTGGCGGCTCTGGCGCGGGCGCTATTGGATTGGCGGGATCACGGATCTTCTTACGCGCAGGAGATGGTCGCATCTGCGCGGACGTTGGCAGCCGCGCTTTGGGGTGAGGATGTGCCGGTTTTTCTGGTGGCTAAGGAGGAGATTGCCACGCAATCCCATCAATTCGCAATCCAGGCGCAACCCTATGGTGGAGGTCAAGCGGCGGCGCGGCATATGCGGCGGGCGAACCTGTTGAGCTCGGGGATCGGTTTGCCGATCGAGGCTGTGCCAGGTGACATGAATGGGCTCAGGCTTGGGACGCCGGAGCTGGTGCGATTGGGTATGACGAGCGATCACATGGTGGCCCTTGCAAGTCTTATTGTTCGGGCCATGGGTCCGGACCCTGAGAGTGTCGCACCAGCGGTCACGGCGTTTCGCTCCCAATTCGAGGGCATGCATCACCTGCGCGGGTGAGCCAAACGGAATGCGCGTGCCGCGCATGCACTTACACTGCGCAGGTGATGCATGCCCTCGAATTGGGAGCGAAACGCCGTGACCGCTGGTGCGACACTCTCAGGGTCCGGACCCATGGCCCGAACAATAAGA
>JBCDAS010000326.1:0-3315 GCA_039185235.1 Pseudomonadota bacterium
CAATGGGCCGAATTTCGATGCGACGAGCTTGCCGGAGGGGAACGCGCGCTATTACAGCGACATCTCCTTCGATGCCTCTGATGCGGGCATGTTGATGTATGCGCTGACCGGTGGAAGCGCGCGTTCGAACCCGCGGGAGGCACGCGATTTCATTGCGGCCGGTGAACCGCTCGAACAGGTCGAAGAGGCCCAACAGGTTGTCGAGTCGCAACAAGTTGTCGAGAGCGCTTCCGCCCCGTTGTCACCCGACTACACGGTCCATGGCGTTGTCGACAAACGGATCGTGATAGAGGCTGAAGACGGGACCTTTGCGCTGCAACAAAGCGAATTGCTGCGCGAAAAGAACGAGCAGTGGAGCCTGGTCGACCGGTTCGCGGGCCAAGCGGTCGTCAATGCCAATATCCAGGACTACAGCGGCGACGGCGTGATGTGGTACACGGGCGGTGCTCGGATCAACCCAGGCGGTGGTGACAGCTATACCGACAAGAAGTGGCTGCAGAACACGGCCCCGATCGCTTACACGTTCTATGTCGGCGAGGATGACCCCACCGGCAACTACTGGATCGGCGTGCGATCGCTGAAGCCAGAGCTGAAGAATGGCAATCACGGCGATGCGAATAATGACTTCTACTTCGCCTATGAGCCGGGCGCACCGATCCTAAACAAGAAGCCTGCGCTTTCGAGCGATGATGGCGGGGTCGACTGGACCAAAGTCTATTTCAACGGTCGTGGTCATGAGGAGGGCTTCAATGGCGGCGGCTCTAACGGCGCGGTCCCGATGGAGTGGCATTGGACGGTGATGGAGGATCACTCCACCAAGTTCCACAAGATCCGTGTCGAGGAACCAGGGCTCCACACCATCTACATTGCGGCCCGGTCACCCTATTTCGCGATGGATCAGATCCAACTTGTGCATAACTCTGTCGTCAATCAGAGCGCGGGCAAAGCCTGGGCGACCGAGACTTTCGATCCAACGCTCGAGTCCACCCGGATCGATGCGCCGGCACCTCCCGCCAACGAAGCTCCGGTCGCGGCCGATGATGATGTCTCGGCCGTATGGGGCGAGACGGTCACGATCGATGTCATCAGAAATGACCGCGATCAGGAAACGCGGACCAATGACCTAGACATCGTCTCGGTGACTCAACCCTCCCTCGGGACGGTCGAGATTGTTGACAACAAGGTCGTCTACACGCCCAGTGACGCGCCTTATGTCATTGATGCACCAAGTCCAAGCTCGGCGGTTCTGACCGATAGCTTCACCTACACGATCCGCGATGAGGCGGGGGCTACCTCCACTGCCAGAGTGAGTCTGGAGTTCTCGCCACCGCAACCTTCGGTTAGGATGGAGCTTGGTACCGAGACTGTCCTGCAGGTCGATGACAATGGCTGGTTCGAAGTGCGTTTTGAGCAACCGATCAAAGACGCGGTTGTGGTGATGGGACCGGTCAGCTGGTCGCATGGCGACTCGACCTTCGCCCGTGTCACCGAAGTGACCGATTACGGCTTCAAATTCCAACTGGAGGAGTGGATGTATCAGGACGGCGTGCGCGCCGAACCTGAGAGCGTCGGCTGGATGGCGGCCTCGCAAGGGGTGCATACCTTGCCCGATGGCACTTTGATCCAAGCCGGCTCGACAACCGCCCGAAATGAGGAAGCAGAAGACATCAGTTTCGATGCAGCGTTCGAGACCGTGCCAATCGTCTTCTCGCAGGTCAGTTCCTTTGCCGGTACAGATGCCGTGACCACCCGCAATTGGGATGTCACCGAAACCGGGTTTTCGGTTCAGATGCAGGAAGAGGAGGCGCGCGACAAATTCCACGTCCCCGAACGCCTGGATTGGATCGCGGTCGAGAAGTCCGAAGGAATTTTGGACACGGGACAGACCGCCTCGGGCTTTAAGTGGAAGCGGACCGATGTGATCGACTTCTCCGATACGGATGTTTTCCTGGCCGATATGCAAACCCAACGCGATGCCGAGACGGCAACGGTGCGCTATAAGGAGCTTGCAGATGGAGGGATCTTGGTGCGGGTCCACGAGGACCAGTCCCAGGATTGGGAACAGGGACACCGTTTTGAGCGCATCGGATACCTCACCGGTGAAGAAGGCTCCTACGAGCTGGATCAGTTCGTCTACGAATAACGTGGCGTGCCGGTTAGGCGCGCCCTAACAGCCGCGCCCCCTTGTTCACGGTCCAAGCAAGTTGCCCAGGACAGCAGCAGAATGAATATTTTGCTACTGTCTTGAATGCCGATCTTTGCGAGAGTCTCAAGTAAGTTCCGTAACCGAACCGGCATGAATGGATCTGCAGTTGGATCGCTTCGACCGAAGCGTTGCCTGTTTAACTGGACCCCCTATCCGTTCGCGGGTGAGGACTGAAAATGGCTATGTATTCTACTTCAAACGGCAATTTAAGCCGCGCGCGCGATTGAGAACCAAGCCTTGGTATTGGTGAAAACGAGAACGCCTCGAGCGCCAGAGCCGGAATGGGGCTTGGCCATATACGCTTGGGCGTACTGATCACGACCAGAACGCAGACGACACGATCCCTCTGACGCATGGTAGCACGGAGCAGCCCTATGAGCGCTTCGATGATAGGGCGACATCGTCCAGAGAATCGGACTCAGTTTTGGGCAAACTCGCGCAGGCAGCGGGGGTTGAAGACTGAACAGAACTGTAAACGCCCCTGTAAACGGCGCAGGCCGGTGGAGCGGCAGGATTTCGCAAGTCATTGAAATCGTTTGGAGGCGACGGCCGGAATCGAACCGGCGTACACGGATTTGCAATCCGCTGCGTCACCACTCCGCCACGTCGCCAAACCGGATGCTTTCCTAGGTTTCGGGGCAACGGGCGTCAAGCGGTTATCCGATCAATGCTCGATTCAGTCGCGTCGCCCTGTGAAACCCAGCAGTTAGCTCCCGAATGTGTGTCACTGCCACGGGCCGACCTTCGCGCTGGCGCGCGCTAGACCAAAATCGTTGCAACCTGAATCAGGTTGGAAAAGATTTTTGGTCCAGAGTCATATGCTTGAGCAAAATTTTAGGATCTGATTGATCCAATCAGATCCGTTTTGCTCTAGCTTTCGCTGAGCGCGCCATCGCTGATTACGCGCAGGGGTTTCAAGAAATATTCGAGGACGGATTTTCGCCCGATCTGCAAATCGGCGACCACGGCCAGACCAGGGCGGATCAGGTTATCGGCTTGCGCTGGACCGACATAGTCCGACGAGAGACCGAGGCGCACTTCGTAGAAGGACGAGCCATCTGCTTGCACGGTCGAGCTGGGCGAGACACCGATCACCTCGGCCTCGATCC
>JBCDAS010000327.1:0-3299 GCA_039185235.1 Pseudomonadota bacterium
CAGCCATTCCTCGTTCACGCCGTCATGGTTGCGCGGCAGGACCCGCATGACCTCGCGTCCCCGCGTGTCCACCCGGATGTTCGAGCCAAGCGCATCCATCACATCGATCGACTGGGTCTTCGTCAGCTCCCAGGGCCGCGCGGTAAAGGCATAGGGTTTGTTCGTCAGCGCCCCCACCGGGCAAAGATCGACGATATTGCCCTGCATCTCGCTCTCGAGGATCTGGCCGAGATAGTTGGTGATCTCGCTATCCTCACCCCGCCCGACCTGGCCAAGCTCGGCCACGCCCGCGACCTCGGTGATGAAGCGCACGCACCGGGTGCAGGAAATGCAGCGGGTCATATGGGTCTCAACCAAAGGTCCCAGTTGCAAGTCCACAGCCGCGCGTTTCGCCTCGCGAAAGCGAGAGAAGTCGACGCCATAGGCCATGGCTTGATCTTGCAGATCGCACTCGCCCCCCTGGTCGCAGATCGGGCAGTCCAACGGGTGGTTGATGAGCAAGAACTCCATCACCCCTTCGCGTGCCTTTTTGACCATGGGCGAGTTGGTGCGCAATTGGGGCGGCTCTCCATTCGGTCCGCCGCGCATGTCGCGCACCATCATATGGCAAGCAGCGGCGGGTTTTGGCGCACCGACCGGTTCCACCAGGCACATCCGGCAGTTGCCCGCGATCGAGAGCCGCTCGTGGTAGCAAAACCGCGGGATCTCGATGCCGACTTGCTCGCAAGCTTGGATCAGGGTGAGGTTTGGATCCGCCTCGACCTCGTTGCCGTCGATGATGATGGTTCGAAGATCGCTCATGACCCCTCCAATTCGACCGATGCGTGGGCCCGGTCGAGATACGCCCAGTCAAATGCCTCTTGCGTCGGCCCGTACTCGCGCAGCCGGTTGAGCCGCCCCATCGCCTCGTCCAGGGATGGGCGCTCTCCTTCGTCCACCCACCAGAGGACCAAATGCGCCTCGGTCATCGGCTTGAACCATTCCGCTTTGCGCAGGTAGAACCGCTTGTGAAGCGTGTTCCAGACAAAGTTCTTGAGTGCAGCGGCACTCTCCCAAATCGAGTAGCTGACCAGCACCCGCGGATCGCCCATGACCACCTCGGCACGGCGCTCCCCAAAGCTCGCGCTGTGCTTCCAGACAAAGCCAGAACTGCGCGCAACGATCCGGTCGAGTACCTCGCGACCCGCGAGAAACCCTTCGACCCGTTGATCGTCAAGGTCATAGGCCAACCGTCCGATATTGAGCTGCGCGATATGCACTACGCGTCGACCCTTTCGCTTGTTTTGGCAGCATAATCCCAGTCAAAAGCCTCGGCCGTCGCGCCCTTGGCACGCAATCGGGCCAGACGCGCGTATCCTTCTGCGAGATCCGGAGTATGGCCAGGCCGTACCCACCACATGACCGAGTGGTTCTCTGCCAAAACAGAAAACCACTCTGCCTTGCGCTGATAAAACCGCTTATGCAGCGTGTTCCAGACGAAGTGCTTGAGATCGGCGACGCTCTCCCAAACCGTCATATTTACAACCACCATCGGGTCTTCATCGATCATCTCGGGCACAGCACCGCCCAGCGCTGTTTCAAATTTCCAAACAAACCCACGGGATTGCATGGCGATCCTGTTCACGATCTCCGTCCCAACGACAAAGTCTTTGTTTCGAGGGTCCTCCAAGGGAAACCGGAGTTTGCCAATATTGAACTGCGCGAGATGCCGGGATGCACGCATATCAGCCCCCGCACTTGCCCTGGAAAATCCAGACATTGCGCCCCCGTGTGCCCGGGCCGACATTCGCCGTCTCGTCCTGGTAGCGCGCGGACTCCGGGATCAGACCAATCCCCTTGCCGCCCCCGCATTCAACTTGAGCCGCAGCCTGGCCGGCGACCCGGAACGCCAGCTCGCCTTCCCCTCGGTCAAGGCCACGAAAGCCTGCCGAGCGCACCACCAGGGTCCGGTTGCCCTGCCCCCGGTCGAGCACGTCAACCAGATAGCGCTGCGGTCCGCCAGAGATCTCGAAGGTCTCGACCCGGGCGTCCTTTGCGCCCTCTGTATTGGCACAAGCGGCCAATCCCAGAGCGAGTAGAACGGCAAATACACGCGACACGCTTCCCTCCTTAACTGGTACTCGGAGCCGGGCAAGCAGCGAAAACCACCCAAACACCTTTGGACCGGCGGTAGGTTACCTTCGCTTCGCCATCCCGGTTGATCCTCAAGGCCATCTCCTGGCCATTGGCACAGATCTTCTCGGTCTTCCGCAAATGCTCGGCGATCGAGACGACCAGAGCTTCGTAGGCAGAACTCGCGAAAGGCTCGCTTTGCGGTATTCCGACGGTCGCTGGGACCGTCACGTCCCGGCGCCCTGCCGGATTGCCAATTCCGTTGCGCACGGCGATTACGGACTCGTTGATGATGTCGACATATCGGATATCGACGAAGTAGCTGCTCGCAGCATAAGCAACGATAAGTCGGAGATCGGGGTGACGCTCCGCCTCCGCCTCGGGAACGACCGGGGCGGACGATTGGTCCGAAGGGGCGCAGCCGACCAGCAGCGCCGCCCCCAACAGTCCCAATATCGACCCTCTGATCCCCAAATCCGCTACTCCGCCGCCATGACGCTGACTTTACCGGTTCGCTTGGCTTTGATCCGGTCCTCGATCTCATTGCGGAAATGCCGGATCAGTCCCTGGATCGGCCAGGCGGCTGCATCGCCCAAGGCACAGATCGTGTGGCCTTCGACCTGCTTGGTCACATCGAGCAGCATATCGATCTCTTCTGGTTCCGCATCCCCGGTGACCAACCTGTCCATGACCCGCATCATCCAACCCGTGCCTTCGCGGCAAGGCGTGCATTGGCCGCAGCTCTCATGCTTGTAGAACTTCGAAAGCCGCCAGATCGCTTTGATCACATCGGTTGACTGGTCCATCACGATAACCGCCGCTGTGCCGAGACCCGATTTCTGCTCCCGCAGCCAATCGAAATCCATGATCGCCTCGTCACAAGTCTGCGCAGGCAGGAGCGGCACCGAGGAGCCGCCCGGGATCACGGCCTTGAGGTTCTTCCAACCGCCCCGCACGCCGCCGCAATGGCGCTCCAGCAACTCCCTCAGCGTGATCGACATGGCGTCTTCCACCACACAAGGACGCTCCACATGGCCCGATATTGCGAAGATCTTCGTCCCGGCATTGTTCGGACGGCCAAATCCTGCAAACCAGGACGCCCCCCGGCGCAAAATCGTCGGCACGACGGCGATCGATTCCACATTGTTCACCGTGGTTGGACAGCCATAAAGCCCGACACCTGCCGG
>JBCDAS010000328.1:0-3267 GCA_039185235.1 Pseudomonadota bacterium
AGCTCCCAATCCAGATCCATGTCTCGGGCCAGGTGGGCGAGGCGTTTTTCGACCTCTTCGCCGGCGAAGCCTCGGATTTCGGGGTCGAGTTCTAGGGTCAGCAGTTCGTCGGTCTTGAAGACGCGGGAGTGCTGCAGGATCCCCGGCGCCGCACCCGACAGGGTGACGCCCAGGCGCAGCGCATGGCCCAGCTTCTCGGCCCGGTCCAACTCCTCCTCGCCCAGAAGCGAGACCTCCGGCATCTCCTCCAGCCGTCGCCTGCCGCGGGTTTTATAGCGCACCACCAGGGCCGCCCCCAGCCAGACCCGGCCCTCATGGCCCACATCGGTGATCGAGGTGCGGGTCACAGTCTCCCAACACCCCTCGGCGCGGAAATCCGGGTGGGTGCGCCAGTTGACATCCGACAAGGTCGCCGCCGCCCGCATCAGCCGGGCCTCACGCGGGGAGCGTGGCGGCAGCACCATCTGTACCCAGTCACCCAACTCGCTGCCAAATCCCGGCGCCCGGGCGCGGCGCATCTCATGCTCGCGACAGGCCGCGATCAGGGGGTCCTGGCTGCGGATGCTCTCGGGCATGTTCTCCAGGCAAACCCCCTCGCGCAGGCCAAAGCCCGAGCAGCGGATCTCGCTCGGATCGGTCCAATACATCACCCGCCTCAGCAATTTGGCCGAGAGCGGCAGATACCCGACCCGGCTCGACGAGACGCCTTGCATTGTGATCAAGGTCTCAGGCGTCTCCGAGGCGACCTCATCGCACAGCGTCTCCGCCTCGCGTCGGCTCATACGGTATTCATGGACGACCTGCACCGGATGGGCCGAGCGGACCATCTGCACCTTGGCCAGCGCACGCCAAGAGCCGCCAACCAGATAGAGCGTGCCGCCCTCGAGCTTGTAGGCCTCGCCGATCTCGCCCAAATGGCGGTCGATCTCATCCTCGGCTTTGCCATCTTGATCAAAGGCGCTGAGGCGCAGCGGCCCCAGGGGCGTGGTCGTGCCCTCGGCCACCTCGCCTCGGCGGATGCGGGTGAATTCCAGCGACCCGCCGCCCAGATCAACCATCACACCATCGGCCGAGGGGTTGCCGAACAAGACCCCCTTCGCCGCCAGGCGCGCCTCCTCGACACCCGAGGCGACGATCAGCCGGATCCCGGTCTCCTGCTCGACCAGTTCGCGAAAGGCCGGACCATCGACCGCCTCGCGGATCGCCGCCGTCGCAACCCCGCAAAGGGCGCCGATGCGCAAGCCCGGCGCAAGGGCCGAGAACCGGCGCAACGCACCCAAGGCGCGCATCTTGCCCTGGGGGTCCAAGGCACCGGTTTCGGCCAGCTGGGCCCCCAACCCGCACATGACTTTTTCGTTGTAGAGAACCGCAGGCGCCCGGGAATTGCCCTCGAAGACCACCATGCGCACCGAGTTCGAACCGACATCGACCACCCCGATCCGCCTGGGATCGCTGGAAACCGTCGCAGGGGCAAAACTATGCGGTGCCTCGCCAAAGATCTCTCCTTGGCGACTGGGGGCGGGCGGCAGCGGATCTACCTGCTTGTTCAGCGCATACCTCCCCCAGGATGACCACCGTTTAGCCGGTGCTTGTCAATTTGGGGGCGTCGGCCGCGCCGATGCGCCCCCGTCCTGACAGCGATGGATACTTCATAAAGAAGTCATGGCAATTAAAAAGTTCGGTATTCTGCTCTTCGACCGGGCGAACATACTGCCCACCCGGCATCAGAACCCAGCTTTGTGCCTGATCGCGCAGATTGGCCGCCATGATCTGATCGATGATCTGGCTGTGGACGGTCGGGTTGATGATCTCGACCATGGTCTCCACCCGGCGGTTGAGATTGCGCCCCATCCAATCGGCCGAGGAGATATAGACCCGCGCCTCGGGTGAGGGCAGCCCATGGCCATTGCCAAAGCACACGATCCGCGAATGCTCGAGAAACCGGCCAACCACGGATTTGACCCTGATATTGTCAGACAGGCCCGGTATGCCGGGGCGGATGCCGCAGATCCCTCGGATCACCAGATCGATCTGCACGCCCGCCTGGCTCGCCTTGTAGATCGCATCCATCACCTCGTCCTCGATCAACGAGTTCATCTTGGCCCAGACCCGCGCGGGACGCCCGGCGCGGGCATGCTCGGCTTCCTCCTCGAGATGGCGAAGCAGCGTCTGTTTCAAGGTCAGGGGCGCGACCTGAACATGGGTCAGCCCGGTCGGCTCGGCGTAACCGGTGGTGAAGTTGAAGATCTTCGTCGCATCCCGGGCATGGGTTTGCGAGCAGGTGAAGAGCGAAAGGTCGGTGTAAACCTTCGCCGTGATCGGATGGTAGTTCCCAGTGCCGAAATGCGAGTAGGTGACCAGCTTGCCCCCCTCGCGCCGCACCACGGTCGAGATCTTGGCATGGGTCTTCAGGCTGACAAAACCAAAGACCACCTGCACCCCCGCCCGCTCCAACTGCCGGGCCAGGCGGATATTGGCGGCCTCGTCAAACCGGGCGCGCAGTTCGACCAAGGCGGTGACGGATTTGCCATCCTCCGCCGCCTCGCAGAGCGCGCGCACAATCGGGCTCTGCTTCGAGGTCCGATAGAGCGTCTGCTTGATCGCCACCACATTCGGGTCGCGCGCCGCCTGCTCGAGAAAATTCACGACGATGTCGAAGCTCTCGTAAGGATGGTGCAGCAGCATATCCTTCTGACGCACGGCGGCGAAAATATCGCCGTCATGGTCGCGCACCCGCTCGGGCATGCGCGGCGTGTAGGAAGTCCAACGCAGCTCTGGGCGGTCATCGACCACCAATTCGGCCAGATCGCAGATCCCGACAACGCCCTCAACCTCGATCAACTCGCCTTCGCCAACACCCATCTCCTCCTGGATCAGGTCTTTCAGCGCGGGCGGAGATGACTTGGTGATCTTCAGCCGCACAGCCTCACCCCGGCGGCGGCGTTTCAGCGCGGTTTCGAACTCGCGCATCAGGTCCTCGGCCTCTTCCTCGACCTCCAGATCACTGTCGCGCAGCACGCGGAACAGGCAATGACCGGTCGGCGCGTAGCCCGGGAAGAGCTGCTCCAAAAACAGCTCCAGCAACTCCTCGATCGGCAGGAACCGGATCGCTCCATCCGGACTATCGGCCAGGCGCAAATAGCGATCCAGTTTCGAGGGCACCAGGATCAGCGCATCCAGCTTCTCCCCATCCGAGAGCCGCGACAGCGCCAAGGCCAAAGCCAGACCCTCGTTCGGGATAAACGGGAAAGGATGCGCCGGATCGAT
>JBCDAS010000329.1:0-3208 GCA_039185235.1 Pseudomonadota bacterium
GCCGACATGGTCGAGGATCTGCTTATCGACGAGCCAGTCGAGCGCCCGGATCAGGCGCGGGTCCTCGCGGTCGCCTGTTTCCAAGAACGCATGGGCCGCCAGCGATGTGTCCCAGACCGGCGAAACGCAGGGCTGGAAGTAAATGTCATCGCCCCGCTCGATCATCAGCCGTTCGATCGCTTCTCGCGCGGTGACCACCCGTGGGTCGTCATCGGGATAGCCAAGCACCCTCAGCGCCATCACCGCATTGGCCATGGCCGGGTAGATCGCTCCAAGACCATCTAGGCCATTCAGATGCGAGAGAGTGAACTCCTCGGCCCTTTTGATCGCCTTGTCGCGGATCTTCTTCGGGACAAACGGCTCGGTCTTGTGGAGCACTTTGTCGAGCCAGAGGAACGCATTCCCGATGGTCGAGCCGGTCGGGTTGATCTGCCAGGTTTTCTGCAGGTCGGGATCGACAATGAAGAGCTCGCGAATGTCGAGCCCGGTTGGGTTCACCGCCTTCGCGCGCTTTGCATAGAGGATCAGTAAGGGCGTCAGCACCGTCCGCGACCAATAGGCGATCTTGGACATGTGGAAGGGGAACCATTCCGGCATCAGGATCGCCTCGGCCGGGATGCACGGCATGCCGCGCCAGGGGATCTGGCGGAAGAGCGCCATCATGATCCGGGTAAACACATTGGCTTTCGCCGCCCCGCCCTGACCCAACAGCCAGGAGCGTGCGCGCGCCATATGGGCCGCATCGATGTCCTCGCCCGCGAGCTTCAGCGCCCAATAGGCTTTGACGGTTGCCGAGATGTTGCCCGCGCCATCGTGGAATAGCGGCCAAGAGCCATCGGCGCTTTGGGTTTGGCGGAGGTAGCGACAGATCCGCGCCTCGCGCGTCTCGTCAATCTCACCCAGAAAGTGTTTGAGCAGAATGTATTCCGCGGGGATTGTGCAATCAGCCTCGAGCTCAAAGACGATATGGCCATCGTCCTGCTGCATGTCCCAGAGTTTCTCGCGCTGTGACAGCACAAGCGCCCGGCGATCGGCGCGACTGCGCGTGACCGGTTCGGCGTAGTCTTGCCCGTCCATCACCTCAACCCAACTCCTTCATGCCGCCAACCGGGCTGCGGTCTCTCCGGACCGAATTGCGCCCTCGATCGTGGCGGGTAGGCCAGTATTTGTGGCATCGCCCGCAAGGAACACATTGTGCAATGCGGTAGATGCATCAGGACGCTTTGCCACACCCGAGGGGGATTGGTCAAACGTGGCTCGCCGCTCTGTTAAGATACGTCCCGCTGTGTAGTTAATTGGGCCAAGTTGCAGCGCAGCGCAAGTCTCCTCCCACAGTTGCGTCAACAAGGCGTCGCGATCGCCGCCGAGGACATCCATCTGATCGGCGGCAGAGATGGTCAGGCTGACCACATCGCCGCGGGTAAAGATCCAGTGAGTTTTGGAGCTCAGCACACCGATCAGGGGTGGGGCGGCTTTGAGGAGACCGGCATCCGGCACCACGAAATGAGCATTCAGGATGGCATGCGTGTCCCCGGGCAAGTCCAGATCGGGCAGCACATTGCCCAGACGCGCGGGCGGCAGGGCGAGGACGATCCGATCCTGCAACGCGATCTCTTGCCTCTGGCCATCATTGAAGCGCAGGGCTGAGGCCTTGCCCCCGGCCCGCTCGATCTCTTTGAGCGCGGTGAAATAGGTGATCTCGACGCCGAGCGCCTCGAGCCGGGCCAAAACTGGGGTGACCAGGGCCTCGCCCAGACCCTCGGGGGCAAACATCGGGCGGCAATGGGCCTCGCCTTTGGCAAAGGTCTCCTTGAAGACCCGCCAGAGGAGGGGCGCGGCGCCTTTCTCGGGTGTGGTGTTGAGAACCGCGAGGGTCATCGGCTCCCAAAACCGATGCCAGAGCGGGCCGCGATCGGTGATCGCCTCGGCGACCGTGGTATCTTTGCCCGCGAGAGCAAGGGCCGCACCGCGCAGGTAGTCCCAAAGCTTTGTGTCCGGGATCCGGCGGGCGGCGGAGGCGACCCACCAGGGCAGTGGCCCCTTGTTCATCCGCACGGTCCAGCGCTGGCCGCTGGCGATATCGGCGAAAGGGAAATGTGCATCCGGCGCGGGGCGCAGCCTGTCAGAGGCACCCGCGAGCGCCAGATAGTCGCGCACCGAGTGATTGCCGGTCAGCACCAGGTGGTTGCCATTGTCGATCTGGCGGTCGAGCTTGGCCTCGTAGAACGACCGGCAGCGCCCGCCCGCATGGCTGGAGGCCTCCCAGATCTTGACCTTCTGGCCTTGGCTGGCGAGCCGCAAAGCGGTCGAGAGCCCGGCGAGCCCAGCGCCCACGATATGGACCACGCCTTCAGGCATGGGCGCGCATCCCGGGCCAAAGGACCGCGCGCAGACCGCGCCAGACTTTCTGGGGTTTGGAGAGGTGCACCGGGGCTCCTCGGTCAAAGCCTGCTGCCTCCATCTGCGCAAGATAGCTCTCATAGACACCCATCATCATCAACGCGGGCATCAGCGCGCGGCGGGAATGGGCGGGGATTTCGTCCCGGGCGCGTTCAAACTCTGCCCGGGCAAGCGCGCCGATGTCACGCGCCACCTTGGGCAGGTTCGGATCGCTTGCGATGCGGCTGGGCGTGGTAGCGGCGCCATAGGTCTCTAGGCTCTCCCGCGGCAAGTAGAGGCGCCCAAGCTCGGCATCCTCCTCGACATCGCGCAAAATGTTGGTGAGTTGAAACGCATCCCCCAACGCCAGCGCAAACCGCTCGGACGCAGCACCGACCCAGGCGCCGAAGATGCGCATGGAGATCATGCCGACCGCGCCCGCGACCCGGCGGGTATAGCGGCGCAGATCCTCCATCGAGGGCGCCACGACCGGGCCATCCGCATCCATCTGCATCCCGTCAATTAGGGCCAGGAACTCAGCGCGTGGCAGCTCGAACAGGCGGACAGGCTCCACCAGCGCTTGGCCGATGGCAGAGAGCGGCTGGCCCTCATAGACCCGCGCGATCTCGGCGCGCCAATCGTCGAGCAGGCGGTGTTTGTCTTCCAGCGCCCAATCCTCGTCCGCGATGTCGTCGATCACACGGGAGAAGGCATAGAGCGCCCACATCCCCTCGCGCCTTTTCTGCGGCAAGATTTTCATGCCCGGGCCGAAGGAGGTGCCAGAGCGTTCGGTAATCATCCGCGCCACATGTTTGGGATCCGTGCCCGC
>JBCDAS010000330.1:0-3198 GCA_039185235.1 Pseudomonadota bacterium
AGTTTTGGCGCCGCGCGCCTGGACGACCCGCTCTATGCGGCGGTCTCGGAGGGGCGCAAACACCAGGGCATGGAGCATTGGCTGGCGCTGTTCCACGATCGGCTGGAGACGATCTTTGACTATCTCCCGCATGCGCCCGTTACGCTGGATGCGCAGATTGACGAAGCGCTGAACGCCCGTGCTGAGACCGTCGCAGACCACTACAATGCCCGCCTCGAGGCGCTTTCTATGGCGGGCAAGCATGACGTGCCGTACCGGCCTATGGCGCCCGAGGCACTTTATCTGGGCCCCGAGGCTTGGCGCGCGGCGCTCAAAGACCGGCCGGTACGCGCCTTCACACCCCATAAACAGCCGCTCGGGCCCGGGATCATTGATGCGGGCTCAAGGCAAGGGCGCAGTTTCGGACCTGAACGCCAGCAAGAGGGCGTCAATGTCTTTGACAAACTGGTCGAGCATATCCAAGCCCGCGCCAAATTCGGCCCCGTTGTCCTGGCCAGCTACTCCGAAGGAGCGCGTGAGCGGCTGGTCGGCCTGTTGGCCGATCACGGGTTGGCAAATGTGAAACCGGTCCAACGCTGGGATCAGGTCGAGGGCATTGCCTGTATGGTCTGGGCGCTGGAGCAGGGGTTCCAATCCGATGATATGACCGTGATCTCGGAGCAAGATGTGCTCGGCGACCGGCTGATCCGGCGGGCGCGCAAGACCCGGCGGGCGGAGAATTTCCTGACCGAGACACAATCGCTGACCCCGGGCGATCTGGTCGTCCATCTCGATCATGGGGTCGGGCGGTATCTGGGGCTGGAGACAGTCACCGCGATCGGCGCGCCGCATGAGTGCCTGGCGCTGGAATATGCCGGTCAGTCAAAGCTTTACTTGCCAGTTGAGAATATCGAGTTGCTCAGCCGCTATGGTCAAGAGGCGGGCGAGCTAGACCGGCTCGGCGGCGGTGCATGGCAGGCCAAAAAGGCCAAAATGAAGGCCAAGATCCGGGATATGGCCGATCAGCTGATCCGGATCGCAGCCGAACGCGAGTTGCGCGAGGGCGAGGCAGTGGAACCTGGCGAGGCCTATGCCGAATTCTGTGCCCGTTTCCCATACCAGGAAACCGATGACCAACTGAACGCGATCGAGGCGGTGCTGGGCGATCTCGCATCAGGCCGCCCGATGGACCGGCTGGTTTGCGGCGATGTCGGTTTCGGCAAGACCGAAGTCGCGCTGAGAGCGGCCTATACCGCCGCCGCCAGCGGCTTGCAGGTGGCCTTGGTGGCGCCGACGACATTGCTCGCCCGGCAGCATGCCAAAGAGTTCGCGGCCCGCTTCAAGGGCACAGGGCTGCGGGTGCGCCAGCTCTCGCGCTTCGTCCCAGCGGGGGAGGCGGCTCTGACCCGCAAGGGGCTCGAGGATGGCGAGATCTCGATCGTCGTCGGCACCCATGCCGTGCTGTCGAAACAGGTGAAGTTCTGCAATCTCGGCCTCTTGATCATCGATGAAGAGCAGCATTTCGGCGTCAAACACAAAGAACGGCTGAAGGAGCTTCGCTCGGATGTGCATGTCTTGACCATGACCGCGACCCCGATCCCGCGAACGCTGCAACTGGCCATGTCGGGGGTGCGCGAGCTCTCGATTATTGCGACGCCCCCGATCGATCGGCTGGCCGTGCGCACCTATGTGAGCCCGTTCGACACCGTCACTGTGCGTGAGGCATTGCTGCGGGAGCATTATCGGGGCGGGCAGTCCTTCTTCGTCGTGCCCCGGATCTCGGATCTGCCCGACGCGGAGGCGTTCCTGCGCGAGCAAGTGCCCGAAGTCAGCTATGTGATCGGCCATGGACAGATGGCCGCCGGCGCGTTGGATACCCGGATGAACCACTTCTACGATGGCAAATACGATGTGCTGCTGGCGACGACGATTATCGAGAGCGGGCTCGACATCCCCTCGGCCAACACGCTGATCGTCACACGAGCGGATATGTTTGGCCTGGCGCAGCTCTACCAGATCCGCGGTCGGGTGGGACGGTCCAAACTGCGCGCCTATGCCTACTTCACAACGCCGCCGCGTAAACCCCTGACACCACAGGCGGAACGGCGGCTGAAGGTGCTCTCGAGTCTCGACACGCTCGGCGCTGGATTTACCCTGGCGAGCCATGATCTCGACATCCGAGGCGCGGGTAATCTGTTGGGTGAGGAGCAGTCGGGCCATATCAAGGAAGTGGGCTTCGAGCTTTACCAAGAGATGCTGGAAGAGGCGATCGCCAAGATCCGCGCAGGCGAGACAGCGGCGGCAGTGGATCAGGACGAGACCTGGGCGCCGCAGATCAATCTTGGCGTGCCGGTCCTGATCCCAGAGAGCTACATCTCGGATCTGGATGTGCGTCTGGGGCTTTATCGGCGCCTCTCGGGCTTGGAGTTAAAGACCGAGTTGGAAGGCTTTGCGGCCGAGCTGCATGACCGGTTCGGCAAACCGCCCGGCGAAGTCGAGACGCTGTTGCGCGTGGTCCGGGTCAAAGCCATGTGCAAGCGCGCTGGGATTGCAAAAATGGATACGGGACCAAAAGGATGCACGATCCAGTTTCGAGGTGACAAATTCGCCGATCCCGCTGGCCTGGTTGGGTTTTTGCAGGATCAGCGGGGCCTGGCGAAGATCAAGGAAAACAAACTGGTGCTGCGCCGTGATTGGCGCGAGGACAAAGCTCGCGTCAACGGGGCCTATGTGATCGCCCGCGATCTTGCCAAGATCGCAAAAGCAGCAAAGAAAAGCGCCTGATCGGCAGCCAAATCGTGGGGGCGTTCCGCGCACCTGGGATACCCCCCGCAGACAGCCTCCCGCAGATAAACCCTGATGGGGCCCGGGGCAAAACAATACGACGAAATGCAATCGCCCCGCATCATCAAGACTAACATAGTCACCAGTATGGTAATAGACTCGACCATCCTCACGCTCCTGCAGCGCTTTCCGATCTAGATCCGTTCGTTGCCAATAGCCATTCATCATGGTTGGCGAGTTGATGAGCAGTTGGCCAACCTCTCCTTCAGGGCTCGCGTTTCCTTGCTCATCGACAACCAACCCATCGGTATCCTCCCAGATCTCTCCTAGAGGAATAGGGCTTGGGCTAGGTTCTTTGGCGAAAGACGATGGCACATGGAAATAGGTGCATTGATTCACTTCAGCAGGCCCATACACATTGCTAAATCGTGCGTG
>JBCDAS010000331.1:0-3157 GCA_039185235.1 Pseudomonadota bacterium
ATGCTGGACAACCTGGCGCTGCGCCTCGACGCGGAGCTGACCGGCGGCAATCACGGCGCCTGCGAGTTGCGCCGTCGCCGCCCAGCCACCCAGCCCGACCACCAGAAGGATCGTGCAGATCATGCCAAAGCGGATATAGCCGGAGGCGGACCAGCCATCCTCCTGCTCAGAGGGCTCAGGGGCTACTCCTGGAAGCTGTGGGATCATGAGGCATCTCTCTGAGTTGTGACGAGACGGGCGTTATTGGCGCGCTCGGCCTCGGCTGCACCGGGTGGACCTTCGATTGCGGCTGCGGGCTGGGCGGTCTGGCCGCCTGCCAGTTGCGCGCTTTGATTGTTGATCTGCTGGTAGTTCTTGGTGCGTTTACGCAGGACATCGTCGCGGGGGCCGAAATCGACTTGCTGGCCGCGATCGATCATCAAAAGCAGGTCACAGGCGGCAATGGCCGAGGGCCGGTGCGCCATGATGATCACCGTGCGTCCGCGGGATTTCGCATCCCGGATCGCGTCGACCAGGGCTTGCTCGCCTTGAGCGTCCAGATTGGCGTTCGGCTCGTCGAGCACGAGAAGCGGCGGGTCGCTATAAAGCGCCCGCGCCAGCGCCACCCGTTGGCGTTGCCCGCCCGAGAGCCGCTGCCCGCCCGCGCCGATTTGTGTGTCATAGCCATGCGGCAGCGCCAGCAACAGATCATGGGCGCCGGCGCGTTTCGCCGCCTCGACGACTTTCTCGTCATCGGGCTCATCGACCATGCGGGCGATGTTCTGGCTCACCGTCCCTGCGAACAGACCGATCTCTTGCGGCAGGTAGCCGATATGCTTGCCAAGATCCGCCTCAGGCCATTGGTCGAGCGCCGCGCCGTCCAAGCGCACATTGCCTGCGGCCGGGCGCCAAATCCCGGTCAACACCTTGGCCAGCGTGGTCTTTCCCGCACCAGATGGGCCGATCACACCCAGCGCCTGGCCCGGCTCGATCGAGAACTCGACCCCGCGGATGGCGGGCACTTGTTCGCCTGGGGCCACAACCGCGATCTTCTGGGCCATGACATAGCCTTTTGGGGCGGGAAGCTGCGTTTTGTCGTGCTCCTCCGGCACTTGCTCAAGCACATCGCCCAGGGCGACCCAACCGCGATGGGCCCGCTGCGCCAGCGACCATTGCCCAATCGCCTGCTCAATCGGCGCCAGCGCCCGGCCCATCAGGATCGAGCCTGCGATCATCATCCCCGGCGAGATCAACTGTTGCAGCGCCAACCAGGCGCCGACCGCGAGCATCATGGATTGCAGGTAAAAGCGCAGCGCCTTGGTCGAGGCCGAATAGCTGGCGGTGCGGTCCGAGGCGAGGAGCTGTTTCTCCATCGCTGAGCGGCGCAGGCGCAGCCAACGCCCCATACCGGAGTCGCGCATGCCCAGACCTTGAACCACCTCGGCGTTCTGGCGCATCTCCTCGCTCAGATTCTCAGCCTCCGAGGTGGCATATTGCGCCTCGGCTCCTGGCAGGCGTGAGCGGTATTGGTTCATCGCTGTGAGCGCAATCAGAACCAACCCACCCGCGACGGCCAGCCAGCCCATCAGCGGGTGAAACAGGAAGATCGCAGTCAGGAAAATCGGTGTCCAAGGAATATCAACCAGCGCGAAAGGCGCCGGGCCTGCCAGCAATTGGCGCACTGCATCCAGATCGCGCGCAGCCGTGTTTGGCTTTGCCCGCTCAGACGGCGCGACAGAACGGCGCAGAACAGCGACAAAGATGCGGCTGTCCAGAAGCTCCGAGAACCGGTTGCCAGCCCGCGCCAGCACCCGGCCACGGGCGAACTCCAACAGCCCATAGAAGGCGAACAGGGCTGTGACCAAAAGTACGAGGGCCACCAGGGTCGCCTCAGACCGGCTGGAGAGCACCCTATCATAGGTCTGCAACATAAAGAGCGGACCGGTCAGCATCAGCAGGTTCACGAAGATTGAGAACACGAAAACAGCCGTGAAATGCCGCTTACAAGTCGCCATCGCCTGGCGTAGCTCTTGTTTTCCAGAGGCTTGCTTCATCCCGATCCCAAATCCACCGCAGCTATGATAGGCGGTGCTCAGAAGAACCGCCCATCCCGGTCATAGCCGGAAAAGACTGACCAAAACGTGTCATCTGTCACAAACTGCCAGAGTTTTACCTTCGCACCCCGGTTGAATTCCCTCTTTCGTACTGATTTGCAGGCAGTTACGCAAGCGAGCTAACAAAATGATCTTCACCGGATTGTGAGCGTGGAAAGCGCCTCTGGCTGATGCAGAGTGCTGGGCAGTGTTCACTCTGAACAAAACCCTATATAGGAAGCGCGGAGGTCGCTTATCGGGCGGAACGGTTAAGAACAAAGGATCAAATCGGATGATCAAACGGCGCAGTTTTCTCGCAGCCACCCTGGCAGGCGTTGGTGCATGGGCTCTCTGGGCGCTTCCCGCCCAGGCGTTGGATGAAGGGGTCGCGAAGGCCCATATCGAGCAGTCGATCTCGGATGTCCTCGGGGTTGTCCAGTCTGGCGGCGATGCGAGCAGCAAAGCGGTTGCGCTGCAATCGGTGATGGAGAAGCGCGCAGCCATGCCGCAGATTGCTCGGTTTGCCGCTGGACGGGCCTGGCGCGATATGAGCGAGGATCAACAGAAACGCTATACCGAGGCGTTCTCGCGGGCGGTCTCGGTTGCTTATGCGAGACGGTTTCAGAACTATGCGGGCGAGCAGGTTGAAGTGGGGGATGCCAAGGATCGCAGCAAGCGCGGGATCTTGATCTCGAGCCTGGTGACCCAGCCGCAGGGCGCCCCGATCGCGGTGGACTGGCTGGTCTCCGATCGGCCCGGACGCGTTGTGATCGCCGATATTGTGATCGAAGGCGTCTCACTCCTGATCACCCAGCGCGATGAGATCGCAGGTATGCTCGGCAAACGCGGCGGTGATGTGGACAAGCTGATCGAGGATCTGAACGCGATCTAGCCAAACCATCACGAAAGCGTCCCTGATCCCTTACGGGATTACGGCGGGCAGAGCCCGCCACCCATGCAAGCATGGGCAGGGACGCCCAGCGCCCAGCTCAGAGTTTTGCGAGAGCAGTCCGACTGGGGCCAATGCGCCCGCAAGGGCGCCAAATATCGGTGTATGCGGCGCAAGCCGCATTCCGTTTGGTTCG
>JBCDAS010000332.1:0-3082 GCA_039185235.1 Pseudomonadota bacterium
CCACGCGCTAACCCTTTCAGAATCGCGCCCATCCTGCTAGCTGTAGTAGGATGAGTGCGCTTGACCGCAATATCGAGGGGCCAAACCCCATCCGTCGCCTTTCGGACGCGGCCGCCAACAGGATCGCGGCAGGCGAGGTGATTGAGCGGCCCGCCTCTGCCGTGAAGGAGCTGGTGGAGAACGCGCTGGATGCGGGGGCGACCCGGATCGACGTCACGATCGCCGATGGGGGAAAGTCTCTGATCCGGGTTGAGGATAATGGCACCGGGATCCCGCGCGATCAGCTCGCCTTGGCTTTGGAGCGGCATGCGACTTCGAAGATCGATGGCTCTGATCTGATCAATATCGCAAGCTTTGGATTCCGGGGCGAGGCGCTGCCCTCGATTGGCTCGGTCGCGCGGATGAGCGTGATCAGCCATGCGGGCGAAGGTGCTTGGCAGATCGAGGTGCGGGGCGGGGAGATTGGCGAAGCACGGCCCGCCGCGCGAGGCGCCGGGACGACCGTTGAGGTCCGCGATCTCTTCTCGGCAACGCCAGCGCGGCTGAAATTTCTGCGGACCGACCGGGCCGAGACCCAGGCGATCCAAGACGCCCTGCGCCGTCTGGCCCTGGCCGAGCCCAGCACTGGTCTGACATTGCGCGATGCGACCGGCGGAGGCGAAGGTCGGCAACTTCTGAGCTTGCCCGCGCTTTTGGGCGATGAGGACAAGGCACGGCGTCAGAGGATCCGCGATCTGGTCGGCAAGCCATTCCTTGAGAACGCGATCCAGATCGATACGAGCCGGGAGGAGATCCATCTTTCCGGCTATGCGGGCCTGCCGACCTATTCGCGGGGGGCGGCGGTGATGCAATTCCTCTTCGTCAATGGCCGCCCGGTGAAGGATCGCCAGCTCTCGGGCGCGCTACGGGCGGCCTATTCCGACCTGTTGTCGCGCGACCGCCACCCGGTCGCCGTGCTCTACCTCTCCTGCCCCGCCGCGCGGGTCGATGTGAATGTCCACCCGGCAAAGGCTGAGGTGCGGTTCCGGGATCCCGGCACGGTTCGGGGTTTGATCATCTCCGCCTTGCGTCATGGTTTGGCGGAGGAGGGCCATCGCTCTGCCACAACGCTCTCCGAGGGTGCTCTTGGCGCATTTCGACCAAGCCCAATGGCCGCGCCGCCCCGAGCGATGCCGCAGCATCGCTCGGATTACGGGTTCCAAGCCCCGCTCACGCCCCCTGGATTTGCCGAAGCTTCGCCGTCTGCTCGGATCGAACCTGCGACCGAAGCGCCGGTTGACGCGCCGCTGGGGGCTGCGCGGGCGCAGATCCATGAGAACTATATCGTTGCACAATCCTCGGATGGTTTGGTGCTGGTCGATCAGCACGCCGCCCATGAGCGCCTGGTCTATGAGAAGCTGAAGGCGCAGCTGGCAGCCCAGAGCGTCAGCCGCCAGGGCCTGTTGATCCCTGAAGTCATCGAACTGGGAGCACAGGCAAGCGCAGTTCTCGACGCAGCGCCATTGCTCGCGGAGCTTGGCCTGGGGATCGAAGCCTTCGGCGATGGCGCGGTCTGTGTGCGGGAGATCCCGGCGCTTTTGGGCCAGCCCGATATACAGCGATTGGTCCGCGACATCGCCGATGAGATCGCCGATGGCGGCACGGTCAGCCAGCTGCGGTCTCGGCTGGACGCCATTCTCAGCCGCATCGCCTGCCATGGCTCGGTCCGCTCCGGCAGGCGGATGACAGGCGAAGAGATGAATGCGCTGTTGCGCGAGATGGAGGCGACGCCCCATTCAGGCCAATGCAACCATGGCAGACCGACCTGGGTGAAGCTGAGCCTTGCCGATATTGAAAAACTGTTCGGGCGGCGCTGATGGATCAGGTTTTGACAACGCTGGATTTGGCGAGCCCGGTTATGCTTGGCGCTGGGATCGGCCTCGGCCTGATTTTGATGCTGTTTGCCCTGGTGCTTGTCTCGATCCTCACGAGCCACCGGGCCTCGCGCGCGATCGAACCCATGGCCGCTTCGATGGAGGCGTTGGGCAAGGGGCTCGCGCAGTTGGGTCAGAACCAACAGCAATTGCAGGGTGGCCTAACCCAAGTCACCGAAGCACAAGCCGCTGCCCAGGCGCGCCTGATGGAGACAGTCAATCACAAGCTTGAATTGGTGAGCGCGCGGCTTGGCGAGAACATGACCACTTCGGCAACCCGCACGGCCCGCTCGCTGGGGGATTTGCAACAGCGGCTCGAGGCGATCGATAAGGCGCAGACCAAGATCGAAAAGCTCTCGGGCGATGTGCTGAGCCTGCAAGACATTCTGTCGAACAAACAGACGCGCGGGGCGTTCGGTGAGATCCAGCTCAACGAGATCGTCTCCCGCGCCCTGCCGCCGGACGCCTATACGCTGCAAGCCCAGCTTTCGAATGGGAAGCGCGCGGATTGTCTGATCCATTTGCCGCATCCGCCGGGGCCCATCGTGATCGACTCGAAGTTCCCGCTGGAGGCCTATGAGGCGCTGCGCACAGCCGACACTGATGACGCGCTGAAACGTGCAGTTCGGGCCATGAAGATCGCGGTGACCACGCATATCGGCCATATCGCCGAGCGCTATATCCTCGAGGGTGAGACAGCCGATAGCGCGCTTCTCTTCCTGCCCTCAGAGGCGGTTTACGCAGAGCTTCACGCCAATTTCGCCGATGTGGTTCGGGCCGGGTTTGAGCAGCGCGTTTGGATCGTCTCACCAACCACGGCCATGGCAGTGCTCAACACGATGCGCGGGGTCATGAAAGACGCCCGCATGCGCGACGAGGCCAACCGGATCCGGCGGGAGTTGGGCCTTTTGCATAAGGATACCGAACGGTTGGTCGACCGGGTCTCGAACCTCGATCGCCATTTCGATCAGGCTGCAAAGGATATCGAGCAGATCAAGATCTCGGCACAAAAAGCGGGCCAACGGGCCGGACGGCTCGAGGCGTTTGACTTTGCCGAGGAGGTCGCGGTCGCGCCGCCACCAACCGCTTTGGCGCGTTAAGGCGGCGCTGCGCACCACATGGATGCGTCAAAGCCCTTAGGCGAAAAGATCATACTGACCCTCTTCAAC
>JBCDAS010000333.1:0-3036 GCA_039185235.1 Pseudomonadota bacterium
CGAGAGAGGCACGGCCACGACGTTTGGCGCCGTCGCATCTGGTGAAGCAGGATGGCGGGCAGTGGACCGGCAAATTGGATCCGATCTTAGCCCGCAAGCGCGGCGAGGCGGTCCATGTCTTGTTGGAGCGCTTGCCTGGAACGACGGAAGACCGCTGGCCAAAGCTCGCCAAAGCGCTAATCGGACAGCGCGTTCCGGGTTTAGGTTCGGAACTGGGTCAAGAAGCGATCGCGGAGGCTTTTGCAGTCTTACAAGACGATACGCTCGCTTGGATCTTTGGACCGGGGTCACTGAGCGAAGTCGGAGTGTCTCTGCCGGTCATACCAGGCGCAACGGCGATGCATGGCCGGATGGATCGCTTGATTGTCTCGGAACACCAGGTGACGATTGTCGACTTCAAAAGTGATCAAGCAGTGCCTCTGGACGCGGTGGGGGTTGCCCAAGGCTATCTTGCCCAGCTTGGCGCGTATCGGGCCGCATTGAGCCCCCTTTACCCTGATCGTCCAGTGACGACCGGACTGCTTTGGACGCGGGCGCGCCAGTTTATGGCTCTCAGCGATGCGCATGTCGATGCGGCCTACCAGGAGGCGCTTGCAGGGATTGATTTGGGGGCTACGGGCTCCTAGGTTCAGAACCCAAGCGAACCCTTATGAGGCGGATCCCATGGCGACTGTAGCAGTGACTGATGCAAGTTTTGACGAAGATGTTCTGAAGTCCGACACACCGGTTGTCGTGGATTTCTGGGCCGAGTGGTGTGGCCCATGCAAGCAGATCGGCCCAGCGCTGGAAGAGATTGCCGCCGAGATGGGAGAGGCGGTCAAGATTGCCAAAGTGAATATCGACGACAATCCGAACGCGCCCTCGCAATATGGGATTCGTGGTATTCCGACGCTGCTCTTGTTCAAAAACGGCGAAGTGGCGGACAAGAAGGTGGGCGCTGACAGCAAAACCGGGATTTCGAACTGGATTTCGAGCGCGATCTGACCGCTTTGGCGAACCAAGCGGCGTTCGCTTGCGCGAACACATCGATTGTTGAAACGGCCCCTATTTGGGGCCGTTGGCGCTTCTGCGCAGACTTTGTTTATTCAGGCGTGGTCGCGGAGGATTGACCCGGCAAGGTAAAGCGAGCCGCATATTAAGATCCGAGGGCGTTCGCAGGTGGCAAGGATCTCGTTGAAGGCCGCTTCAACCGAACTTGCGGGGGCGGCCTCATGCCCGGCGGAGGCGGCTGCGGTGGCCAGGGCCTCGGCTGAAAAACTGGCCGGAGTATCTGGGATCTCAACGGCTCGCAGGCCGCTTGCGATTTCGTTGAAAGGGCGCAAGTAATCCGGTGCGGATTTGGTGTCCAGCATGCCAGCAATCAGCCAAAGGGGCTGAGGTGCTTTGGTTTGGAGGTCTTCCAAAAGACCGGCGAGCGCTTGGCCTGCGGCCGCGTTATGCCCACCATCGAGCCAAAGCTCCGCGCCTTCAGGCAACCGTTCCATCAAGGGGCCTTTGCGCAGGCGTTGCATGCGCGCGGGCCACTCGGGACTTGTCATAGCGGCTTCTGGCGCACCTGTGCCAAGCGCTCTTAAAACTGCCAGGGCCGTGCCTGCATTGGTGATCTGATGCGCGCCCATAAGCCGGGGGAGGGGAAGATCGAGAAGACCCTGCTCATCCTCATAGATCAGCCGCCCATGCTCCGCGCGCGACTGCCAGTCCTGATCGCCGATCATAAGAGGAGCCCTGACTTCCGTGGCCCGGGCCTCGATCACCTGAAATGCCTTGGGGTCTTGCGGCGCGACGATGCAAGGGGTGCCGGGTTTAAGGATCCCCGCCTTCTCGGCTGCAATCTCAGCGATGGTCTCTCCCAAATATTGCTGATGGTCGATCGAGACCGGGGTGATGGCGGTAATCTTGGGGGTCATCACATTGGTCGCATCGAGCCGTCCGCCGAGACCAACCTCAAGCAGCGTGTAATCGGCGGGTCTGCGCGCCATGGCGACGAGGGCCGCCACCGTCGTGATCTCGAAAAACGTAATCGGCTCCGCCCCATTGGCGGCCTCGCATTCGGCGAGAAGATCGGCGAGATCCGTTTCGGCAATCAATTCGCCATGTAGGCGGATACGCTCGTGAAAACGGGCGAGATGGGGGGATGTGTAGACATTCGTGCTGGCACCAGCCCCTTCGAGCCCCGCGCGGATCATGGCGAGGGTAGAGCCCTTGCCATTGGTCCCCGCGACATGAATCACGTTTGGCAAGCTCTGCTGCGGATTGCCAATGGCGTCCAGCAGCCGCCACATCCGGTCGAGCGTCAAATCAATGATTTTCGGATGAAGCTCGAGCAAACGCGCGAGGATCGCGTCGCTATTGGGCGTCACTGGCGGCGTCCGGTTCGGTGTTGTTCTCTGGTTCGGGCTGGGGCGGTGGCAGATCGCCATGGACCAAGGGGGGGAAGCCCATCAACATTCGCAGGATCGTGCCCAGTTCGTCCCGCATCTCTTTGCGATGAACAACGCGGTCGATCATTCCGTGATCCAAGAGATATTCTGAGCGCTGGAACCCTTCGGGCAGTTTCTCGCGGATTGTCTGCTCGATCACGCGTGGGCCCGCGAAACAGATCAGCGCATCAGGCTCCGCCAGATGAATATCGCCCAGCATCGCATAGCTTGCCGTGACCCCACCTGTGGTTGGATGGGTGAGAACCACGATAAAAGGCAACCGTGCCTCGCGCATCATATCGACCGCGATGGTCGTGCGGGGCATTTGCATGAGCGAGAGCATCCCCTCCTGCATCCGTGCGCCACCTGCAGCCGAGAAGACGATCAAAGGTGCGCCGACATTGGTCGCGTGTTCGGCCGCGGTCAGTAGCGCATTGCCAACCGCCATGCCCATCGAGCCACCCATGAACGAGAAATCCTGAGCAGCACCCACCGTGCGCACGCCGTGCAGGTCACCTTGCGCGACCAACATCGCCTCTTCCTCCCCGGTCGAACGCCGCGCATCGCGCATGCGGTCAGTATAGCGCTTGGAGTCTCGGAAGCTGAGCGGATCGGC
>JBCDAS010000334.1:0-3018 GCA_039185235.1 Pseudomonadota bacterium
AATGGCTGACAATTAGGGAGACCCTTATGCACCGTACAATCGCTGCCATCTTCACCGCGTCGGTTTTCGCTTCGTCGATTACAGCCGCGCAGGCGAACGAGTTGAACCTCTACTCTTCGCGCCACTACGATACTGACGAACGTTTGTACTCAGATTTCACCGAGATGACGGGGATCAAGATCAACCGTCTCGAGGGCAAAGCTGACGAACTGATCGCCCGCCTCGAAGCAGAAGGCGAGAACTCGCCTGCTGACGTATTCATGACTGTTGACACTGTCCGCCTGGCCCGCGCCAAGAGCCTCGGTCTGCTTCAGTCAATCGACAGCGACGCGCTCGAGACGCATATCCCAGCCTATCTGCAGGATGCCGACAACCAGTGGTTCGCATTCTCGCAGCGCGCCCGGATCCTGTTCTACGACAAAACCTCGGTTACCAACCCGCCACAAAGCTACCAAGACCTGGCCAAGCCGGAATACAAAGGCATGGTCTGCATCCGGTCTTCCTCGAATGTCTACACCCAGAACATCACGGCCGCACTGGTCGCGCATTTGGGTAAAGACGCGATCCAAGGTTGGGCTGATGCCGTCGTTGCAAACTTCGCGCGTGATCCGCAAGGCGGTGACACCGACCAGCTCCGCGGAATCGCATCGGGTGAGTGCAAGGTCGCGATGTCGAACACCTACTACTACGCCCGCGTTCTGCGCAAAGGCGACAAGACGATGACGGCGGATCAGATCGCAAATATCGGCTGGGTGTTCCCGAACCAAAACGACATCGGTTCGCACATGAATATCTCGGGCGGTGGCGTTGTGAAAAACGCGCCGAATAAAGAGAACGCGATCAAGTTCCTTGAGTATCTCGCCTCTGAGCAGGCTCAAGAGTACTTCTCGGCAGGCAATGACGAGTATCCGGCCGTGCCAGGTGTGGGTCTTGCCCCATCTGTTGCCGAGCTGGGTATCTTCCGCCCAGACACGATTGAGCTGTCCGAGATTGCCGACAATGTCGATACTGCGGTTGAAGTGCTGAACGCTTCCGGCTGGAAGTAATCGCGCACAGCGCAGGCTTGCAATTAATGAGAACGAACGGCCACCCAATCGGGTGGCCGTTTTTCGTTAGACCGAGCCGACCGGGGCATTTTGTCCACGCGGCATGCGGGCTTGGCGCTCGCGCCCGATCGACAGACAGATCAAAATAACCGGAAGCAACCCAACCGCACCAATCACCAGGCTAGGCACCGCCGCTTCGGTCAATCGCTCATCCGAGGCGAGGCGATGCGCTTGAACCGCCAAAGTGTCGTAGTTGAAGGGCCGCAAGATCAACGTCGCGGGGAGCTCTTTCATAACATCCACAAAAACGATCAGCGACGCGGTCAGAATGGAGGCGCGCAAGATCGGAAGGTGGATCCGGCGCAGCATGGAGCCCGGAACATGGCCCAAAGTCCTCGCAACTGCATCCACATTAGGATGTAGTGAGGTCAGCCCCGCATCGAAGGAATTCAGCGCAACCGCCATGAACCGAACCATGTAAGCGATCACCATCAACCAGATCGATCCCGTGATCAAAAGACCGGTATCGATGCCGAAATTGCTCTCCATAAACCGATCCAGCGCATTATCGAAAGCCGCAAACGGGACCAAGAGTCCAACGGCGATGACCCCTCCCGGAACGGCATATCCTATGCTCGAGACACCTACGGCGATCCGAGAGGACCGGCTGTTGCGGACCCTCGCATTGAAACCCACAGATATGGCGGCAATGACTGTGATGATGGCGGCAATGGTTGCCAGCGTGACCGAATGCTCCACAAAGCCAAGGTAGCGGGGCGTAAACAAGATCTGTCCAGAGTGCCAAGCCAGGCTGGTGAGCAGCAGCGTCGGAAGCAGAAACCCCAGAATCACAGGCAGAGCACAGAAGGTGATCGCACCCAAGGCACTCCATCCGCTCAACTTCAAGCGTTGCATGGTCTCAAACCGTTTGCCCGCCCCATGGAACCGTCTGTTTGAACGCTGCGAATATTCCAGCGTTGCCAAAACCAGTGCAAACATGAGCAAGCAAAGCGCCAACTGGGCCGCAGCGGTTCTGTCGAACAAGCCGAACCAGCTGACATAGATCCCAGTCGCGAGGGTTTGGACGCCAAAATAGGCGACGGTCCCATAGTCTGCCAGTGTTTCCATGAGCACCAGCAGAACACCCCCTGCGATCGCAGGTCGAGCGATTGGCAGAGCGACACGGAAGAACGCGCTCCACGGGCCCGATCCAAGCGCCCGCGCCGCCAGATAGGCGGTTGACGACTGCTGTAGGAACGCGGCCCGGGCCAAAAGATAAACGTAAGGATAGAGCACAAAAATCAGCATCGCCGCCGCGCCTTCGAGCGACCTGATCTCAGGAAACCAATAGTCTCTCGGTCCCCAGCCGGTTACCTCGCGAAGCGTGGCTTGAACCAATCCCGGATGATCCAACAGATCGGTATAGGCATAGGCCAAAACATATGCGGGGAAGGTGAGCGGCAAGGCCAAAGCAACCTCAAACACGCGCCGCCCCGGAAACTCAGTCGAAGTCACCAACCAAGCGACGCCCGTACCAATCACCGCAGTGAAGAAGCCAACGATGATGCAGAGAAGAACGGTTGTCGCGGCATAGCGCGGCAAAACCGTCTCCGCGAGCGAAGCAACCGCTTGGATGTCACCGATCGAGGCGATAAAGACCGCGCTCATGGGCAACAGGCAAAGGCCCACGCAGATCCAAGCAATTACAGAGTGCCACCGCAACAGCTTATTCCCTTCTGGTTCGCCTCCACTCTCCTGCTGCCGCAGAAGTGATGTCCGATGCAATCAAAGATCGAGGTAATCTTGCGAACAGTCTCACTTCTTGACATGGGAACTGAAGATGTCCGCCTTTTCGGACAGATTTGCAGCGTTTCTGAGGTGTGTTTGGTTTGGGTTTCATGCTGCCTTTTGCTCTTCCAAGCCAGCCCGGTATGGGTCGTCTGGCGTGAGCCGATCAAGGGCTGAGCGGGGC
>JBCDAS010000335.1:0-2988 GCA_039185235.1 Pseudomonadota bacterium
AGCCGTTTGATAATGTTGGGCGAGAGCTCTCGCGCACCATAACGCGCAATCCCATCCTTAAAGATCTGGATCATCAGCGGGTTCATCTCCAACTCCACGCCTGCACGATCGGCGACCTCCTGGAAGAGCCCAATATCCTTCAGCACCAGATCCATCGTGAATGAAATATCGCGAGAGCCATTCAGGATCACTTGGCTCTCGGTCTCATGCACGAAACTGGTGCCCGACGAGATCTTGATCGCCTCATAGGCGGTGTTGAGATCCATGCCCGCCGCTTTGCATGTCGTCAGGGCCTCGGCGCAAGAGATCAGATTGGCGGTCGCCAGATAGTTCGTCACGACCTTCAACACCGAGGCCGAACCGAGTGGTCCGGTATGCAAGATCCGCCGACCAAGCGAGGTCAGAACCGGCAACATCCGCTCGAACACATCCCGCTCGCAGGCTGCAAAGATCGAGATATTGCCCGTCGCCGCCCGGTGGCAGCCGCCAGAGACCGGACAGTCGACCGGCGCGCCTCCCTTCTCGACCACCAAAGCACCCAGACGTTTGACCTCGGCCTCATCGGTGGTCGACATCTCGGCCCAGATGGTCCCGGGACGCATGGCCGAGAGGATCCCATCCTCGGCCTCCATCACTGCGGCTGAGGCTGCAGGCGAGGGTAGGCAAGTGATCACCAGCTCAACTTGGCGCGCCAGATCCGCCGGGCTCTCCGCCCAAGCGGCGCCTTGATCGAGAAACGGCTGTGCGACCGCCTTGTCCAAGTCCCGCACGACCACATCGTGACCATTGCGGATCAGTGAGCCCGCGAGCTTGCCGCCCACATTTCCCAATCCAATAAATCCAATTCTCATTCTGCTCCCCTCGTGTCAGCGCTCCCTACCGGAGAGGATTGGCGACGGCTGTTCAAGCCAGAATGCGACTGTCTTGGTCGGAAAGGACGCGTTTGCTGCGATTAAGATCTCGGATCAGCAAAAGCCGTGAACCAGGTAACACAACGCTCCGCCTCAGTCTGTTTTGCCCAGCGGAACGACTTCCACGCAATCGGCCGGCAGAACTTTCGGTCCCATTTGGGCCTTGCTGTAGAATTTTCTTTCTAGAATGGCCAGTGTGATAAAAAATTCTTACTTTGCCAGCAAATGGAAGTCTTTCCGTAATCCATTTTCACTCTGCTTCCGTATCTTATCACCCCTCAGAAAAACCACTAAAAATCAGAGAGATAGATCCGCTTGACCTCAGTTAACTGAAGCCATCTTTCCCGCCACATCGACCGAAGTCGGAGGAGCAGATGCTAGGATCAAACGACGCGACGAAACCAGTGGCGTTTCTAGGCGGTGCCATCAGCCAGCGACTGTCAGTTCGCCAGGGTCTGACGTCTGACGGCTGACAGATGTTTAGACGACGCAGACCCGACCAGAATGAAGGAGGCCGCCCAGGATTTCGCGCTCGAGCGGTTGTTCTGGTCTCGGCCATGCTGATCCTGCCGATCGTTCTGGGCAGCCTGTTTGCGGTTCTTTTAGCGGCTTTGGGCCTTGCCGAGTAACCCTAGAAGTCGGTCGGCTGCCCGCCCTCCTGGGTCCGGCGCTCGATGAAGGCGTCCAACTCCTCGCGCACAGCCTCGTCCATGCTAGGTGCTTCGAACTCCTCCAGGATCTTCTTCCAGATCTTATGCGCCCGTTCCGGGGTGCGCACGGAGCCAGCCTCCTCCCACCCTTTGTAGTTGTTCCAGTCGCTCAGGAACGGGCTGTAGAAGGCGGTCGTGTAGCGATCCTGCGTGTGTTGCGCGCCGAAGAAATGGCGGCTTGAGGGGGGGAACGCATCGACCTCGGCAATCGCATCGACTGCAAGATCCTCGTCGCTGACCCCGACGGGCCGATTGTAAACAGCCATCTGCTGAAGCGTCTCGCAATCCATCACGAACTTCTCGTAGGAGGCGCAGAGGCCGCCTTCGAGCCACCCGGCTGCGTGATAGATCAGGTTGGTATGGCTGGAGGTCGCAGCCCAGAGGGAGAAGGCGCTCTCCCAGGCCGCCTGCGCATCCGGGCAGTTCGCGGCGTTGGCGTTCGATGACCGCAAAGGCAGCCCGTAGAACCGCGCCATCTGGCCCGACATCTGGGTCGCGCGCATATACTCCGGGGTGCCAAAGGCCGGCGCGCCCGACTTCATATCGACGTTGGAGGTAAACGAGCCCATCACCACCGGGCATCCCGGCTTGATCCACTGAAACAGGGCAATCGCCGCCAAAGCCTCGGCCGTTTGTTGCGCGATCGCGCCCGCCAGGGTCACCGGCGCCATGGCGCCCGAGAGCGTAAAGGGCGTCACCGAGACCGCTTGTCCGCGCTTGATCAGCCGCATTGAGCCATCCAGCATCGGCCAGTCATGCTTCAGGGGTGAGGTCGAGTTGATATTGGTATACATCCGAGGGCTCGCTTCGAACTCTTCATTGGAGAGCCCGCCCGCGATCCGGATCATCTCCATCGAGTCCTCGACCCGCTCCACACCCAAAGCATAGGTGTGGCAAACCTTGTCGGACAGTTTCAGCTTGTCGCCGATGCAGACCAGATGGCGCACCGAGGCATGGACATCCGCAGGCTCCACCGGATAGCCGCCAATGATATGGATGCAGTTGAAGTATTGGCTGAGCTTCACCAGGTCGCGGAAGCTCTCGAGATCGCCGACCCGGCGGCCGCGTTCGAGATCCGAGCAATTGGGCGGCGAGGAGACGTTGACATTGTACTGGTTGCGCCCGCCAATGGTGATCTGACGCTCTGGATTGCGCGGCGTGATCGTGAAGGTCGAGGGGGCTTTGGCCACCATCTCGCGCACGAAATCACGGCCCATCTTGACCCGTTCCCCCTCGACCGAGCAGCCTGCCTGGCGCAAAAGATCACAGGCGTCCTCATGCAGGAAGTCGATCCCGATCTCCTCGAGGATCCGCATCGCTGCGTCATCGACTTTGACCACCCCTTCCTCGGTCAAAGGACAGGTCGG
>JBCDAS010000336.1:0-2974 GCA_039185235.1 Pseudomonadota bacterium
AAAAATCGACCAGGTTTTGAGCTTGTGGACCTCGGCAAGAAAAATCGACAGCACCACAACCAGCAGAACAGGGCCCGCTTGGGCGACGATCATCTCAGCTTGGTAAAGCGCATCAGCACCGATCACGGTGCTAATCAGCACAAGCACCAGACGCACCGGCGCGGTCACCAGGAAGGCCCAGAATACAGCAGCCCTTGTTTCGGCCCAACCGCCTGATCCGCCACACTTTCTCAGGATCAAGCCAAAGACCCCAGCAACCGCGTAGAGCATCAAAGTGCGAAAAAAAATCGCCGCCATGAACTGGGCCGCGAGAAAGGCCGAGACCTCATCGCCCGCTAGGCCTTGCCCCCGTTCGCCGAGGCGGTAGAGCATCACTTCCTGCAAGAACCAAATCAGCCCGGAGAGCATGGCGATCATCAGCAAACGCGCCTCGGTCAGTCCGCTGTCGAGCAGCGAACGCATCGAGGCGCGCAGATCTCCCCACGCGCTCAGAACCCGCCAAGGCAGGCCGGGCTGGCTGGCAACTGTCACCGACTGGCCATCCAGATGGCGACCTGCTCGCGCATCAGATCGGCCAGCGCCTCATCGGCGATCTCGGTGATGGCCTCGTCGACGAACGAGGCAACCAGCATCGCTTCGGCCTCCGATTGCGGCACCCCGCGGGAACGCAGGTAGAACAGCGCCGTCTCGTCCAGCGAGCCGGTCGTGGAGCCATGCGAACAGGCGACATCATCGGCATAGATCTCAAGCTCCGGCTTCACCAGGAACTCGGCGCCGTCGGTGAGCAGGACCGACTGGCTGATCTGATAGCCATCTGTCTTCTGCGCGCCTTCCTTGACATAGATCTTGCCCTGAAAAACCGCTGCCGCGCCATCCGCCAGAACGTTCTTAAACACTTGACGGCTCTCACAATTTACCGCGTCATGGGTTACGAAGACAGTGTTGTCGATATGGCCCTTGTTCTGGCCCATCACCGTGCCCGCGATATGGCCCGAGGCCTCGTCACCCACCAGCTCCATCACGATCTCATTGCGGGTCAGCCCGCCTTCGGTCGTGAAGGTGAAGGTCTTGAAGGCCGCATCGCCTTCGACCCGCGCAAAGATATGGCTGGCCGACGGGATCCGCTCACCCGTCTGCAGGCGGATATGGTGGAATGTGGCCCCTTCGGCGAGGTCGATCTCCATCACCGTATTGGTGGTCGTGCCGCTTTCCAACAGCGTCAGTTCCGCGCCTCTCTCGACCCGGATCACGTGGTGGAGCAGGCTCGCGCCCTCTCCGACATGGTCCTGCGCGAGATGCAGCACGGCCGTCCCGGTTGCCTGCAGCACCAACCCATCGGTCGCACAGGCCGTGTTCAGCGCCGCCAAGGGACGCGCGACCTTCTCCTGGCCCCGCGCTTCGAGCACGCCAAACAGCGTCCGGGCAATGCCGAGATCCTGGTGCAGCGCATCCGAGAGCGGGATATAGGCGACCCCGTCCGGTACACTCGAGAGATCGGCCCGGAATGCGCCGTTGACGAACCGCGCTTGGGCGACCTCGCCAAAGGGATGCGAGCGGGTCAACTCACCCGGCTCCCCGACAACCGCCAAAGGCGCTGTCAGAGGGGTCGGGTCTGTGTACTTCCAATACTCATCCCGCTTCACCGGCGCGCCCGCATCCAGCATCCGCGCGCGGGCTTTGGCGCGGGCGTCGCGGGCCCAGCCAGCCTCTTGATCGCCGTCATAGCCCGGCATCGGCAGGGCGGCGAGGAGCTTCTCAGCCCCGGTCCGTTTTGCTTGCGTTACCATGGGATCCTCATGCAGCCGTCAGGTGAGCATAGCCTTCGTTTTCGACCTTCAGTGCCAAGTCCGGTCCACCGGTCTCCACAATCCGGCCGTCATACATGATATGCACGTAATCCGGCTGAATGTGATCGAGCAGGCGCTGGTAGTGCGTGATCACCAGGAAGGACCGACCGGCATCACGCAGTGCATTGACGCCTTGTGAGACCAGCTTCATCGCGTCGACATCGAGGCCTGAATCCGTCTCATCCAGGATGCACATCTTCGGCTCGAGCATCGCCATCTGTAGGATTTCATTGCGCTTTTTCTCACCACCCGAGAAGCCCACATTGACCGGGCGCTTGAGCATATCGGCGTTGATGTTGAGCTCCTTGCCCTTGGCGCGGATCAGTTTCAGGAACTCGGGCGCGGTGACTTCCGCCTCGCCGCGCGCTTTGCGCTGAGCGTTCAACGCCGTGCGCAGGAAGGTCATGTTGCCCACGCCCGGGATCTCAACCGGGTATTGGAACGCGAGGAAAAGCCCTGCCGCCGCCCGCTCTTCCGGCTCCATCTCGAGGATGTCTTCGCCATCCATCTGAGCCGAGCCGCCGGTGACCTCATAGCCATCGCGCCCCGCCAGCACGTAAGAAAGCGTCGACTTGCCCGATCCATTCGGCCCCATGATCGCATGCACCTTGCCGGGCTCGATGGTCAAATCGACGCCCTTTAGGATCTGCTTATCCTCTTCCTCGAGCTTCACCTCTAGACCTTTGATCTCCAACATGTCTCTCTCCTTTTCAGAGGGTTCCCTTGCAGACCGCCCGGGCGGTCCTGTCGTCTCGTTAAAATCTCACTTCGCAGTGGCGCTAGCCTTCTCGATCCGCATGGCCGCGATCCGTCGGCTGGTCTCCGCCTCGACAGCGGCCCAACCCATCCGCTCATTTGCCCTACGCGCTCGGGCATAGCCCGCCTTGTCGAGCTGGAAGAGGACAAAGGCGATCGGTGTCACGCAGGCGAAGCCGAGCGAGCTGAAGAAGAACACGCCCACATCTACAACCCCGTAATTCGCGCTCACTTGGCCGAAGACATAGGCCATCGCGATCCCAAGTCCCATGAGAACGACAATCACGGGCGGCGTCAGATAGGGCCGATGTGGCCGTGGATCGAGGGTGTTAGGATGGTCGGTCAAGACTGCACCACCACTGCTGTGCCGC
>JBCDAS010000337.1:0-2900 GCA_039185235.1 Pseudomonadota bacterium
CCCCAACCATTTTTTTTTTTCCCCCCTTTCCCACTGTACCAAATAATACAATATCCTCCGTTACTAAAAAACCCCCACCCCCCGGCCACCCCCCCCCGGGGCCCCCCCCCCCCCCCGGGGGTGGGTGGGGGGGGGCCCCGCGCCTCCCGGATGGGAGGCGCAGTATATATGCATGCGCGGCACGCGCATTCCGTTTGGTTCACGCGCGCACTCCAGGCTCAAGCAATCTCCGCCAAAATCGCGGCCGCAGCCGCATGTGGGTCCGGGGCGGCCCAAACCGGGCGGCCAATGACGAGATGATCCGCCCCATCGGCCAATGCCTGAGCTGGTGTTGCCACCCGCTTTTGATCCCCCAGCGCCGCGCCCGCTGGTCGCACGCCCGGGGTTACGATCAACTTGCCTTCAGCCTCGGGCAAGGCGCGGATCAGACCGGCCTCCTGCGGGCTCGCAATCACCCCATCCGCTCCCGCTTCAAGGGCCAGGCGCGCGCGCTCGACAGTCAGGTCTTGCACCGCCCCCTCCCGGATCAGCATCTCGTCCAGATCGCCCCGGTCGAGCGAGGTCAAAACCGTCACAGCTAAGATCGCCAGCCCCGTCTCGCCCCGCCCGGCCACCGCCGCGCGGACCACCTGCGGGTCGCCATGCACAGTGAGAAAATCCAGATCGAACTGCGCCAGCCCTGCCACCGCCTTCTCCACGGTCGCGCCGATATCAAAGAGCTTCATATCCAGAAAAACCCGCTTGCCCTGGTCTTTTAACTCCATCGCAAGGGCCAATCCGCCGCCGGTCAGCATCCCAAGCCCGATCTTGTAGAAGCCCACCTGATCACCCAGCCGGGCCACCAGTTCCTCGCCAGCCAGCGCATTCGGGACATCCAAAGCCACAATCAGCCGCTCATCTGCCATTTCCGCCTCCTGTCTCTGCTCGGGCGACGGAGTGGCGCAGGCTCACGGGCGCGTCAAGAGATCTTCGAGCTTGAGAAAGGGTCGAGGCTCCCCACCATCGAGCGGGACAAACACCTCAACCCCATCAGTCGTAAACGGCAGCCCATAGGCCTGTTCCGCCAAAGGCGCCAGCGCTTCATCCAACAAGGCCTCGCGATCCGCGATCTCGGCAATCCAGCACTCGGCCTGGAAAAGCCGCCCCTCCACCCCCTCGCAAAGCAGCTCGGTTTCATCCTCCCAAGCCAACTGATCGGCCAAAAGCGCTGCTTCGAATTGGCGCTGAGCGGCCGGGCTCGCCCCTTGGATCCCGCCCAGAAGGGTCTCGATCCGCATCTCCATCTGCGCAATCCGAATGTCGCTTTCCAAATCCAGACAGATCGCCCGGGCCGAGGCGGTCGGCTCAACCGCGCAATTCGGCAGCCCTTGGGCCTGGGCGGCGGAGGCAAAGAGGACGAAGACAAACCAGCGCATCCGCCCAGTCTTCTCCGGCCCAAGTAATTGAACCGTTACCGTCTTGCAGAGCCGTTGCAGAAATCCCACATGTGTTCTGGGCAGGCCAAACCGGCTGCCCTCACCCCATGGCGAGGCCTGGACGTGCCGCAATCGGGCGCTGGGCGGATCGTGCTGAGAGGAGACCGACATGAACTTGGAGAAGTTCACCGACCGCGCACGGGGCTTTCTGCAGGCAGCCCAAACCATCGCATTGCGCGAAGATCATCAGAGATTGACGCCCGAACACCTGCTCAAGGCGCTGCTCGACGACAGCGAGGGCCTTGCAGCCAATCTGATCAGTGCCGCGGGCGGCGATCCGCGCCTCGCATTGCAAGGCGTCGACGCAGCCCTTGCCAAAGCGCCTAAAGTCACCGGCTCCGGCGAGGTCTATATGGACCCTAAACTCGCCAAGCTCTTGGATGAGGCCGAGGCGATCGCCAGTAAGGCAGGCGACAGCTATGTCAGTGCCGAGCGGATCTTGACGGCCCTCGCGCTCGCCAAAGGGACCGAGGCTGCGACCATTCTCGCCACCTCAGGTGTCGTGCCCCAGGCGCTCAACGCCGCGATCAACGATCTGCGCAAAGGCCGCACCGCCGATAGCGCGACCGCTGAGGACAGCTTTGACAGCCTCAAGAAATACGCTCGCGATCTGACCGAGGATGCCCGCGCAGGCCGCATCGACCCGGTGATCGGCCGCGATGAGGAGATCCGGCGGATCGTCCAAGTCCTGTCCCGCCGCACCAAGAACAACCCCGTTGTGATCGGCGAACCCGGTGTCGGCAAAACCGCCATTGCCGAGGGCCTGGCCATCCGCATCGTCAATGGCGATGTGCCCGAAAGCCTGAAGGACAAAACCCTGATGGCGCTCGACATGGGCGCGCTGATTGCGGGAGCCAAGTATCGCGGCGAATTCGAGGAACGCCTGAAAGCCGTCCTTGCCGAGGTCCAGGCCGCAGCCGGCGGCATCATTCTCTTCATTGACGAGATGCACACGTTGGTCGGCGCCGGCAAAGCCGATGGCGCGATGGATGCCTCGAACCTGCTCAAGCCCGCGCTCGCGCGCGGAGAGCTGCATTGCGTCGGCGCAACCACGCTCGATGAATACCGCAAACATGTGGAGAAAGACGCCGCCCTCGCCCGCCGGTTCCAGCCCGTCTTCATCAGTGAACCAACGGTCGAGGACGCGATCTCGATCCTGCGCGGCATCAAAGAGAAATACGAAGTCCATCACGGGGTTCGGATCACCGACTCCGCCCTGGTCTCCGCCGCGACCCTTTCGAACCGCTATATCACTGACCGGTTCCTGCCGGACAAAGCGATCGACCTGATGGACGAAGCCGCCTCGCGCCTGCGCATGGAGGTGGACTCGAAACCCGAAGAACTCGACGCGCTGGATCGGGATATCCTGCAAAAGCAGATCGAGGCGGAGGCGCTGAAGAAAGAGACCGATGAGGGGTCCAAAGA
>JBCDAS010000338.1:0-2885 GCA_039185235.1 Pseudomonadota bacterium
GCGTGCGTTTCAGGACACCTCGCCGATCTATGAACTCGAGACACTGGGTGCCAGCATCACGGTTGAACATGAGTTTGAGAGCGAGATCAATCTGACATCGGTCAGTGGATTTCAGACCTACCAAACGTTCTTCACTCAGGATGATACAGACGGCTACATCTTTGAAGCGATCACTGGCCTGCCGCCGGTTTTCGCGAACAATCCAGCGGCAGATTTTCGTGTCATCCAGGACGATGATGTTCAGCTTTCGCAGGAGCTGCGTCTCGATGGCGGGATTGGCGATGGCGGATCTTGGGTCGGAGGCCTCAGCTTCTATCGCAACGCCTTGGATCTTACGGCGGACTTCAACTCAACCGGTTTCGTTATCGGCACTTTTGACAATGATTTCACGACAACGAGCTATTCCGCCTTTGGCGAAGTGACATATCCGGTGATGGACGGTGTCCGAGTCTTTGGCGGTTTGCGCTACACGCTGGAGCAAAAAGACTATGACACCGTCTTTACCGATGGCTCCGGCGGGTCTCTCGGATTTGACAGCGCTGACAGCGGTGATGACACGTTCACGCTCGTGACCGGGCGCGCAGGTTTGACCTACGATCTTACACCAAGCGTCACCGCCTTCGCGTCAGTCGCTAGAGGCGGGAAAACAGGTGGTTTCCAGCTCGGTGATCTCGACGTCAGCGCCGGACGTACTGTGAGCAGCTTCGAGAATGCGCTGACCTGGACCGGTGAGGCCGGCGTTCGTGGAACTCTGTTTGACGACCGGGTCAGCGTTTCAGCTTCCGGATTCTTCAATGACACCAAGGACGAGCACCTGCAGGTTTTTGATCTGACCACCTTTGAATTCATCATCGAGAACGCCGATACCCAGACATACGGCTTCGAGCTGGAGGGTGTCGTGCAGGCAATGCCTTGGTTGCGCTTTGATGGCTCGCTCGCGTTTCTTGAAACCGAGATTACCTCGTCAGACGATCCAAGCGTGCGCTCAGGCAACGACGTGCCGTATGCGCCGCGCATAACGTTTGCCCTGGGGACAGAGTTTCAGACCGACTTGGCCATCTATGGTTATGACGGCGCTCTCACCGCGCGGGCGGAGTATCAGTTCGTCGGAGAGCGGAAAGGCGATGCGCAGAATCTCGTAACTCTGGACAGCTACGGTCTTGTGAACCTGCGGGCTGGCTGGAGCGGCGAGCATCTGGAGGTTTATGCGTTCGCGGAAAATGCATTCGACGAGGATTATGTCGATGCGATCGGGATCTTTGGAACGGGTCCGACCGGGGCGCCTGTGACCTCCGCATCGCCAGGCTTGCCTGCACGGTATGGTGTGGGCCTTACCCTCAACTTCTAAACGGCGCGGAGGGTTTGGTCTTGGCAGACGCGCAACCTCGATCGGCCATTCTTCGCCTGGTCGCACCTGTTCGAGGTCGGATCGCGCTCGCCTGCGCGCTCCAGATGATCGCGTCAATTGCGGGTCTGGTTCCATTCATCGCCGTCGCTGAGATAGCGCGCGCCCTAGCGGTCGACGATGAACCCGATCGCGCGATGACAATCGCCTGGTTCGCGGCTGCGGCACTTGCGGTCCGCATGGCGAGCATATTGGGCGTTGGTGTCCTGACCCATCTGACCGACGGCGATCTGCAATTGCTGCTTCGGCGCAGGATCGCCAACCGGATTGCCCAGGCGCCGCTGTCCTGGTTCTCCAAGATCAACAGCGGAGCCCTGAAGAAAACGGTGCAGGATGACTTCACGGCCTTTCACGACATTGTCGGCCATGCATTCACGATGCTTGTCGGCGCTGCCTGCGTGCCCATCGGGGCGCTGCTCTACCTGGCTTATGTCGATCTGCTCCTCGTGCCCGCTGCTCTCGTTCCGGTCGTCATCGGCGGCGGCATCATGGCCAGCCAAATGAAGGGCCAAGGCGGAAAAATGGAGGCCTATGAGGCCGCCATGGCAAGCGTCAACGCCGCGGCCGTTGAATATGTCAACGGCATCGCCGTGATAAAAACCTTCAGCGGCACAGGGCGAGCATTCTCCCGCTTCATCGAGCACGGCAATGCCTTTTTCGACTACTTCTGGAACTGGGTGAAAAATGTGCTGACCCTGTCGGCCTTTATGGAGCTGGTTCTCTCGCCGCCTGCCAGCATCACTATTGCTGCGGGATTCGCGCTACTCTTGTCTGCAACCGGCATGATCCAGCCAATCGATGGGTTTGCTTTGGTCGCGATCGCGCCCTTGCTCACCGCGCCTTTCATGTCGCTTGCGTTTGCCCAGCACAACTTCCAACAGGCAGCGAAAGCGGCGGAGCGGTTGAGCCGCATGCTCGACACACCTGTCCTTGCCAAACCGATCGTCCCGCGCGAGCCAGACGGTTACGCGGTCAAATACGACCAAGTGAGCGCGACATATGATGGGACAAACGATGTCCTCCATAACATCGATTTGCTGCTTGAACCCGGAACGACCACAGCCCTGGTTGGACCTTCTGGGTCAGGCAAAAGCACGCTTGCACGGCTTTTGCCGCGCTTCCTAGACCCAAGCGCTGGAACTGTCTCAATCGGCGGAGTTCCGGTCAATGAGATCGTGCCAGAGCGGCTCTACCAACTGCTCGGCTTCGTCTTCCAAGATGTGCGCCTGCTTCGCAAAACAGTCCGAGAGAACATCGCTCTGGGCATGGCCGACGCCGATGAGGCTGCAATCGAGGCTGCCGCCCGCCTGGCTCGGATCCATGACCGTATCGTGAGTTTACCCGACGGGTATGACACCATGCTCGGCGAGGGAATTGTCTTGTCTGGCGGCGAGATGCAGCGTCTCACAATCGCCCGCGCGCTTTTGGCCGAAGCGCCGATCCTCGTTCTGGATGAAGCGCTTGCCTTTGCCGATGCGGA
>JBCDAS010000339.1:0-2877 GCA_039185235.1 Pseudomonadota bacterium
CCGCTGGAGCATAGTCTCAAAACTCGCCCAATAGATGCGCTCACGCTCTTGATCCGACTTGCCCGAGAGGACGGCGCTAACCCGGTCACTGACGGGGACTTCGTTCTTGCCATAGAGGTAGCCACCATGGCGATAGACCAGGATGATATGCGCGATCTCTCGGTTGTCTTCGAGCCATCGGACAGAACGCTCATGCCACTCGCTGCAACCTTGGGACCGTGATCGGAAGGTAAGTGCCGGTGGGCAGCCGCTGGCGGTGAGCTGCACCAGACCCTCGCCCTTACGCTCAAGCTGCTCGGCCAGTACATAGGACAGCTCCACCCCATGGCTGTCGCCCAGAACCGCCCAACGCGGCGGCCCTTTGCCGAGAACGCAAGCCTCACTCGGATCGGTCAAGGCACTGGGAATGCCGTGGCAAGCGGCCCGATGAGGTGCGGGAGTCGCAGTCTCGAGAATGGCGACAACTTCGGGTGAGAAACGCTCAGGCAAGCCATGCCGGACCACGCCGAAGGCCCCAAGGCTCAGGAGAGCGGTTAGCGCAACCGCGGAGCCTGCAAAGACCCGCTGTCTCGAGATCCTAACCCCTCGCCTGATTGGTTGCTCGACAAAACGCCACGAAAGCCAAGCGAGCAAAAGCGCTGCGCAGCTCAGAGCAAGCATCGCCATGGGCGAGGGCGCCTCCAACCGGGCCAGCCGGGCAAACGCAAACAGAGGTTGGTGCCAAAGATAGGCACCGTAGCTGATCAGGCCGATGAGAACGGGCACTGGGCTCGATAGAACACGGGTCAGTCGTCCCTCCGGGCGCAGTGCAATCAAGAGCGCGCAGGTTCCGAGCACCGGCATTAGAGTATAAGGACCCGGCCAAGGCTTGAACTTATCGAGACCCAAATAGGTCACAATCAGCGCCAGGAGGCCGATCCATGCGAGCCCCTCGGCATAGCGCTCGACCAAACCATGTTTTCGAACCCAAAGCGCGGCGAGCGCTCCGACTAAGAGTTCCCACCCCCTAGTCGGCAGCAGGTAGAAGGCCGCCGCACCCCATCCAACGCGGTACAGCAGAAGTGCAGCCGCAAAGCTCAAGGCGCAGCCGATCGCCAGGATCAGGGCCAAACGCGCCGGGCAGACCCGCCAGATCACGATCAGAAGGGGTGGAAAGATCAGATAGAACTGCTCCTCGACCGCAAGGCTCCAGGTGTGGAGCAACGGGATCTCAGCAGTCGATGGCGCGAAATACCCGGTCATCTGCCAGAATTCGATATTCGATGCGAAGAGGGCCACGGATAGGACACTCCGCCCAAAGGCCTCCATCTGATCCGGCGTCATGAACAGCCAAGCGAAGGGCAGACAGGCGACCACCACGAGAACCAGCGCGGGCAAGAGCCGCCGGGCGCGGCGCTCGTAGAAATGAAGAACCGAGAACCTGCCCGCTGCCAGCTCGCTCAGAATGAGGCTGGTGATCAGGAACCCGGAGATAACGAAGAATACATCGACACCCGCGAACCCTCCGGGCAGGCCCGGGAGATGCGCGTGAAACCAGATCACTGGCAAGATTGCCAGGGCTCTCAGACCATCGATCTCGGGCCGGTAACGCAACTCGGTTCTCCGCAGGTACTGGAGAACACTTCCTTCACGATGGTTAACAGAGCGTTATTTGTCCCTAACGCGGACTGCGCTTGGCCAGGATCCGTTGCAAGGTGCGACGATGCATGTTCAGCCGCCGCGCGGTCTCGGAGACATTGCGGTCACAGAGCTCGAAGACCCGCTGGATATGCTCCCAGCGCACCCGGTCAGCTGACATCGGATTCTCGGGCGGGGGTGGTTTGTCGTCACCCCGGCTCAGGAGCGCCTTCTCGACATCATCGGCATCAGCGGGTTTCGAGAGGTAGTCAACCGCGCCGATCTTGACCGCCGCCACAGCGGTTGCGATCGCGCCATAGCCCGTGAGCACAATGACCCGGCTGTCGGGCCGGAGCTCGCGAATGGTCTCGACCACGTCCAGCCCATTGCCATCTTCCAACCGCAGATCGACGACGGCAAAAGCGGGCGGTGCCTGGCGGGCCTGTTGCAAACCTTCAGCCACGCTCTCCGCCATGCTCACGGCGAAACCGCGCTTCTCCATTGCCCGCGCCAGACGCTGGCGAAACGGCGCGTCATCATCCACGATCATCAGCGAAGTATCGCTGCCGATCTCGCTTGCCAAACTTGTCATTATTGGCGTTCCTCCAGCCATTTATTGGCTTTTCTCGATTTGTCGTGTCATGCAGCGAGAGCTAGGGCTACCATGTCGGATCACAAGATTGCAAATCGCGATCAAAGGGGGCGAGTTGCCGCAGCATTCCATTTTGGCCCTCTCAGTCGCACCACTTTTTGTGGTTCTGTGGAGCACAGGGTTTATCGGTGCAAAGCTCGGCCTGCCAGATGCCGAGCCGATGACCTTTCTAGCGCTTCGGATGTGGATCGTCGCTTGCATCCTGCTGCTTTGGCTTCTCATCGCACGCAGGCGCTGGCTCACCTGGCAACAGGTTCGCGATGCGGCGGTGATCGGGGTTTTGCTCCACGCGATCTATCTGGGCGGGACGTTCTTGGCGATTTCCTGGGGCACGGAGGCCGGGGTAAGCGCCCTCATCGCCGGTTTGCAGCCGATCACCACAGCACTCCTCGCGCGGCGCGTCTTGGGGGAGCGGCTCGCTACCCTGCAAAAACTGGGGATGGTTTTGGGTACTGCAGGCGTTGGATTGGTCGTCTGGCGCAAGGTCGGCGGCGGTGTTGGGGATTGGTGGGGGATTGGGACCTGTGTCCTTGGCCTCATTGCAATCTCCTCCGGGGCCTTGATGCAAAAGATTCGTGCCGCCGACACTCCGGTGATCGCGGGCAATA
>JBCDAS010000340.1:0-2854 GCA_039185235.1 Pseudomonadota bacterium
GCGCTTTTTGTGGGTTATGCGCCTTATGACAATCCGCGCTATGCGGTCTCGGTCATTGTCGAGCATGGCGGGGGCGGGTCAAAGGCGGCTGCTCCGATTGCGCGCGATATCCTCTTGCGCGCGATCTATGGCCCCTATCCACCGGACAAGGCCTATCCATCCGGCAAGGCACCCGCGCCGCCGCCAGAGACGGAGACCGAGACGGAGATCCCAAGGGTGCCGACATGAGGGTCGTCTCTGTCGCCTCGCAACGCCCGCCGCTGAGTTTTGTGCAAAAGCTCCTCAGGATCGACTGGTCGCTGTTTTTGGTCGTCTGCGCCATCGCATGCATCGGCTTCCTGATGCTCTATTCGGTCGCAGGCGGCAGCTTTGACCCCTGGGCCGGGCGCCAGATCAGCCGTTTCGGCGTGGGCGTCGTCCTGATGTTGGTCATCGCCATGATCAATGTCAGGTTCTTCCGCTGGATCGCGCCCCTTGGATATCTCGGCGCGTTGGGATTATTGGTGGCCGTGGAATTCATCGGCGTGACGGGAATGGGCGCCCAAAGGTGGATTCAAATCGGGCCGTTGCAGTTGCAACCCTCCGAATTGATGAAGATCGCCCTCGTCTTGGCCCTGGCGCGGTTCTATGACTGGCTGGATGCGGACCGGGTCAGCCATCCGCTTTGGTTAATCCTGCCGCTTGGGCTGATCGTTTTGCCGACGATCCTTGTGCTCAAACAGCCGGATCTTGGCACCGCGATCCTGCTGTCTGCCGGAGGCGCTGTGGTGATGTTTCTTGCCGGTGTCTCCTGGTGGTACTTCGCCACCGTGGGCGCCATGGGGGGCTTGAGCATCTGGGCCGTGATCGCCTCCAAGGGGACGGAGTGGCAGATCCTCAAGGATTACCAATACCGCCGGATTGATACCTTCCTGGACCCGTCGACCGACCCGCTAGGGGCGGGTTATCACATCACACAGTCGAAGATCGCCATGGGCTCAGGCGGGATTTCGGGCCGCGGCTTCATGCAAGGCACGCAGAGCCGGTTGAACTTCCTGCCTGAGAAGCACACCGACTTTGTCTTCACCACGCTGAGCGAGGAGTTCGGCTTTGCAGGCTCGATCTCGCTTCTCGTGCTCTATATGATTGTCATTGTTCTCGGCTTTGTCTCCATGGCGCGCAATGGCAGCCGGTTCGGGGCCTTGATGACCGGTGGATTGATCGCGACCTTCTTCTTCTATTGGGCGGCGAATATGGCCATGGTGACAGGGCTGATCCCCGTGGTTGGCGTGCCTTTGCCCTTGGTCAGCTATGGCGGCTCGGCCATGCTGGTCCTTCTGATCGGCTTTGGCTTGATCCAAAGCGCCCATGTCCACCGCCCCTGAGGAGCCCGCGCCCCATGCCTGTCATCCTGTTCTCTGGCAATCCCGAGAAACGCACGCTCTATGCGCCAGAACTGACCCGCGCTGCGGCAGAGGCTGGCCTGAACGCCCGGATCGTGATGGATCCAGCAGATGTGGCACCCGAGGAGGTGGATTACCTGATCTTCGATGGCGACGGGCCGGTGAAGGATTTCGCGCCCTTCACACGGCTAAAGGCGGTGTTGAACCTCTGGGCCGGGGTCGAGGCCGTGATGCGCTGTGCGCCGCCTGAGGACCTGCCCGTGGTCCGAATGGTAGAGCTTGGCCTCTCCGAAGGGATGCGCGACTATGTGCTGGGCCATGTGCTGCGCCACCACCTGGATATCGACCGCTATATCGGCGCGCAGCCGATCGCTGAATGGGAGCTGACCTTCCCGCCGCTGGCGCGCGATCGGAAAGTAGGTGTTTTGGGCTTGGGTGTTCTCGGCGCCGATTGCGCCGAGCATCTGGCGCATCACGGCTTCGACACCTCTGGCTGGTCGCGCACGCCCAAAGCCGTTCAGGGGGTTACCTGCCTCTCAGGCGTCGAAGGTCTGGCAAAGATCATCGCCGAGAGTGAGATCCTGGTGCTGCTTCTGCCACATACGGCTGAGACATGGCGGATCCTGAATGCAGAGCGGATTGCCTCGATGCCCCAGGGCGCCTGCCTGGTGAATGCAGGCCGCGGCGCCCTGATCGACCATGACGCCTTGCTGGCCGCGCTCAATCAGGGCCGGATCCGGCATGCAACCATGGATGTCTTCGATCAGGAGCCCTTGCCGCCCGAGCATCCTTATTGGGCGCATCCAAATGTTACCGTGACGCCGCATATCGCCTCGGTCACCCGACCGGGAACGGCGGCTGACTCGATCATGGCCCAGATCGCGCGCGGCGAAGCGGGCCAAGGTTTCGAGAACACCGTCGATCGCCGTTTGGGCTATTGACCCCGCGCCCGCGTTTTTCATCTGGGATTGTCGCGCACGATATGCTCTATGAGCATATGTTGCACTGCACCAGGAAGGCTGCTGCTTTCTGCTTGCGCTTCGGCGGATCGCCCCCAAATTGAGGCGGAGCAACGGATGGGTCCTTAGGGCCCGCTAAGACGCAGCGAGACGCGCCCAGCGCGGGAAGGGACGGTCAGTTCAGATGGCCGAAAGGACTGAGAAGCCGAGCGGCAAGACAATCCGCCGCAAGCGGGTGGGGTTCTGGCTCCGCATGCGGGCGAATTTTCTCACGGGTCTGGTGGTCGTCGCTCCGGTGGCGCTGACGATTTACCTGACCTGGGCGATCATCACGCTGATCGACGCTCAGATCGTGCCGCTGGTGCCTTCGATCTACAATCCCTCGACCTATCTCGATGTGGATATCCCGGGTTTTGGCGTCATCGTCTTTTTGGTCTTCACCACGCTTGTGGGCACGCTGGCACGGCGCGTTTTTGGCCGCCAACTGATCCGGTTCGGCGAGGATCTGATCGA
>JBCDAS010000341.1:0-2783 GCA_039185235.1 Pseudomonadota bacterium
AACCTTCGTCGGCAGCAAAGGTTCGATCACCGACCACTCGAAATCCGTCAAGTCGAAACGGGCCATGAACGCCTCCTGCTGTTTCGCAGGGTTGAACCACAGCTAACGCAACTCGGGAATCCCCTTTACGAGTATGTGACCTAGATCTCTCGGAAACACTCAAAAACAACGGATGACCTCCAAATGAACCGTGACGAGTACATAGCCTGGGCTGAACGCGCGATGCGCTGGGGGGCCGATTACCTTGCGGGTCTGCGCAAACAACCTGTGCGCGCTCCTCTGGTGCCTGGCGCGTCGGTGCGCGAGATCCCAGTTTCCCCGCCGAGCGATCCAGAGGCGATGTCTCAAATCTGGGAGGATTTTGAGCGCTTGGTGCCGCCCAGCCTTACCCATTGGCAGCATCCGCGCTTCTTTGCCTACTTTCCCGCGAATGCGTCTCCGGCGTCGATGGTGGCCCAGCACCTGACCACTGCCATGGCCGTGAACCCGCTCCTCTGGCAGGCCTCGCCAATCGCGACGGAGTTGGAAGAGCGGATGATCGACTGGTTGCGCCAAGCGCTCGGGCTGGCTGAGCACTTCACCGGCGTGACCCATGATACGGCCTCGATCGCGACCTTCTCAGCTGTCCTCACAATGCGTGAGCGGGCTACGGGCTTTGCCTCCAACAGCCAGGGTCTTGACCGCCGCTTGCGGATCTATGCGTCGGCCCAGACCCATAGTTCGATCGACAAAGCCGTCGTCATGGCAGGGATTGGTCGGGAAAATCTCGTGAAGATCCCCACGGATTGCACATGGGCCATGCAGCCCGAGGCCTTGGCTGCTGCCATTGAGGCCGATCTCGCAGCGGGCCACACCCCCGCCGGTATTGTCCTTTGTGTCGGCGGCACCGGAATTGGCGCCTCCGATCCGATCGCGGCCTGCCTGGACGTCGCCAAACGCTATGAGCTCTACACACATGTAGACGCCGCCTGGGCAGGCTCGGCGATGATTTGCCCGGAGGAGCGTATCCACTGGGCGGGCATCAACGGCGCGGATTCGATCGTTTTCAACCCGCACAAATGGCTCGGTGTGCAATTCGACTGCTCGGTGCAATTCCTTGCAGATCCAACGGATCAGATCCGCACCCTCGCGATGCGACCGGATTACCTGCACACACCTGGCGCCGAGAACATCATCAACTATTCCGAATGGACGCCGCAACTCGGCCGATCTTTCCGCGCATTGAAGATCTGGTTCGTCCTGCGCGCCTATGGCATCGACAGGCTGGCCGAGCGTATCCGCAGCCACATCCGCTGGACACGCGAGCTGGCCGACAAAGTCGAGGCCGAAGACGGATTCGAGATCGTCACTCCGCCGATGTTTGCGCTCTTCACCTTCCGCTATCTGCGCGAAGGCTCAGATCCCGACGAACTCAACCGCCGCCTGATCGAGGCGATCAATGACGATGGCAGGATCTATCTGACCCAGACCCTGCATGAGGGTCATTTCGTGATCCGGTTCACAATCGGCCAATGGGATACCGAGGAAGCCGATATCGCCTTCGCCTGGGATGTGATCCGAGAGATCGCCGCCAATCTCGACCAAAGAGGCACCGATGAGCAGCCAAGTTGAAAAGGCCCAGAAATTTCGCGACGCCCATCGCAAGGGCGCGCCGCTAATCCTACCCAATGCCTGGGATCCGGGTTCAGCCCGCATGCTGGCTGGGCTCGGGTTTAAGGCGATTGCCACGACATCTGCGGGATTTGCATTCAGCCAGGGGCGTCTGGATCAGATCGGAGGCCAAAGTCGGGAAGCCGTACTTGCCCATGCGGCGGAGCTCGTGACTTCGGTCGATCTTCCCGTCAGCGCCGATCTGGAGGATGGTTTCGGGGCGGCACCCGAAAGGGTCGCCGAGACGGTCAGACTGGCGGCGGAGGTGGGTCTCGTGGGCTGTACGATCGAGGATACGACCGGCGATCCAAACGCGCCGATCTTCCCCTTCGACGTAGCAGTCGCGCGCATCGAGGCTGCGGTTGCCGCGGCTCGTGGCTTGCCTTTCCCGTTCACCCTGACCGCGCGGGCCGAGAACTTTCTCCATGGTCGCCCGGATCTCGAGGACACGTTGGCCCGATTGAAAGCGTTCGAGACGGTCGGGGCCGATTGCCTCTATGCGCCTGGTCTCCCCGATCTCGACGCGATCAAGACAATCACCTCCTCGCTTGAAAAACCTGTGAACATTGTGATCGGCATGCGCCCCAAAGGGGTCAGTGTCGCTGCGCTGGCCGAAATCGGTGTTGCGCGGATCAGCCTTGGCTCAGCCCTGGCACGTCGTGCCTATGGCGCCTTGATCGAGGCAGGGCAAGAGATCCTGGGGCCCGGTACTTTCTCGGAGGCTGAGAGGGGCGCCCCCTTCGCCACCATCGAAACCCTCCTGAAATCCAGCCCCTAACGCAGCCCGGCATTGCGCCGCCCTGCCTTCTTGCCTAAGACGCTCTGCGCAGACTGACCTCGGGGAGATGACCATGAGCCACGCCGATCTTGAGACCGCGATTGAGACCGCCTGGGATGGGCGTGACGCCATCACCTCCGCCACAATGGGCGAGACCCGCGAGGCGGTGGAAACGGCACTTGGCCTCATGGATAAAGGCGCGCTTCGCGTTGCCGAGAAAAGCGCGGACGGCGCCTGGAATGTAAACCAATGGGCCAAGAAAGCCGTGCTTTTGAGCTTTCGCCTCAACGACATGACCCCGATCGAAGGCGGCCCGGGCACGGCCACCTGGTGGGATAAAGTCCCTTCGAAATTC
>JBCDAS010000342.1:0-2761 GCA_039185235.1 Pseudomonadota bacterium
AGGCGGCATCCTTCATCGGGATGGCCTGTTGGTAGTAGTAGCGGTTGATCACCCAGGCGCGGACTTGGTCCGGTGTGCAGCCGCCGCTATGGAGCAGATCATGGAACGGGTGCAGATCGTGATAGCGCTCCGCCCCGATCTGGCGCAGACGGGTTTCGAAGTCCTCGCGGGTTTGGGTCAAAGCGCGATCTCCATGCCGTCTTGCCCGATCTCCCAACCGGCGGCCTCCGCCTCGGCCCGCTCGGGCGCGTCGGGGCAGAGGAGCGGGTTGGTGTTGTTCATATGGACAAAGATCTTGCGCTGGATGTTCAAGGGGGCAAGCGCGGCGATCGTACCTTCGGACCCAGAGACGGGCATATGCCCCATGCGCCGCCCTGTCTTCTGGCCCAGACCGGCGCAGATCATCTCGTCATCTCTCCAAAGCGTGCCATCGAAGAAGACCAGCGCGGCACCGGAGAGCCGCTGGCTGAGATCCGCATTCAAGGACGCGCAGCCGGGGATGTAGAAAGCGCGCCTGCCCGCTGCTTCGAGCATGACGCCCACGGTTTGCTCGCCAATCAGGTCAGTCTCCACCTCCTCGCCTTCCAGGTAGAGCGGCACTTTGCCGGGCACGGGAAACAGGCTCGCTGCCAGCCCGGGTGAGAGATCGAAGGGCTGCTCCAACGCGACGGCGACCCGCCTCACGATTTCTGGGTCCAGGGCATCGAAGATTGGATTCCGGGCAAGCACATCCAAAATGCCCTGGGTTGCGAACAGCGTGAAGGGCTGGCGCTCCCGCAGAGACAAAAGACCCGCGATATGGTCGATATCGCCATTGGTGAGCAGAACCGAGGATAGCGGCAAGCTGCGCAGACCGGTGGGATAGAGCGCAGGTGTTTGGGCCAGTTGCACGCGGATATCGGGCGAGGCGTTCAGGATTGCCCAGTTCTCCCCGTCTCCGGTCACAGCAAGCGAGGATTGGGTTTGGGGCGGGATCTCTCCCTTTCGGGCGCGTTGGCAGATCGCGCATCCGCAATTCCACTGCGGCAGACCGCCGCCTGCGGCTGCGCCCAGGATATGCGCGCGCAAGCTCATCAGCGGCGCCTTTGTCGCGCGGTCAGCGGTTGGTATCGCGCGGCGCTTCCTTCGCGGGGCTGTACATATTGATCTCCATCCCGCAGGCGATTTCGCGAAGAACGGGTTTTGTCCAAGCCATGGGCGTCTCCTCACTCAGCAAGATCACTATCTTAGATGGTGTTGCTGCGCCAAGTTGCTACTTAAACTTTCGCAACCCGTCGGTTTTTCGGGCTGGCAAGGATTTGCCGCTCACGAAGTGTTGCAAGTTTTAAGGCGCGCTGGCACGTTCGGGGCGGGGGCGTTTAAGTGTGGAAGACCAGTTCATGTGCCCGACCGGAAGGTTGCCCGAAACACCCGACACCTGGCCTCAGGGGTCGCGATATGAGCAAGCCGCGAGGATTGCCCGCCTCGGCCATTACGTTTGGGATGTCATCGAAGATCGCTGTATTTTGTGCTCGGAGGAGCATGCCGCAATCCATGGGATGAGCGTCGATGACTATGTTGCGCAATCCTCCACCACCGACGGTCTGGCGCATCCAGATGATTTGGAGGTGGTCCGCGGGGCGTTTGAGCGGCTCCGCGGTGGCGATCCGTTTGAGGTCGAGTTTCGGATCATAACGCCCGGTGGCGACACAAAGTTCATCCGTGAGATTGGCCACCCGGTCTTTGACGGCTCGGGCCATGTGATCCAAGAGATCGGCACGAGCCAGGATATCACGCGCCACAAGGAACTTGAGGCCACCCTTCGCGAGACCGAGGAGACCTTGCATTCTGGCATCGAAGCCTTGCCGCTGGGTTTCGCCTCATTCGATGCTCAAGGGCGGCTCAGGTTTTGCAATGTTGAATATGCGCGTCTGATCCCGAAGAGCCGTCACCTTCTGAAGCCTGGGATGGACATCGCGGAGCTGGTTGGTTTTACCGCTGAGACTGTCTCGGTCGCCTGTGGATATGATGATCCGCAGGCCTATATCCGCGACCGGCTCGCCTCGACCAAGACGCGCGACAAGGTCTGGACCTATCGGCAAGGAACGGGCCGCTGGGTCACGGTCTCTGATCATCCGACGGAGAATGGTGGGTTTATCTCGATCATCCAGGATATCTCCCAGCAGAAGACCCAGGAAGAGCGGCTCTTGCAGGCCCAAAAGATGGAGGCGGTTGGCCGGCTTACTGGCGGAGTTGCGCATGATTTCAACAACTTACTGGCGATCATCCAAGGCAATGCGGAGTTGCTGAAAGATGCGGATCGAGAGCTTGCGCCGCTCGCCAAGGACATCTTGCGTGCAGTTGAACGCGGGGCAGAGCTCACCCATCGATTGTTGGCTTTCTCCCGGCGTCAAAGGCTCTCCCCGCAGGCTTTTGATCTGGCTGAACTGGTGTCGAGCTTTCTCAACATGCTCGACCGCACGCTGGGAGAGCATATCGCCATCCGCTTTAGCGCGGTGCCCGAGATAGGAACCGCATTCGCCGATCGCACGCAGGTCGAGAGTGCGCTTTTGAACCTGGCTTTGAATGCCCGCGATGCGATGCCCTCGGGCGGCACTCTCTCGATCGAATGCTATGCGGCGGATGCGCCGATTGAGGGCGATACCCAGCCCCGCCATGTGCCCGGTGGCGAGTATGTCGCCCTGGCGATCAAAGATACGGGCTCTGGCATGAGCGAGGATCAGAAAGCCCGGGCTTTTGATCCCTTCTACACCACCAAGGA
>JBCDAS010000343.1:0-2692 GCA_039185235.1 Pseudomonadota bacterium
CCCCGCCTCCCCGCCCAACCACCGAGCCTACGACCGACGTGAAGCTCGGTGGTTGGGCGGGGAGGCGGGGCGGGGGGTGGCAGTGAGCTAATCACCCAGGTGCCCGTTTGTAGCCTGTGACAACCGTCACAGAATCCCAACTCCCGATTCGCCTACACCTCCACAACCAAAGCGAGTGGAGATGACAATGACCAACGAACCCGAGACAATCGCCGAGACCGATCTCGACATGGTTACCGGTGCCGGGCCCCTGACTGCGCTGCTGCTGCCAGCGACCCAGAGGGTGCCATACGAGCCGAAATCGACCAAAAAGCAAAGCCGCTGATCGCTCCGATCAGCCCCTGGCCACAGTGCAACGGAGGGCACGATGACCAAAGAAACCGAAAACCCAACAGACTTGACCGACGCCGATCTTGAAGAAGCGGAGGGCGGTGCAGTTCTGTTGCTCCCGGCCGTGCAAAAAGCGCCTGAGGTTCGTGAGCTGAAGATTGATCGGAAGACCATCAAAAGGCGGTCGTGACCGACGACACAGTCGCCGCCCGGAACAAGGTCAAAAAAGCAACCCAAGAGATCCTCAAGCGCGCCGATGATGCGGGCAAACCGCAGGCTGGCCAGAGGGTTTGCGAGGTGCTGCGTTACTCCTTGATCGGCGTCACACCAGAAGAGGCTTTCGCCATCGCAAAGTATATTGCGGGCCTGCCCGATGAGGACCGCGGCACGATCCGGGCGCTGGTGCTGGAACACGCGGCCATTCATGGCGACAAAGACAGCGAAACGCGCCAACGAGAGCGTATCGCCTTTCCGTTTATCGACCGGCTGAGCCGCGAGTGTGGGGTCCAACTCGCACACCATCGCCCCCAGAAAGGCGACCGCCCAGCCAGCCCGACGCCCCCGCAACCAGGGCTCGAACAGAAGACGGGTGAGGCCTCGTTCCACGCAACGCCGCAACACGCCCAGGCCACTGGCAGCTCAAGCGAGCCGGTCGAACTCTCCCAAGCGCTGTTTGCGATCTGGCGCGCCCCTGATGCCGAGGCCCGCTGGCATGGCGGAGAAGACATTTTCGCCACCTGCCGGATCCGTGATATCGAGGGCGGGGCAACTCAGTTTGTCCCCCGACCTCGCTGATTGTCGCGAAAAATCTCGAAGCCCAGATCTTTTTTCCGCAAAGATCGCGGATCTGTTAACCTTTTAAATCCGGGACAAAGATCCCGCTTAATCCGGCTTTTTCCCACGTAATTCCCGGCGCAGAATCTTGCCCGTGGCGGTCACTGGCATGCGGTCGATAAACACCACTTCGCGGGGCGCCACATGGGGGCTGAGCCGGGTTCGGACATGGGAGATCAGCTCTTTCTCAAGGCCCGGATCGCCGTTCCTGCCGCCGCCGAGGGTCACGAAGGCCTTGATCACCTCGGTCCGGATCGGGTCTGCAATGCCAATCACAGCGGCCATCTCGACCGCCGGGTGACCGGTCAGACAATGCTCGATCTCGGTCGGGCCAATGCGGTAGCCCGATGAGGTGATCACGTCATCGGTGCGGGAGTTGAAATAGAAGTACCCATCCTCGTCCATCACGCCTTCATCGCCGGTGAGCATCCAGTCGCCACGGAATTTTTCCGCTGTCTTTTCAGGGGCTTGCCAATATTCCAGGAACATCGCGGCATCGGCGCTTCCGATCGCGATCTCGCCCGTCTCGCCTGGGGGCAGTTCCCGGCCCTCCTGATCGATGATCGCCACGGTCGAGCCCGGCACCGCTTTGCCCATCGAGCCTGGGCGCACCTCCATGATCGAGGCGCAGTTGCCCAAGACCACATTGCATTCGGTCTGGCCATAGAACTCATTGATCGTGAGACCGAGGATATCGCGCCCCCAGTCCAACATCTCAGCGCCCAGGCTCTCTCCGCCCGAGCCCACGGTGCGCAGGCTCAGCTCAAAGCGCTCCGGCTTCTCGACCTGGCGCATCAGCTTCAGCGCAGTGGGCGGCAAGAAGACATTGGTGAGCATAAAATTTTGAAGGATTCCAAAGGCTTCCTCCGGATCAAACCGCTCCATCCGATAGCTCAGCAAGGGCACGCCAAACCGCAAACAGGGCATCGCGATGTTGCATAACCCACCCATCCAAGCCCAGTCGGCCGGCGTCCACATGGCTGCGTTTTCCTTGGGAAAGAAGTCATGGATCAGCTGCACCCCCGGCACATGGCCAAGCAGCACCCGATGCGCATGCAGCGCCCCTTTTGGCGGTCCCGTGGTGCCCGATGTGTAGGAGATAAAGGCGGGCGTCTCAGGCGTCGTGGCGACCGGATCAAAGGCATCGCGCGCCTTCTCCATCTCGCCCGACAGGTCCATGGCCCGCGCACCCGCGCCGTCGATGCAGAAGATCGCCTCGAGCCCCGCGCCAATCCCCTCCAGCTTTGGCAGATTGGCGCTGTCAGTCACCAGCATCCGCGCGCCCGAATGGTCGAGGCGATAGCTCAATCCATCGGCGCCAAAGAGAGTGAACAGAGGGACTACGATGGCGCCCATCTTATAGGCGGCCAAATGGGTCAACAGCGTCTCTGGGCATTGCGGCAGCAGAACCGCGACCCGATCGCCACGCTTAAGCCCATGATAATCAAACACATTTGCGAATTGGTTGGAGAGAAGATCGAGCTGGCGGAAGGTAAAATCGGCCGCATCATTCTCCCGCAAATGCAAC
>JBCDAS010000344.1:0-2679 GCA_039185235.1 Pseudomonadota bacterium
ATGCCGTCAGAGTTGTGATTTTCGCCGGTCTTGGTATTCTCGGTGTCACTCCAATGACCGAAATGGCCTAAGAAAAAATACCATCGGTTGGGGGAGGGCAGAGCAGACCTACACCATCTGGGCTTTTACAGGCACGGGACCGATGGACGACGACGATTACGACAGTTCTGGCGAACGCGGCCCTGGCGGGCAGGCGCGTATGCACTCGGTCGGCCAAACGCTCTCGACTTGGGTCGGGGCGGTGGCGGCGACGGCTGTGCTGGTGGTGATGGGAAGCTGGTTCTACCATTTGGGTGTGCGTGACGCACAGCAGGTGCCGATCATCCGCGCCTCGACCCAGCCAGTGAAGATCCGCCCGGTCGATCGCGGCGGAGAGGTCACGCCGCATCAGAATATCGACAGCTACAATGCCGCGTCGGTCAATGTGGCTGAAGAGCCAGAGATCCAACTCGCCCCGGCAGCGCCCGCTCTGCGTGAGGAGGATGTGGCAATGGCGGCGCTGAAGCCCGAGCCGAAACCCGCCAGCCAGATCCTCTCGGTGCAGACCGGTACCGAGGTGCTCGGCGTCGCTGAGGCCAGCGACCAGATCGAGGAGGGTGCGCCGGAGGACGAGGTGGTCGCAGCGCTCACCCCGGCCCAACCCGCCGAAGGCTCACCCACTGCCAGGGCCGAGACACCAGAGCCCGCTCCGCCAGCCGAGGCGAAGCCCGAACCTGTGCAGCCGGTCTCGTCTGGCAACCCATATGCGCCCGATTACAGCCCGCTCGTGATCAATCGCCCACCCAACCTGCGCGTGCGGATGCTCGCGGCCCGGGTCAGTGCCGAGAACAGCGGGGCGGATCTGGCCAAAGCAGCCGAAGGCTCGCCCATCAAAGTCCAGTTGCAAGCCTCACCCAGCCGCGATGTGATCATGACGTCTTGGGAGAGGATCCGCAGCGAGCATTCCGATCTGGTGAGCCAGAAGGCGCTGGTTGTGGGCGTGACCCAATCGGGTGGCGTGACCTATTACCGGCTGCGCCTGGGCCCGTTCAAGGACCGTGCCGACGCGACCGCAACCTGCCAAGCGCTACGCGGGCGCGGCCAAGACTGCATTGTCTCCTCGGGTGGCTGAACGCGCCATGATCGTCGGGCTCTCTGGCCCGCTTTTGACGCCGGAGGAGAGGGATTTCTTCGCCGAGCTGAACCCTTGGGGCTTCATCCTCTTTGCCCGGAATGTCTCGAGCCCGGAGCAGTTGCGCCGCCTGACGGACAACCTGCGAAACACGGTCGGGCGGGATGCGCCGATCCTGATCGATCAAGAGGGCGGTCGGGTCGCCCGGATGGGAGCGCCACATTGGCAGGAATGGCTGCCGGTGCGCGATATCTGCGAAGGTATGCGCGACGAGATCGCGCTGATGCAGGCGCTCCGCCTGCGCTATCGGATCATCGCGATGGAGCTGCGCTATGCGGGCATCGATGTGAATTGCGTGCCGCTGGTCGATGTTCCCCAGCGCAATGCACACCCGGTGATCGGCAATCGCGCGCTCGGCTGGAAACCGATGGAGGTGGCGATCCGCGCTCGCGAAGTTGCCGCAGGCACGATCGAAGGCGGCTGCCTGCCGGTCATCAAGCACCTGCCGGGCCATGGAAGGGCGCTCCATGACACCCATGAGGACATGACCCGGGTCAGCGCGTCTTTGGACGAGTTGCGTAAGGTCGACTTCCCGCCCTTTCTCGCCTTGCGCGATGCAGCGATGGGGATGACCGCGCATGTGATTTTTGAGGCCATCGATCCCGAGGCCTGTGCCACCCACTCACCGGATGTGATCGCCCTGATCCGAGGGGAGCTGGGCTTCGAGGGACTGCTGATGACGGACGACCTCTCGATGAAAGCGCTTAAATTGCCCATGGGGCTCAGTGCGCGAAAGGCGCTGGCCGCCGGTTGCGACGTGATCCTGCATTGCAATGGCAACCGTGGAGAGATGCAGGCGATCGCCGAAGAAACCCCGGCGCTGGCTGGCGATGCGCTCAATCGGGCTGAGCGGGTTCTGGACCAGCGGCGCGCGCCAAGAGATGGCGATGCGGAAGCGTTGCGGGATCTGCATGATGGATTGTTGAAGGAGATGACCTATGCCTGAGGACTTGCTGGAGCTGCCGGTCGAGGCCTTTGACACCCCCCCGCGTGATCAGGAGGCGCTGGCGGCCGAGGTGCTCTCGGTCAATGTGCAGGGATATGAAGGCCCGCTGGATCTGTTGCTGACACTGGCGCGCACGCAGAAGGTCGATCTGCGTGAGGTGTCGATCCTGCAACTGGCTGAGCAGTATTTGGAGTTCGTCTCGGCGGCGCAGAAGCTGCGGATTGAGCTTGCGGCGGATTATCTGGTGATGGCGGCCTGGCTGGCCTATCTCAAATCGCGTCTTCTTCTTCCGCCGCCTCATCCCGAGGATGAACCCTCCGGCGCGGATATGGCGGCCCGGCTTGCCTTCCAACTCGAGCGGTTGGAGGCGATGCGCAAAGCCTCGGCTGCGCTGATGGCGCGCGATCAACTGGGGCGGGATTTCTTTGCGCGCGGAATGACCGAGACGGTGACGGTCAAGCGGGAGACGACCTGGACGGCGACGCTCTCGGATCTCCTGAAAGCCTATGCGCGGGTGAAAACGCGCGAGCAGTACCAGCCGCTTCAGGTCGATCGCCGCGCG
>JBCDAS010000345.1:0-2586 GCA_039185235.1 Pseudomonadota bacterium
ACTTACCCGGATGCCTCGCGCTTCTGGCAGGTTTGCGAGAAGCATAAAGTGAACCAGTTCTACACCGCCCCCACAGCAATCCGGGCGTTGATGGGGCAGGGGACTGAGTTTGTCGAGAAATGCGATCTCTCAAGCCTGAGGATTTTGGGCACCGTTGGAGAGCCGATCAATCCGGAGGCTTGGAATTGGTACAATGATGTCGTCGGCAAGGGCTGCTGCCCGATTGTTGACACCTGGTGGCAGACGGAGACGGGCGGGCATATGATCACGCCTCTGCCGGGCGCTACTGCAACAAAACCTGGCTCGGCAACGACGCCTTTCCTGGGTGTGCAACCAGTGGTGCTCGAGCCTCAAACCGGTGCAGAGATCGAGACAACCGAGGCCGAAGGTGTGCTTTGCATCAAAGACAGTTGGCCAGGGCAGATGCGGACCGTCTGGGGGGACCACGAGCGGTTTGTGAAGACCTATTTCGCAGACTACAAAGGCTACTACTTCGCCGGAGATGGCTGTCGGCGGGATGCGGATGGCTATTACTGGATCACCGGTCGGGTTGACGACGTGATCAATGTCTCGGGCCACCGGATGGGCACGGCAGAGGTCGAGAGTGCTTTGGTCGCGCATGCAAAGGTCGCAGAAGCAGCCGTCGTGGGCTACCCGCATGAGATCAAGGGCCAAGGGATCTATTGCTACGTCACCCTAATGGCCGGCGAAGACCCGACCGAGGAGTTGCGCAAAGAGCTCCGCACTTGGGTGCGCCAAGAGATTGGCCCAATCGCCTCGCCGGATCTGATCCAGTGGGCACCGGGTCTGCCCAAAACCCGATCAGGCAAGATCATGCGCCGCATTCTGCGCAAAATTGCCGAGGATGATTTCGGCGCGCTCGGTGACACATCGACCCTGGCCGAGCCGCAAGTGGTCGACAATCTCATCGAGAACCGGATGAACCGGAACTGACATGCCGCCGCGCCCATTCGCGGGCGCGGCATCCCTTCCGATCCCTTAACCATTTCTGGTTACCACCTTTCTCCGTGTGAAAGCGGGAGACGGGTGTGGCGATATTCACGGTCACAACGCTCACTGATGAGAGTGTTGAGAACGCGACCTTGTCTTTGCGCGAGGCCGTGGCCTTGGCCAATGCGACAGCCGGAGACGATGAGATCGTCTTTGCCAGCGGCTTGCAGGGAACGCTTTCTCTGACGGGTGGCGAGATCGCGGTCACGGATGGGGTCACGATCTCGGGCACTGGCGGCTCGATGCCGGATCTGTCGGTTCAGGCGGGTGCGGCCTCTCGGATCTTTTCCATCGACACCACCGATGATGTCGCACTGTCGGATCTGCAACTCGCGGGCGGCAACAGTTATGGGCCTGGAGGCGCGATCGCGATCACAGGTGGTTCGCTGACCCTGGACCGAGTGATTTTTTCGGGAAACATGGCGTATCAAGGCGGTGGGGCGCTCTATGCTTCGGGCGCTGATCTGACGATCACCGGTTCAAGCTTCTCCGGGAACGCGGCGGGATATGGCGCAGACGGTGGAGCGATCGAGGCCAAGGGCGGGAACGTCTCGATCACGAATACCAGTTTCTCAACCAATGCAGCATCAGCAGCCGGTGGAGCCATCTCTGCGATAAACGCCAATCTCAGCTTGAATGGTATCTCGGCCGTGCAGAACACCGCTTATGAAGGCGGAGCCATCGCACAGGCCGGTGGAATGCTCACCCTGATCGGCGGGAGCTTTGATGCCAACTCGGCGACCGCTTCTGGTGGGGCGCTCTTCCTGCGGGACGCCCAAGCCACTGTTGCGGGGGCGGTGTTGACCCGCAATACCGCGCAATATGGAGGCGGCGCCTGGACTGGAGGCGTGGCTGGCGCGCTCTCGCTTACCAACACCACGGTCGGGCTGAACTCCGCAGCTATAGGAGGCGGCGTCTATTTCGCAAACGGGGCCATGAACTTGGTCCACGCGACGCTGTCTGGCAATCAAAGCACGGCGGGAGCAGGGGGTGGGATCTATTCCGGATCGGGGACTGCTCAGATCACCAACTCGATCGTGTTGGGAAACTCCGCGACCAGTAGCAGCGAGATCTACGGCGCTTTCGCTTTGAGCGGAGGCAATATCCTGGGGCCAGCAATCTACACCGACGGCGCCCTGGTTGGTACGACGAACGCGGGCGCGGTCTTTGCCGCGACCGCCAACGGATCCGGGGTTTTGAGTGCCGAGCCAGATGGGCGCGAGGGGTTCAAGCTGAACCTAACTGGCGATGCTATCGACGCCGGTGACCCTTTGGCTCTGCCCGCGGACACGCTGGATCTCGATGGTGATGCCAACCTGGCCGAGACGCTTCCAGTCGACCAATCAGGCGGTCCGCGCCTCACGGAGACCGCCCCTGATTTGGGCGCGCTCGAGGCTGACCCGGTGACCCTAACAGGAACATCTGGTGCGGATAGCCTGACAGGGGGGCCATTGAGCGATGAGATAAGAGCGTTGGAGGGCAACGATACGATCCGGGGTGGGACTGGAAACGACCTGATCTTTGGCGGGCGTAACAGCGATACTGTCGAGGGAGAGGATGGCGCCGATACGCTCT
>JBCDAS010000346.1:0-2469 GCA_039185235.1 Pseudomonadota bacterium
CTGTTTGGCGGCCTCGATCCGCTCTTTCGAGCTTGCGACGAAATTCCACCAGATATAGCGCGAGCTCCCAAGGGTCTCACCGCCCAGAATCATGATCCGCGCCGCCGTCTTGGCCGTCACGGTAATCCGGTCGCCTGGGCGAAAGATCATCATCCGGCCCGGCTCGAACGCATCTCCGGCCACTTCGATGGTCCCATCCAAGACGTAAATCGCCCGGTCCTCGTGATCGTCGGGCAATGGCAGTTTCGCGCCGGCCTGCAAGATCACATCGCCATAGAACATCTCCGAGAAGGTCTTCACCGGCGCCCGTTCGCCATAGGCTGTGCCGAGGATCAGGCGCATCTCCTTGCCGTCGCCTTCGATCACCGGCAGAGCCTCTTTCGGCTGGTGCTCAAAGCCCGGGTCCACATCCTCTTGCCCATCGGGCAGGGCGATCCAGGTTTGAATCCCAAAAAGTCGGCTCTCCTTGGCCCGCTCCCCCGCACCCGAGCGCTCGGAATGGCTGATCCCACGGCCTGCGATCATCCAGTTCACCGCCCCTGGTTCAATCTCCATCGAGGTGCCGAGGCTGTCGCGGTGATACATCTTTCCGTCAAAGAGATAGGTCACGGTCGCCAGCCCGATATGGGGATGAGGGCGCACATCGATGCCCTTGCCCGTCAGAAACTCCACAGGACCCATCTGATCGAAGAAAATGAACGGCCCCACCATCTGGCGTTTGGCCGAAGGAAGCGCTCTGCGCACCTCGAAATCACCAATATCTTTGGCACGCGGCACAATCAGGGTTTCGATCGAATCAACATTGTCCGGCGCCGGGCAATGCGGGTCCATAGAGGGGTTCCAGCTCATCGGGGTCTCCTTTCGCTGACCCAGAGCTAAGCTGCTTGAAGACCGGGGCAAGCACGCCCATCGATCCGAATTGTAGATTTTTACGCCCGAATCGATCCACTTCCGCGTGTATCCTTTACGCGTTGATCACCGGGAGAAATCGGAGTATCGGGGTAGGGGATCAGTTTACGGGGTGTTATACTTGCCCAGGCTAAAGAACTTTTGCCGCCGTGGCGAGAAACATGCCCAGGGGAGAGCCGCAATGTCCAGACAAGTCTTTGCCGTGATTGTGTCCTTTGCGTTGGTCCCATTCTTTGCAACCGCACAATCCCAGCCTAAGGCCGAAGACTTTGCGGCTGATGTGACTGAAATCGCCCAAGGAGAGCTGCAAACCTGGATCAACGATCCGGTTCTGGTTTACGCGATCCGGGAACAGAATCAGGTTTGGGGCAATATCTCTGAGCGTAAGATCACTCGGCTCGACAAAGCTTGGGTGAAGGGCGGCAGCCGCGGCCCGATGGTGGGAGATCTGATCGGGCGGCAAGCCTCGGTCATCCTGCGCGACCGCCGCGAGCTGTCAAATGGTGTCATCACCGAGATCATCGTGATGGATCAGCAGGGGCTTAATGTCGCGATCTCGGACCCGACCTCGGATTTCTACCAGGGCGATGAGGCGAAGTATCAGGAGACCTATCTGCGAGGTCCCGGTGCCGTTCATGTAAGCGAGCTCGAGTTCGATGACTCGACCCAGAAAATCCAGACCCAGGTGAGCATGACCGTGGTGGATCCCGAGAACGGCGCCCCAATCGGAGCTGTGACCTTTGGCATCGACCTCACCGCTTTGACGAACTGATCAGACCCGGCTGGCCTGGCGCCTCTGGATCAAAGGCCGTTCGCCTCGACCCAACCGGCGAGGTCCTCGAGAAACCGCACGGCAGAGCGCCCAAATTCTGTGGCCTCATAGGTCACAGCGATCGGCTTCTCAGCAACCACTTTGCGCTCCACCATGCCGCGCTGCTCCAACTCATCGAGCCGCTGCGCGATCATCTTCTTGCTGGCCCCACCCAGCTGACGCCCGAGATCGTTGAAGCGCACCGGGCCATCCTTGAGATGCCACAGGATCGAGCCGGTCCATTTCCCGCCTAAAATGCGCATCCCGCGTTCGACCGGGCAGGGCTCATCACACGGGAGAACCACCCGCTTGCGCCCCACGCTATCGGGCTCGATAACCAAACGAAGATTCGGAATCGCTGTAGGCTGTCAGGAGCAGGGCCAGTCTTTTCAGTTCCGGAGATCAGTGCTTCACCTTCGGCGATCCGGTCGTGAACCCCGATTGCCTGATCGGAGATAGGGCCCAGTACCGGTCGTTCTGTGACTGGAAATGGAGGATGAAATCCCTGCTGCCTGAGATTGATTTCAAAGCGCCATCTCTCTGATAAGTGCCACTTGCTCAATGGCGATGAATAACTCACCCTCTGTCATTCCAAGACTGGACCCGCTGCAAAGACCAAGTTGAAGGAACTCTGCGAGAATGCTTCAGCCGCTTACCAACCCAATCTACGCCAGGCTTTTTTCGGCGCAGGTTATCGCGTTGGTTGGGACTGGTCTGACGACCGTCGCGCTTGCCCTGCAAGCCTATGC
>JBCDAS010000347.1:0-2436 GCA_039185235.1 Pseudomonadota bacterium
CCTTTGGAGTAGCCGCCCTCGCGCCCCGTGAGTTCAGCCATGACACCTTTTGGGTCCATTCCGGCGGCGAGCATATGGCCGTGGTCGCGATAAGAGGTTGTGACCTGATCGCCATCTTCGCACTGGCTCTGCAAGCCAACGACCACGGCCTCTTGACCGATATAGAGATGGCAGAAGCCGCCGATCAGGCCCATGCCATAGAGCTGACCCGCCTTCTCCTCGAAGCGGCGGATCAGGAGCATGTCCTTGTAGAAGCCGAGCATTTCATCCGGGGAGGGGCTGTTCTTTGGGGGGGCTTTCTTGCGCGGGGCCATAGCTTCCTCCTGGCGAGAGCTGCGTTTGAGCCAAAGATACTGAATTTGAGACGAAACGCACGTAAAACGGCAGATCGTTCCTTGCAATCTTGATTGGTTCCGGGACGGAAGATGTCCCGGCGGCGCGCTCCCAGGAGAGATATGTGCCGGATGACAAGCGTCGGGGAGACCCACCCACCCCGCGCGCCGCCTCCATCCGCGCATCGAGAGCTGGTGTTCCACGGGCCCGCGCGGGTGGGTGGGGGAGGCCCGTGTCTGGGCGCCCGCGAAGATATTGCCTGGGAAGCGCGGGCCCGGTTGCGCCTATTGGATAATGATTTCGTCGTCTCGGCTAGAACCGAGGACGGCACGGGCGCGTTCGTCCAAAAGCTCGAGATCCAAATGTGCCGGGCTTAACCTTTGCACGAGGTTCTCCAGGCGGGCTTTCTCGGCGGCCAGCTGTGTTTTCTCGGCTTGCATCAAGCGCTCTTGATGGCGGGCATCCTGGAGCGCCGACAAGCCAAACTCGCCATAGAGACCGGAATGGCCAAAGACCACCAGGCCTGCGATGGCCAGCATCGTCAGGGTCGGGGTTACGGCTTGTGCAAGGCTTAGATCTCGGAACACGCGGGTCTCACTCACTCCTCGACTGAAGGTCACCTAATTATGACAAAGCCATTGGTAAAAAGATTCCTTGAAGTTCGGATTCGCCAGCGCTTCGCTTGAGTTTGAGTCTTAATTGCAACAGCTTACCGGCGCAGGATCGTATTGCCAGCATAGAGCGCAGCGGGGCCAAGCTCCTGTTCGATCCGGATCAGTTGATTGTATTTCGCAAGCCGGTCAGAGCGGGCGAGGGAGCCGGTTTTGATCTGCCCGCAATTGGTTGCAACCGCGAGATCGGCAATGGTGGTGTCCTCGGTCTCGCCTGAGCGGTGCGACATGACTGCTGTGTAGCCGGCACGATGGGCCATTTCGACAGCGGCCAGGGTTTCAGTCAGGGTGCCGATCTGGTTGACCTTCACCAGGATTGAGTTTGCAGTGCCCTGCTTAATACCATGCGAGAGCCGTTGAGTATTGGTCACGAAGAGGTCATCGCCAACCAATTGGCACTGATCTCCGGCGGCTTCGGTGAGGGCTTGCCAGCCCTCCCAATCGTCTTCGGCCATGCCGTCTTCGATCGAGATGATCGGATAGTCGCTGACCAGTTGCGCCAGATAGGCGGCCATATCCTCGGAGCTAAGTGCCAGCCCTTCGCCGCGGAGATTGTAGACGCCGTTCGCGTAGAACTCAGTTGAGGCCGCATCCAGGGCGAGCCAGACCTCGACACCGGGTTTGTATCCCGCCGCGTCGATTGAGTTCATGATGAAGTCGAGTGCTTCGCGGGTTGAGCCGATATTGGGCGCGAATCCGCCTTCATCGCCGACATTGGTGTTATGGCCCGCGCGTTTCAGTGCGGTTTTGAGGGTCTGGAAGATCTCGGAGCCCCAGCGGACCGCCTCGGCGATGCTCTCGGCGCCGATTGGCATGACCATGAATTCTTGAATGTCGATGGGATTGTCTGCGTGTTCACCGCCATTGACGATGTTCATCATGGGAACCGGAAGGGTCCGGGCGGAGATGCCACCGATGTAGCGGTAGAGTGGTAGGCCGCGGGAGGCGGCAGCGGCCTTGGCCACGGCGAGCGAGGTTCCGAGCATCGCATTCGCACCGAGCTTGGCCTTGTTGGTCGAGCCGTCGAGCGCGATCATGCGCTCATCGATCAACTCCTGCTGGGTTGCCTCGACCCCGTTGAGCGCTTCGAAAATCGTCTCATTGACGGCTCTGCACGCGTGTTGCACGCCCTTTCCGCCATAGCGCGTGCCGCCATCGCGCAGCTCGATCGCTTCATGGGCGCCGGTGGAGGCGCCGGAGGGCACAGCAGCCCTGCCAAAGGCGCCGTCATCGAGCGTGGCGTCCACCTCGATCGTCGGGTTGCCGCGACTGTCGAGAATTTCGCGGGCAGTGAGGTCGATGATTGCGGGCATGGGTGGCGCTCCCTCGGGAAAATCGTTCGCGCGCTTCGCTTACACGGGACGCGCGAGAAGGACAAGTCAAGGAGGGGCCGGGGGCATCCAGCGTGGCCCCTGCGGGACCACGACTGCCC
>JBCDAS010000348.1:0-2200 GCA_039185235.1 Pseudomonadota bacterium
ACCCTATCCAGACGGTATTGCGGGCTCAGGCAGCGTCGTGGCCGAGATCGTGATCGCTGTCTTCTTGGTACTCGCTGCGAGCCGAATTCTCTACTTCAACGCCAGCCAGACCGGGCGCGCCCGGCAATGGCAGGCTGACCCCGAGCTTCGGTTGATGGCTTGGCTTGTCGGGTTGGCCACACTCGCGCTCTTTGCGCGCCATTGGCTGGGTGCGCTTTCTGTCGAGATTGGCGACAATCTAAGTGATGGGCTTGCAGCTCTTTGGGGCACGGTGTTCACAACGCTGTCTTTCTTGACCACCACAGGGTTTCAAAGCGCCTTTTGGGAGACGGCACGAACCTGGAGCGGCTTGGAGAACCCCGGGCTTTTGCTCCTCGGCCTTTGCGCGGTCGGCGGCGGCGCCGCCACGACCGCGGGAGGTGTGAAACTGATCCGAGCCTACGCTCTGATCCGCCACGGGATGCGTGAAGTCCAGCGCATTGCACAGCCGGAATCGGTCATAGGTGTTGGAGCGGACTTGCGCACGATTACCCGCCAAGGAGCGGTGATCGCCTGGACGTTCATTATGCTCTATTTCATTGCTCTCATGTTTGCGATCGTAGGTCTGTCGGCGAATGGAATGAGCTTTGAAGACGCTCTTGTCGCCGCAACCGCCGCAATCTCGAACACCGGTCCGATCTTCCAGATCCTCAGCTCTGATCAGTCTGCATTTGCCGATTTGAGCCGAAATGCCCAGGTCGTCCTCGCCCTTGCTGCAATCGCAGGACGGATCGAGATGCTGGCATTGGTCGCCGTATTTAATATCGAAACTTGGCGTCAATCCTTCGATGCGACCAAAAACCACTGGTAATGCGCCGCCGGACGCCGCAGTCTATGTCCGGTAGCAAAGCGCTACCCAGATAACGGCTGCGAAAGGAAAACAGATGGCCGAGAGCAAACAAAACCTGCAAGACAGTTTCCTCAACCACGTCCGCAAGCAAAAGATCCCGGTCACAGTTTTCCTGGTGAACGGTGTGAAATTGCAAGGTGTGATCACTTGGTTTGACAACTTCTGTGTGCTTCTGCGCCGGGATGGACAGTCCCAACTCGTCTACAAACATGCGATTTCGACGATTATGCCAGCGCAACCCTTTAGCCTCTATGAGGGTGATTCAGAGTAAGATCAGGGCAGGGGGCTTCTTCAGTTGAACCGATGCATTGTCCTCAGCCCCGATCTCCGAGGCGCTTCGCGTCGCGATCCGGCACAACGTCTCGAAGAGGCGGTCGGCCTCACGCGTGCGATTGAACTTGAGGTCGTCGCACAGCAGAGCCTCTCGCTGGACAAACGCCATCCCGCGACGTTGTTCGGCCGTGGAAAGGTTGACGAGGTCTCTGACTGGGTCTCCGACGCCGAGGCAGATCTCGTTATCGTAAATACAAGCCTCAGCCCAGTTCAGCAGCGAAATCTCGAACGTGCTTGGAAAGCCAAGGTCCTCGACCGCACCGGCTTGATCCTCGAAATCTTTGGGCGGCGCGCGCAGACCCGCGAAGGCGTGATGCAGGTTGATCTGGCACATCTTTCCTTCCAAAAGTCGCGATTGGTACGCAGTTGGACCCACCTGGAGCGCCAACGCGGCGGCGCAGGGTTCATGGGCGGCCCCGGTGAACGCCAGATCGAGTCGGACCGTCGGATGATCGACGAAAAAATCACCCGGCTGCGCCGCCAACTCGGCAAAACCGTTCAAACGCGGACCTTGCATCGCAAAGCGCGAAAGAAAGCACCTTTTCCGGTGGTCGTTCTGGTCGGCTACACAAATGCTGGAAAATCCACTTTGTTCAATCGATTAACCCAAGCTGACGTCATGGCCGAGGATATGCTCTTCGCAACCCTCGATCCAACGATGCGTGAGCTCGAGCTGCCATCGGGGCGCAAGGCAATCTTGTCCGATACGGTCGGATTCATCTCCGACTTGCCAACGGAGTTGGTTGCCGCATTTCGCGCGACTTTGGAGGAAGTGCTCGAAGCAGATCTGATCTTGCATGTCCGGGACATCTCAAGCCCGACCAGCGAGGCCGAGGCATCCGATGTCCGGGACGTGCTAGATGCTCTCGGCGTCCCAGACGAGGTCGTGCAAATCGAGGTCCTCAACAAAATCGATCTTCTCAATTCACCGCTCAACGCAGCAGACATCCGCGATGCCGACGGCAACGAAGGACTTCC